>NZ_JAMPOG010000023.1:0-123667 GCF_028480065.1 Providencia sp. PROV189
ATTGTTTAGCCCATCAAAGTCGACTTCACCTGTTATTTTATCAATATCAAAATAAGCGACAACGGGAGTGGTTTCTGGATCAGCACCTCCCCCTCGACAGCGCGACGACTGGTGATCTTCACGTACTAATAAACGAAACCTATTATTATCATTTATACCTTCATAAAAGTGGCAGGAATATTCTACATTCATCCAGAGCGAAACAACTCTAATCGCTAAATCAAGGCTGGATGGATTAATATCATTGCGATAACTGTCACCATGATTTAACTGCCATAACCGCTCTTTTTTTATCCATCCTCTAACAATTTCACCCGTTGATGTATAATAATTAACAAGAATAAATGTACCTTCAGCATCTTCTTGACCTGAAACTTGGTCTCCAGGGATAACAAATACGTCGTCAACGATGCATGAGTCATCAGGTGCTGAGTAAAAATTCGCTTTTTTATTACCGATAATTTGATAGTGATTATTCTTTACAGGAAAACTAATACCGATTTGTTGTTCTTTTATATTCGCACACTTTTTAGAGGTTGTGATTTTACTTTTCAGACTTTGAAAAAATTGTGCTTGTACCCATCCTGTGACAAATTGATTATTTATATCTCGATAACGAATATATAAATACTCTACACCCTTTATTTCACCAATTTCACGGAAGACTTCTACTTGATCACCTGAAATAATAAATGTTGCTAATCGGCAATTCTTATCCGGTGCAGAATAAAAATAAGCTCTACTTCCGTCTTTGACTACCATTGTTTGGTAATTAAATCCAGCTTCAGCACCATATATAGAAGCGATAAGATCGCATTGCTCATTAGCATGTAATGATATTGAAAATAATAACAAAAAATATAAATAGAACCGTTTCATTTTATTCTTTGAAATTCAGGATAGAGAGTTTCCTTTTTATCAAACATATAATGAATTTGCTTTAGGATTATGATTAGTTATTGCTAAAGTACGCTAAACTCCCATCTGGGCTAGTTTTTCCATCTGGTGAATAATGTTCCTTATTTTCTACAGAGAAGGCTCTAAAACAGACGTATAAACTTTTGTGATCCAAGAAGAATAGACAACACGTCAGGCTAGGGGAGGTCTATTTCAATAAATACACCTGCCGCTATTGTACATAGAACAAAACAAGCAATCGTAGCGTAGAGATAATCGTGCTCACGTAAAAATAGCACTAGCATGAGTATGACTCGAGCAACAGGAAGAAATATAAATAAAATAATACCTATTTTTATGATGGGATAACCGCCGAATGATAATGGGAAATAGGCAGCAAGTGCATTGATAATAACGCCGATGGCTATCAGTACTGTCGCAAACCATGTACCATACCAGAGCAAATTCGCAATAAGTTGATCCCGTATTTCTATATTTCTTGTGAGCTTCTTCATTCTACACAGACTCAACCAAAAGTTGGATATCAAAAGCACTTAACAGCATTTGAACTGCCAATAGTGCGAGAATGATGACGAAAAAGATCCGCAATTTTTCCGCTGGTAACCACATCAGTAAGCGCGCGCCAATGAGCGCACCAATAACCGAGCCTAAAGTGATAGGCCCCGCAATATCAATATCGATATCACCACGAACAAAATAAGCGCAGGCACTGGCAGTCGCAGTAACACCGATCATAAAGTTTGATGTGGCAGAAGAAACTTTAAGAGGGAGTCGTAAAGCAGAATCCATCGCAGGAATTTTAAGAACACCAGAACCAATACCGAGTAGTGCGGAAAGTAAACCTGCACCGTACATAAGTAACATACCGAGTGGTAAATGCCCTATTTGATAACTGACTTCTTTTCCGACATGATCAGGGTAGCTGGCGTGTAATTGTAATCGACTTGCCCAGCTTGTAGGTGGAGAAGTGACATGATGTGTTTGATGCCTTCGAGTCAACATTTGTTTAGCAGAAAGCCCAAGAATAATAGCGAATAGCCCATATAACACTGGCGTTGAAATTATTCCGATAAGAAACACACCCGTTAATGCTCCAATCGTCGTAGCCGTTTCAAGAACGATGGCCAATCTTACATTTGCAAGGCGTCTTTTAAGAAAGGGAGCAGCACTCACACATGAGCAAGCAATCACAGAAATAAGACTTGCTCCGATCGCAATATGAATATCAATACCAAAGATGAATATCAGGATGGGTACAATAAAGATACCACTTGCCATACCTAATACACCGCCAAGGGCGCTTGCGCTAAACGCAGCTAAAACTAGCCATAAAGATCCCATGACTTAATTTCCCTATCATGAACGGTCACGTGGACGTCGAACCAAGCGAGTCACAAAACGAATTAGATCGCCACGGTAATAGAGTTTTTCGTAATCAATAGGGCGATGCCCATGAGTATAGGATGTACGTTCAATCATAAAGACAGCACCCCCCGGCTGAATATTGAGAGCCTGTGCGACTTCAGCAGAAGCGGTAACCGCTTCAAGTCGATATTCTGCTTCGGTCAGTGGTAAGTGATATTTATCTTCCAGTAGAGAAAAAATTGGCTCAACATCAAGGTTATGCGTAGTGATCTTTTCACCAATCTCCTGTGGTAGGTACGTCTCATCAAAAGACATTGCGACACCATCGGCTAGACGGACGCGTTTAATTTGCATCACCAAGCTGCCTGTGGAAACTGAAAGCTGCTTAGCGACATCGGCTTTAGCGGGCACGACCTGTGTTCCGAGCAAACGAGCCGTTGGTGTACGGCCTAGAGCCAACATATCTTCAACAAAGCCTGTCAATTCGGTCAACTCTTGTGTGATTTTAGGCTCTGTGACGAAAGTGCCTTTGCCTCTTCGGATTTCGACTTGCCCACGAGAAACTAGGTTTTCAATAGCCTTACGGATAGTCGTTCGGCTGACATTGAACCTTTCGACCAATTGTTCTTCGGATGGGAGCTGACTACCGGGGGGTAAAATACCGGTAGAGATGTCAGCTGCTAAAGCCGCTTGGACTTGAGCATAAAGTGGTGAGTGTTCTTGTTCAATTTTCATTCGTTAATCATGACATCATGATGTCGTAATGTCAATTTACTAGGCGTAAGATAATTGAAGATTGAATTTTTTATTAGGTGATTAAGAACAAGGCTAAGCATCATTAAAGAGGCGATAAAATACAAAGCGTTAGCTAAGAGAGAGAGTATGGATAGATGGTTTTTACGCGTGAAGAAGTATTAATCGAATGGTCGGAAAGTGATTGCCGCCTTATTAAATGTTCAACCTTAAATTCGCGTTTACCTCGTCGATTAATGACTTTGGCACATCCCATTCCTTCGCTAACGTTGGCCATTTCGAGACATGTTCAATCGTTTCATCGATGACTGCATTACCGAAGTCATCGGGTAGGGAGTCTGCGATTAAACCAGAAAAGCCTTTAAAGGTGTTAAAGTCTAATTCTGGGAAGCGAAATATTGTTGAAGACAAAGGCATTTTTAAAGGGGATAGTTCAATCCCTTTTTTGAGAAAACTGGGTTCGTATTCAAAAGCACCAATCTTTCTCTCTGTATCCAAACTGAGTGCACCGATGGTTTGATTATGATAATTGACATTAATAACTTCCATTACCATTCAATGTGCTCCTCTTCATTCTCTTGTCGCTGACCAGATGCTCTTTGGCGCTTTTTTCCTTGTAATTTAGCTAGTTGTATAGGTGAAATAGGTTGTGCAGGTAAAAATAAATCAAGTTGCTCCGTTAAATTTAAAGCCTGCATGATAGCGATAAAAATTTCTAGTTGCGCTTTACCTTTCTCAGCATTGATAACTGTTTTACGTGCGACACCAGCAAATTCTGCGACCTCAGATTGCATTAGGTTTTGATTCAAGCGAGCCTGTTTTAATCGTTCTCCAAGTTGCTCTGCAAGTGCAATAGCATTTATTTTATTATTCATATAAAGACCCTATTTGGTGACTTTAAATGCAAAAATAACTGATAATGTAACTATTATGGTACTTTATTTTTATTAAGTAAAGGTTGCTGGTAGTGTAACCAAAAAAGAGCTTTAGCATAAAAATACTCATTTAAAGTAACTAAAATGGAACTTTATAAAGATTAGTTTATTTGTTGTTGATAAACCGCGTAAAGGCAAACACGCTTGAAAGCCCCTTAATTGAAAAGGGGCGGATGGACTAGATAACTTTTACCGTGCAAAGGGGTAATTAAGTTATCGGCAGTGAACTATTCTGAGGAAATGTTTCACCAACCATTTGTTCGCTTTTTAGCCATAATGCTTTGGCAAGTTGTGGGTCGATAGCATAAGTGCGAAGACCGAAAAAACCCGGTCCATCATTAACTTGTGCAACTTGGCAATCTTCGCAATATTGACCACCAATTTCATCCGCATCAGCGATGGCAGCAGCCCATACGGTGGTTGCTGCACCTTGTGGGATTGTTTTAGTTTCTAAACTGGATAAACCGGCTTGCTGGTTAAGTGAATTGATCATGGTGCCAATTTCGGCTTGATCTTCAGCTGACATATTGCGGCTCAAGTTAGTAGCAATATTACCGGGGTGAATAGCGCAAGCGCGAATACCCAGATTGCGATAACGGCGGTCAAATTCAACAGCAAATAAAATGTTGGCAGTCTTTGAACGACTATAGGCAAGTTGTGGCTGATAGTCAGTATAGGAGAAATTAAGATCGTTAATATCAAAATCGAATAAACGGTGTCCTGCTGAGGAAACGCTAATAACACGAGAGCCTGAATTTAATAAAGGTATTAGGCGATTAACAAGTACAAAATGACCTAAGTGGTTAATACCAAACTGAGTTTCAAAACCATCGGCAGTATGACCAAATGGTGTCGCCATCACACCAGCGTTATTAATGATAATATCAATTGGTTTTCCGGCTGCGAGTAGGTTGTCAGAGCATGTGCGTACAGAGGCAAGCGATGAAAGATCTAATTCAACGAGCTCGAAACTGCCTTGTGGGTTAGCGCCACGAATAGCGTGAGCTTGCTTTTCACTTTTAGCAGTATGGCGAACGGTACCAATAACATGAGCGCCACGTGCGGTTAATGCTCTAGCAATTTCAACGCCAAGACCAGAAGAAGTTCCTGTAACGAGAATACGTTTATGACTTAAATCGATGTTATTTAAAACGTCATCAGCGGTGGAGGTGGCACCGAATAGGTTCTTTTTCATGTAATTCTCCTTAATATATGAGCACTAAAAAAGCCCCGCGCTCTTAATTTCAATATGGAAAACAACTTACTACATGATGGTGATTGACTGATTTTTTAACAAATCGAAACGGGAGCTGTAAAACAGTCAACGAGTATTTTTGTGCGTTGAAATAATTCGGTGGTGGTTGGGTTATCTGCAAGTTGACCATTTAATGCCAATAAAAAGACCTTTGCTGACATCTCATCTTGTAAAATGACTGCAACACATTGCAGGATAAATTGCTGGTGCTGCTGCACAATACTAGGGGCAAGCTGCTCACAGATATCATAAAATTCTGCACCCATCGGTGCGCCTATCCTGTCAGCCCAAGGTTCGAGGATCAGTAATTGGCTAACTTGCATTAAACGCTCTTGTGAGGAGCGTTGTGAGTGAGCCACTTTTTTGGCGCTAGGTTGCCTTGATACCAACCATTCAACAAATACGTTGATAAAAATTTGCTCTTTATCTTTAAAATGTTTGTATAACAGTGTACGAGAAAGATGGGCTCTGTTCGCAATATCCTCAAGTGAGGTTTTTTTAAATCCAAAATTTAAGAAGCACCAACGAGCAGATTGTAAAATATGCGTTTGTCGTTGATTAATTTCTTCTTGGTGCATCTTTATTGGCACATCCACGCTCCATATAGGCTAATGCAAATTTGACACTATTAGATAATCTTATTTGGATGTTGACAAAGTTAACTAATATTGTCAATTCGTCAAAATAACTAGATGTAAAGCTCGCTTTATGGAAGTGACTAAATACGTTACTTCCATGATGGGCTAAATAACGTTGATAAATAGCATGATTAATCGGGTTTGTATGCGCGTCATAGAAACGTACTTTTAGCTAATGCCGATAGGAAAACCTTTTTTAATGTAAATTTATCAAATGGTTATGTTTGTTTTGTTGAATGTCTTGGTTATTATTTACCCTTAATCAAAATAATTAATTATTCACTTTTACTGCATTAATTGCTTGTTCAAAATATTCAACTTGATATTATTTCTATCCTATATGCATCAAATGTATATTTTCACTCTCCATAATTATAAAAATAATTTATTGGAGAATCTATTTCATTGATTACTAAGGATATAAAAGATGTCATTTCGGTTGAGATATCTTGCTTTACTTCCTCTATTGGTCGCAACAGCTTGCCAGCAACCTGCAAACACCAACACCAAAGCGATCCCTGACGCACAAGTCCAACCCATTATTGTGAATAATTCTTGGATAGAAATTTCTCGTAGTGCACTCGATTTCAATATTAAAAAAGTGCAGGCGTTGCTGGGGGATAAGTCATCGCTTTGTGCTGTATTGAAAGGGGATGCGTATGGTCATGATTTGACGCTGGTAACGCCTCTGATGATTGAAAATAATGTGCAATGTATTGGCTTAACAAATAATCAAGAATTTAAACAAGTCAGAGAGTTAGGTTTCAAAGGCCGTTTGATGAGAGTGCGTAATGCCACTGAACAAGAAATGGCACAAGCAACAGCCTATGACGTTGAAGAGCTTATCGGTAATCTCGATATGGCACAGCGTTTAAATGATATTGGTAAAAAGCAAAATAAAGTAATACCAATCCATTTAGCGTTGAATTCAGCGGGAATGTCACGTAATGGGCTAGAAGTGAGTCATGCGCAAGGCCTCAATGACGCAAAAATGATTGCTCAATTACCTCAGCTAAAAGTTGTTGGCATCATGTCGCATTACCCTGAAGAAGATGAGGCTCAAATCCGCAAAGATTTAGCGAAGTTTAAAAAGCAGTCACAACAAGTCCTTGATGTAACTGGATTGAAGCGTGAAGATGTCATTTTGCATGTGGCGAATACCTATGCAACCATCACTGTACCTGAGTCATGGCTTGATATGGTGCGTGTTGGCGGTATTTTCTATGGTGACACGGTAGCAACGAAAGACTATAAGCGTGTCATGACATTAAAATCGAATATTGCCTCGGTGAATCATTACCCTAAAGGAAACACGGTCGGTTATGACAGAACCTATACGCTAAAACGTGACTCTGTATTGGCTAATATTCCTGTCGGTTATGCTGACGGCTACCGCCGAGTATTCAGCAATGCGGGGCACGCATTAATTAATGGGCAGACGGTGCCTGTATTAGGAAAAACATCAATGAATACCGTGATGGTCGATGTGACTGACTTAAAGCAAGTCCAACCCGGAGATGAAGTTGTTTTCTTTGGTAAACAAGGTAATGGTGAAATCACTGCCGAAGAGGTTGAAGATATCAGTGGAGCATTATTTACTGAAATGTCAATTCTTTGGGGAGCGACCAACAAACGTATTCTTGTCGATTAAAGATAGCATTGCAGTAGGAAAAGAGAGCGAGTAGATATTCGCTCTTTTTATTTGTTATTTAGGCGTGTCACTGCTGATATTGGCGTATCCATTAAAATATGAGTTATGGCATCGCTATCGTAATAACATCTTGATATGTTAGCTTGAATGATCATTTGATTATTTGATAGTGTCGGAAGGCACACAATAGAATTAGAAGGGTAGCATATGTATCAAGTTGATTTGCATGCGCATACTATTGCCAGCACACATGCCTATAGCACGGTTAATGAGTATTTTTCCGAGGCAGCACGTAGAGGGATAAAACTGTTTGCCATTACAGATCATGGCCCTGAAATGGACGATGCTCCACATCAGTGGCATTTTGCCAATATGCCTATTTTGCCACGTATTGTGAATGGCGTTGGTTTGCTCTACGGTATTGAAGCGAATATTAAAAATAAGCAAGGTGAAATCGACTGTAATGAAAAAATGAACAGGCAATTAGATATTATCTTAGCGGGCTTTCATGAACCAGTTCTTGCACCACAAAGTCAGGCAGATAATACAGAAGCGATGATTGCCACAATTCAAAGCGGCAAAGTACACATTATTACGCATCCGGGGAACCCTAAATACCCGATTGATATTCGTGCGGTTGCTCAAGCAGCAAAAGAGTGTAATGTCGCATTGGAAATGAATAACTCATCATTTTTGCATTCTCGCGTTGGCAGTGAATCAAATTGTCTGGCAATAGCTAAAGCAGTGAAAGAAGCGGGTGGCTGGGTTTCATTGGGCTCTGATTCACATTATGCGGGATATTTAGGTAATTTTGATAAAGTGGTTGAGATGTTAACCGCGATTGATTTTCCCCAAGAGCAGATCTTAAATGTCACTCCCCGCAGGGTATTGGATTTTCTTGAATCACATGGAAGAAAAGCCATTCCTGAATTTGCTGATTTTTAAATTATAAAGCCGTTTAGTCATCATTAAACGGCTGAAATAGGTTGCTAAAGCGATAAGGTCATATTAATACAAGGAAGATAGCTTTGAGCTAATGCAGAATAATATTGGCCTTTGTTTTGAGAAATAAACCCTTGTTTTTGATAAAACCGTTTGGCATTAGGTGTCGATTCTAAAGTGAGTTGTTTGATATGACGGGATTTAGCTTCTTGTTTGATCCTGTCCATAATTAAACGGGCTGCGCCTAAACCTGAATATTCAGGTAAAGTAAAAATAGCATCAACACTGTGCTGTTTAAGGTTTAAGAAACCTGTGGCGATTGGAATACTAAGCTCATTAACAACCACAAAAAATGGATTTTCTTCCACCATAGTTCGATAGCTTTCTGGCATTTTGTCTGGCGTCCACGCCATAATCACACTATGGCTAACGCTTTGTTTACAAGAGTGACGAATCGCGTTATTTCTGATAAACCAAAGTTGTTCGGCTTCAGATGGTACAGCGAGTCTAATTTCCATTAAGCCCCCAGTTACATAATAAATTTCTGTGTTATCAAATCAGAAATCAGATTAATAAACAACTTAATCACCAAAGTACTGCTGAAGATTAAAAGTAATCCCATAAAAGAGCCGTATCCCTTCGTCTTTTTGGTCGATAGCGATAATAAAATCCAACGCTAAGATATTAATGACAATAAAAAGAGCTAGTTGTTATTATTATAAAAGGTCACCCTATGAAAAAATACAAAGTAAATGTATGTTTATTCTCGGCTTTATTCTTTACATCGCTCTATGGTTATGCAAATCAAACTGACAACGAATGTCATGTGCCTGCTTTATCGCAATGCCCTCAGCCTGTTGATAGTCACTACCCAAATGTTAAAGACATGCTGACATGGGATCAAAATGAACGATTGCTTGGTTTTCGTAATGATTACCGCTCTTACCCCGGAGATGTATTCCATGCAATTAATCCCAAACCGCTAGAAAGAGAAATTCAAAACTTAGTTGATGTCACTTACCAATTGAAAGGGATGACATATAACCTTGATGACTATATTAAGCGTAATGATGTTACCGCGTTAATGGTGATAAAACAGGGAAAAGTCGTCTTTGAATATTATGGTAAAGGAAACACGCCAAAAACGTTATGGACCTCGCGCTCGGTCGGAAAATCAGTTGTTTCAACTCTAGTTGGGATAGCACTACAGGAAGGTAAAATAGCCTCATTAGACGATGCCATCGTTAAATACAATCCAAGTGTTAAAGGAACCGCTTGGGAAGATGTGACAATAAGGCAGTTGTTACAACACACCTCTGGGGTTGAGTGGGGGGAAGATTATGAAAACCTAAACTCAGATTTTGCCAAAATGACCGAGTGTGAAGCAAACCCGAAAATCTATGAGTGTGTGCAACAGTTAGTTATCAATCCTAAACGAAAATCCTATGCAAAAGCTGGGGAAGTGTGGCAATACAATTCAGGCGGTGCGTGGTTATTAGGGGATACACTTGAAAAAGCAACGGGTGTATCGATAGCACAATATCTCGAAAATAAGATATGGCAACCTTTTGGTATGACGAGTGACGGGGTATGGCAAAGCTATGAATTAAATAAACATAATACAGGGGCACATGGTTTTAATGCCACGTTAGAGGATTGGGGTAAGTTTGGGCTATTTTTTGCAGGGAATGGAGTCTTGCCAGATGGTCACAAATCATTACCGGATAATTGGGTGAATGAGTCTAAAAGCTGGGTACAAGCGAAAAACTCGGTGAATCCAAGTTACCCAGAAGGGATCTATGGCTTTGAATGGTGGAACAATAGCGTTCCGCAAAAAATGCACAACCTAAAGAGGGCCTAGATGGGAACAATACATTGTGGGCATTGGGAATTTTTGGGCAAATTATTGTGGTCAATCCAAAAGAGCAGCTAGTCATTGTTCAGTGGTCCACATGGCCAGTTGCTCATCCAGCAGAAGATGGGCAGCCGTTAGAAGCCTCATTAGTTTTTAATGCAATTAATAACTATCTAAACAAATAATATACTTAATAAATATGAAACGATCGCTCAATTAAAACAAGCGATCGTTTTTATATGTAAAAAGAGCTAATTTGGAAAATAAAAAATAGATTGACTCCTTGTTGAGCTTTCATTGATATTTCACAGCCAATAGATGACGATTTTTTTTGATTTTTTGCCTATCGGATAATTTAAAATGTTGTAATTTGTGTTATGTGGTTTTTTATATTTACTTTGAAGCGTTAAAATGGCTTCTTTATCATGATATTACTCAATAAATAAATTCAATTGGTTTTTATGAGTGTCTCGCCTTTTGTTATCTTATTGTTTTTGTTTGATAAATAAATCAATGAGTAATTGATGTTATTTTTTAATAAAAATGAATAGGTAAAGAAAATAAAGTTATCACTAAAAGGAATTTTCTATCATTAGACTCATTGTTAATAAAGTAAATAGAACATCAACAAATCGCATAAATATTACCTCATAAATAACCTATAAAAAATTTATAAATCTTTAAGTTTTTCCTATTGTAGTGTATTTAAAAAGTATGATTTATTGATATCGCAAGAACATCCTTGTATACATAAATTTGAAGGTATTTAGAATGAAAAAGTTATTAGCAATTGCGACGGTATTGTCATTAGCCATTTCGGGTTCGGCACTCGCTGCAGGTACAGCAAAAGAGGGGAAAACATCGCCTACGGTGAAAACACAGCAAAGTAGCCAATCGCATTCATCGAGCAACAGCAAAGCTCATAATCAACCAGTAAAGAAAAAGACTCCAGACTCTACTAAAGGTTAATGAGCCACCACTAATGTCAATCCAGTCTCAGTGCCATGGGAAATATACAGCCCGTGGCGCTGAATCTATATGGTATACTGCTTTTTATTTATCAAGATATACCTGTTATGAGCTATCAATGCCCCCTGTGTTTTAGTCCTTTAAAGTTGAATAATAATAGTTGGCAGTGTTCCAATAACCATCAATTTGATCGTGCAAAAGAAGGTTATGTGAACTTACTGCCAGTACAACATAAGCGTTCTAAGGATCCTGGTGACAGTGCCGAAATGATGCAGTCTCGGCGGCAATTTTTAAATGCAGGTCATTATGATCCAATGCGTCAATGTGTGACTGAGAAATTAGCGCAATACCTTTCTGAGCAGAGTGAAAATGTATTAGATATTGGTTGTGGAGAAGGGTATTACACTGACTATTTTATGCAAAGCTTAATAAAACAGCGGGCAATTAAAGCTGTTTTTGGGTTAGATGTATCAAAAGCCGCTATTCGTTATGCAGCAAAACGCTATCCATCAGTCAATTTTTGTGTTGCCTCTAGTCACCGTTTGCCTTTCCCTGAACAAAGTATTGATGCAATTGTTCGTATTTATGCACCTTGCAAAGCGGAAGAATTAGCTAGAGTTCTGCAACGTTCGGGAATATTGATTACTGTAACACCAGCTCCTGAACACTTACAGGAATTGAAACAGTTGATTTATAGTGAGGTTAAATTACATCCAATTAAAGAAGAAGCCTTGCCGCAATTTAAATTAGTGGATGAAACCAATTTAAAGTACTCAATGCACTTAACAGGGGATGAAGCATTTGCATTATTACAAATGACCCCTTTTGCATGGCGAGCTTCTGTGGATGTTAAAAATACATTACAACAGTCAGAACCAAAAGATTATACGGCTGATTTTCTGATACGGGTGTATCAACTTATTGATTAACAAAATGAGATTACTCCCCCTACCAGTTCAGTAGGGGGGTATAAATTATGCGCTGTACATAAATACTTCGAGATGTTCGAAGAGGATATTAAAGCCAATAGCGATTAATACTATCCCACCGATAATTTCTGCTTTTTTTCCTAATAGTGGCCCCACATAACGACCAATCATCATACCTACCGTGGCCATGATCATGGTCATGAGGCCAATTGTCATTGCGGTATGCACAATATCAACTTGTAAAAATGCAAGACCAAGTCCGATAGCCATTGCATCAAGACTAGTGGCAATAGCAGAAAGTACTAAGCTAAGAGAGCTGTTGCGTGAAGGCGGTGTGCAGCAGTCATCATCGCTTTTGGCTTTAATACCTTGCCAAATCATACGAGAGCCAAGAATGAAGAGCAGGCCAAAAGCAATCCAATGATCCCAACGAATAACATATTGGCTTGCGAGAATACCAATTCCCCAGCCTATAATTGGGGTGAGTGCTTCAATAATACCGAAAATAAAACCAGTGCGGAGGATCTCTTTAAAGCGGGGTTTGTGCAGAACAGCACCTTTACAGATAGCGACAGCAAATGCGTCCATGGAAAGGGCGAGTGCTAAAATAAGCGTAGCGTAAAAGCTCATAATATAAACCTCGGTTGGGTGCATCCATATACACATGAATTACCCCCAACCAAAAGGCTTATTCATGTGTCTATGGTCTTGCCAACCAAGATGGCGTCCGCACCACGTTTAAAAAACAAACGAGTATGTTGATACGGACATTCTGGATATATTTCCAGAACAGGCTACTCCCCAATGACGTGGTTCGAAAGATATCATAAATTAATTGAAAGGCAACACTTAATTTTATGTGGATATTAAAATTTATTGAGAATAATTTTCATTTGCAGAAATAAAAAAGTTGAGGTTAATTAAATTTGTTATTAACCTCAATCTTAATGTGAATATATATAACCATTATTTATGATTAATGAAAAATTCATATATTCTTTGTAAATCATCAAGTTGAGAAACTTGAATGTGGATTTTCTTATGCTCTAATCCGATAATTAGAATTCCGTCTTCTGATAAATTCATTGTTTTTATTCTGTCGTACAATATAAATGTGTTTGCAAAATAAAAACCTGTTTGTTTAAAAAATAGCTTTGGTGCTCGAATAAAAGCCAAATAGACTGACATTAAAATTGTAACCATTAATAAATAAGTGGTTAACATACTACCGTGTCGTGAAATATTGGTATAAATAACGATACAGATTAAGACAATAAAGATAATTGCATCGACACGATGTTTACGTCTGAGGTTAATTTTGAGTAGGGTTTTTCCCTTAAGTAAATGTTGAATAAACTCATCGTAAATTGCATACAGCAGCATCAGTAAAATAATAATGGCTAGTATGAAATCATTTAAGGTCATTTTCAGTGCCCTTGGCTAAGTAAACGTGCTAGAGAGCTTAAAAGTAAAAATGGGAGGCTGCAACCTCCCATTTCAGTTTATTACAGCAAATTATGGTGCTAAGAACTTCAACCAAGCACCTAAGATACCAAGGCCAAAGAAGCCAATGATGATCCACAGTGGGTTAACTTTACGGCGAAGTAGCCACATACATGCAAAAGTTAGTAATAATGGAACTAAACCAGGCATCAAATCATTCAAAATATCTTGAATGGTTTTGATTTCCATAACTTTTGTAGTTGGGTTCTCAATATTGGAAACAACGACGGGAATGTTGACCTTGGTCCATTTATTCACCAAGGCACCCATAACAAATAGCCCCAGTATTGATGCACCTTCAGTCAGTTTTTGTAAGAATCCGCCACCGATATCTTGAACAATATCAACCCCTTTTTTATAGCCATACGCAACGCCATAGTAGAGCGTTAATAGGCGAACAAGGTTGAATAGAACAAAGAAGAGGATTGGGCCGAGTAGGTTACCAGTCATTGCAATACCGGCGCCTAGGGCTGCAAATACAGGACGAACAGTACCCCAGAAGATTGGGTCACCAACCCCGGCAAGAGGTCCCATTAAACCCACCTTAATACCGTTGATGGCACCATCATCAATATCTGCACCATTCGCTCGTTGCTCTTCCATTGCCATGGTGACACCTAAAACAGGCGCAGCAACGTAAGGGTGGGTGTTAAAGAACTCAAGATGGCGTTTGATTGCTTGTTTACGCTCATCGTTATTTTCAGGATACAGGCGACGGATCACCGGAACCATTGAATAACAGAAGCCCAGCGCTTGCATACGTTCAAAGTTCCAAGAACCTTGTAACAAGTTAGAACGCAAGAAGACGCCGCGAATATCGCTTTGTGTAAGCTTTTTCGCTGTTGGATTTGTTGTATCTACCATGGTTGCGCTCCTCCTAGTCTAATTCATTATCAAGGTTGTTGTTGCTATTATTTTGTGCGACAACAACTTGAGATTTATTGTATTTCGGGCTGAGTTGGATATACAGGATAGCCATAACCGCACCGATCACACCCAGCGCAACAAGGTTAAATTCGGTAAATGCCGCAGTAACAAAGCCTAAGTAGAAGAATGGCATTAGATAGCCTGCACGCATCATATTGATAACCATTGCATAACCGACAACAACGATCATACCACCAGCAATGTTCAGGCCATCAGTAACGACCTGTGGAATTGAATCCAGTAGTTCTCTTACCTCAGAGGTACCAACAGAAACTGCAACGATAAGCGCTGGGATCGCAATACGCATTGCTTGAAGTAATAATGCAGAAACATGGATCCAACTGATAGCAGTTAAATTACCACTGACGGCAGCACGGTCAGCAGCATGTTGGAATGCAACGGTAACGGTACGCACAATAATGGTAAGGACTTGTCCAGCCGCCGCCAGTGGAATTGCGATGGCGATACCAGCTCCGATATTTTGTCCACCAGCAATGACCAGAATGGTTGAAATAATTGATGCAAGTGCGGCATCAGGTGCGACAGCAGCCCCAATGTTCATCCAACCTAATGCGATCATTTCCAGCGTACCACCGATGATGATACCGGTTTTCATATCTCCCAAAACGATACCGACAAGCGTACAGGCAACGAGTGGGCGATGGAACTGGAATTCATCGAGAATAGAACCCATACCAGCGATACAGGCCACGATGAAAACCAGTACTATTTGAACAACGGTGAGTTCCATTGTTTAATCTCCTGTAACCAAACAAGTTTGGTAAATCTGTTTTCGAGTAATGGTTAAAATTAAATAATATTAACGGTTTAACTAAGACTAATTTTTAAATTTTTTAATCAAATCCATCATCTGAACTTTGCTGTCAGAAGCGACTTTTCGTACTTCTAATTCAATATTTTTATCATTCAGATAGTTGAACGCTTCAATATCTTTTTGGTTGATAGAAACCGCATTCGTAACTTGAGTTTTTCCTTCATGGAACGCCATACCACCGATATTGACAGAGGTGATATCAACACCAGCTTCAACCAAACGTTGTACATCCGTTGGGTTTGTGAACAATAACATGACGCGTTCGCCTGCGTATTTTGGGTTGTTATAAACACGAATACACTTAGCAATATCAACGACATGTGCTGTTACGCCAGGAGGAGCAACTTGTTTTAGTAATGTTGAACGTACCTGATCTTTTGCCACCTCATCGCTGACGACAATAATGCGTTTAACGCGAGTTTCTTTTGTACAGCGTGTAGCTACTTGACCATGGATTAATCGGTCATCAATACGCGCAAGTGCAATCACCATATGTTCGCCAGGGCCAGCAGTGACTGTTTGTACTGGAGCAGGTTGTTGAACGGGGGCTGGGGATGGAGTAGCAGCGGCTTCTGGCTCTTTAAATTTCAGTGCCCGAATACCACCACGGCCTGTTTCTAAAGCAACGGAGATTAATTCGTCTATTGAAGGGTTATCGTCACGACACATAAAAGTTTCAACTAACATAGGCACATTAACGCCAGTGACTATTTCATAGTTTTCATGCTCGTTTACGATACGGCTAGCTGCGTTAAAGGGACTACCTCCCCATGTATCAACTAAAAATATTACCCCCTGGGAGGTATCTAAATCAGCTAGTTTTGCGGTGTACTTATCAAATAGGGTGTCTGCGTTTTCCCCTGGTACAAAGTCAATAAACGAGACATTTTCTTGCTCGCCTATCAACATTTCGGTGGTTCGTAGAAGCTGCTCTGCCGCCACACCGTGTGTACCAATCATAATAGCTATACTCACTTGATTTCCCTCTTAACAGATATAGAACGGAATTTGTAAATCAGGTCAAAATTGAATCAGCTTAATTAAACCTCCTAATAGAAAATGATATTGATAATTTTAGCTGAATAAATTCACTCTATTTTATTCAGTTAGAAAACTGTTAATTTGCTAACCATTAGAGTCAATATCCGTAGCATAACATTTCGCATTAGTGTAAAAACTTGTTTTGCGTCAGAAAATTAAAAACATGTATTTTATTTTAAATAAAATACATATATTGTCTGAGTATATTGGTTTTATTAAATAAATAAACTATATATATGACAAAAACAGTGTATGTGACTGTTATCGGTAACAAAAAAATAGCAAAAAGAGTAAGGGATTTAAAATGTTGAGCAAAAAATAGACGAAAAATGACACGTTTCAGCAGTAGGAAGTTCTGAAAAACGTTTGTTTTGTAAACAAGGGATTTAAGTAACGATCTAATTAAGTTTTTGTTACAAATTAAAAATAGAAAAGCCAAGTAGGCGAAAAATGACGTATTAAAGATCACCCTAAACAATTAAGTCAGATAATAATCAACAATACTTGATAAAAAATGCCGCGTGTTTAATCAAAGTAAAATACGCGGCATCGGTGAAGTGATTCAATTAATGACTAGTGAATAAAGACCCTAGTCACATTGGACTTTTATTGCTAAACCTCCGCGAGAAGTTTCGCGGTATTTGGCATTCATGTCTTTGCCCGTCTCGTACATCGTTTCAATCACTTTATCGAGAGAAACACGTGGCTCACTCGTACGGCGGAGTGCCATACGCGTTGCGTTGACGGCTTTGACGGATGCAATCGCATTACGCTCAATACAAGGTACTTGAACTTGTCCTGCAACAGGGTCACAGGTTAAACCAAGGTTGTGTTCCATACCGATTTCAGCGGCAACACAAACTTGTTCAGGGCTTCCACCAAACAATTCAGCAAGACCTGCCGCTGCCATTGAGCAAGCAACACCAACTTCGCCTTGGCAACCCACTTCCGCACCAGAGATAGACGCATTCATTTTATAAAGAATACCAATAGCCCCCGATGCAAGGAAATAACGTGTGTATAATTCCGGCGTAACAGGCTCAATGCAGTGGTCGTAATAAGCCAAAACCGCAGGAACGATACCACAGGCACCGTTGGTTGGGGCAGTAACAACGCGACCACCTGCCGCATTTTCTTCGTTAACCGCTAATGCAAACATATTAATGAGATCAACGACATTCATCGGGTCATTGGACAGTTTGCTTGATGATGTGACAAGACGGTTCAATGCTGGCGCACGACGAGGTACGCGCAGTGGCCCCGGTAGAACTCCCTCGGTATTTAACCCGCGTTCAATACAAGCCTGCATGGTTTTCCACACATCGGCAAAATAGGCATCGATCTCTTCTTTCGTGTGAAGGTCAAGCTCATTCTTCATCATCAAGCTAGAGATGGATAACCCCGTTTTTTTGCAGTGAAGCAAAAGTTCTTCTGCTGAGTTAAATGGGTAGGAAACGGGTTTACTATCCAGAACAGATTGACCAAAATGTTCCTCATCAACAATAAAACCGCCACCAATTGAGTAGTAAGTTTTGGTATAAATTTCTTCTTCGCCTGCAAAGGCATGGATAGTCATACCATTTTCATGTAAAGGCAGATTATCTAGGCGGAAGTTCATTCCACCTTCCCGTGGGAAATCTACCGTGTGAGTGCCGTTAGCTAAGGGTAGCTTTTCAGTCTTTTCAACGTTTTCAATAAAGCCAGGAATAGATTCGATATCAACAGTAGCAGGTAAATTGCCAGCAAGGCCCATAATGATTGCAATATCAGTATGGTGGCCTTTTCCAGTGAGTGAAAGAGAGCCATAAACGTCGACCGCAATGCGTGTGACGCTTGGTAATAATTGTTTGCTTACCAAATCATCGACAAATTCTTTTCCCGCCTTCATTGGGCCGACGGTATGAGAGCTTGAAGGACCTATGCCCACTTTAAACATGTCGAATACGCTTATCACGCAGGACTCCTTAAAAAAAGTAGATATTTAGTGATTTATTTTAAAGGGCGCTACTTTACTGTTATTTAGTAGTGTTAACCAGTAAGTTTAAATTATTTTTTAAAATAAGGTAGTAACAAAAGGCCAATTGCTACAGAATAGCACAAAATGTATTCAATTACGGCACAAAATGACTACTTGAGTTGCAGAGCTAGCTGATGAAGGATGGCAGCAGTGAGACCCCAAACGAGATGTCCGTTATGCCAATAGAAGAAAATACGGTTACTTTGACCAGCACGTTTGATATCAACATATTTATGTTGATTCAGTGACAGCGCATCAAATAGCGGAACCTCGAATACAGAGGCGACTTCACTAGGATTAGGGCGATAATTAATGCCTTCGGGGAGCAGGCCGACGATTGGGGTGACTTCGTAACCGCCAATACTTTGTTGTGGCGAGAGTTGCCCAAGTACTTGGACTTTCTCTGGGGGAATAGCCACTTCTTCATAGGCTTCTCGCAGCGCGGTAGTCACTAGAGAGCCATCTTCAGGGTCACGTGCCCCTCCTGGGAAAGCCACTTGTCCAGCATGTGAACGCAAAAAAGGGGAACGCTGCGTTAATAATAATGTGGGAGTGGTTTTATTGATAATAGGCAGAAGAACGGCAGCAGATTTGCTCGCCGTCCGTTGAGTTCGGCGAGTCACTGGCAGGGTAAACTGAAAGCGGTTTATAAACTCATTCAGTTCAGTCATCGTGCTCTACTTCTCCTAACACGGGTAATATCAGCCGTAACTTATCAAAGGTTTCTTGATACTCTTTATCCGCTTGGCTATCTGCCACAATACCACCGCCAGCCCAGCAAAAAATCCGTTTTTTATCTGTTAACAGTGTACGGATGGTAATGTTGGTATCCATTTTGCCACAAAAACTAATATAGCCTATAGCGCCACAATAGCCATGACGACGATGAGGTTCAAGCTCTTCAATGATTTGCATCGCCCGAATTTTAGGGGCACCAGTAATTGAGCCTCCCGGGAAACTTGCACGCAGAAGATCTGTTGCCGTATAGGGTTTATCAAGTGTTGCAGTAATTGTGCTAACTAAGTGATAAACCGCTGGGAAGGCTTCGACAGCGAATAATTCAGGGACCTTGACTGTTCCTGGTTGTGCAACTCGACCAATATCATTACGGAGTAAATCGACAATCATCAAGTTTTCAGCACGATCTTTAGGGGAATTCGCCAATTTTTCGACTTGCATGGCATCGGCGTGTTCATCCTCTAAACGAGGTAGTGTGCCTTTGATTGGACGTGTTTGTATCTCACCATCTTGTAACTGAATAAAGCGTTCAGGCGAGATGCTGATCACCGCATTATTAGGAAGACGAATGAAAGAAGAGAAAGGGGCGCGATTTGCTCGGGTTAATAATAAAAATGCATCCCATTCATTACCCTTATATTTTGCTTGAAAACGCTGCGCTAGATTTATTTGATAGCAATCACCGCTACGCAAGTATTCATGTATTTGGCCGATTTTCTCGTGATACTGCTCTTGTGACATATTTGAATGCCATGAACTGGTAAGGGCGAACTTGGTTTTACGTGAAGCTTTTTGTTTCTTCAACCAATCAAGGCGTTTATTGGTATCAGAATAACTGAATAAGGTGACCGTTTTTTCTTGATTATCGACAATCAACGCCCATTGATATATCCCAACGGCCATATCTGGAAACGATAAATCCGTAGTCGCTATGTGTGGCATTTTTTCGATACGACGACCTAAATCGTAGCTCCAAATGCCGAGAGCACCGCCAGTGAAAGGAAGCGTATCATCACTAGCATGGTCAGGGGCGTAGTGTTCAATAGTTTGTTGAAGGAGGTTAAATGGGTCTGCGTCTGAACTCTCAACCGAGTGCGGGTGGGTGATCGTCGTTTTATCGCCAATAGTAGTTAGCGTTGCAATAGGATCAGCCACAACAATATCGTATCTGTTATGCGAATGCTCGGCATTGCCTGAATGGAGCAGCATTGACCAAGGTTGATGGGCTAGTGGCGTAAAATAGTCAATAGCAACATCAGGATAATAGGGGAGTTGTATTTTATTGATAACCATTTGTATATACTAAACGCTAAGTCGATAAAAAAGAACTGATAACCAGATTAGCATATATCTTATCTTAAGAAGCCAAGAGCTGTTAAAATTAAGCTAAAATTTTTTATTTTCTCTCCGCACGATTTAAAACTAACCAGTTAAGAAGGGGTTTTGACATGTTTTCAGGTATGCCAGCGCTTAATCATCAACAACAGCAAGAAGCGGTTGAACGTATCCACCAATTAATGGCTGATGGGATGAGTAGCGGAGAAGCGATTGCGCTCGTTGCACAGGAAATCCGTGAAAGATACAAAGATAAAGAGCAGATCCAAGTACGTTTTGATGAAGAAAATGAACGTTAACAAAACAAACTATTAACATTTATGCTAAAATCTGATACATATTAGTTAAGTCATACCATTCTGGCAGTTTATAATTATTTCTACTATTTTAGTTATATTAGATAAATGTCGTATAAAATTAACTATGGTCACTGATATAATTTGTTACCCAACATTTTTATAGGGATCGGAGGAAGCATGAAGGCTGGTAAGAAAATTGGTTTTGCTTTAGGTGGCTGTGCACTGTTATTTAGTTCGATTGCATTCAGCGCCAACCAAGAAGAAGGTAAAGCGGCTCCGTTTATTAGTTGTGGAAAATTGGCAGAGCCTCAAATTGCTGCACAAGTTAAAAACGATTTTATGAATAATCGTTTGCCACGTTGGGCAGAAGAAAAGGCATTAGTTGGTAAAAAAGCCGTCGCATGGGTTAATAATCAAGATGTGACGAAAACAGAGACGGGTTACCAAGTGCCATTAACAGTCAGAGGCTCTAAGCAAGATCTGCAATATAATGTGACTGTTGATTGTGAAAAATCCACTATTACATATCACTCTGTAAAATAATCTATCTCGATTTGTAGCGATGTCCTAAAAAGGAGAAGTGATGCTTCTCCTTTTTAGTTATTCGTGCCTAAAAATCATATTTAGCGATTTTTGGGCTCGTAGGGTAGACGAGAAAAATGTTGTGAAAGCTGGCGGTAGTGGGCTAACCGTTCACGAAAATAGGCTCTAAGGTGCTCAGGTTGCTCCTGCTCGACAGCTTCTGCGATCACGGCAACATTATAGCGCTCTTTAAAGGCAACCCCCGAGGCTTGTAGGTCAACATTGACTTTATCCATTTCGTCTTTGGGTAACAATGCAAGGTTATGACTCATATCCACTCTCAATCACTTCAATGTAGAGGGGGTAGTGTAGCAATTTATCGGAAAAAATCACTAGCTGCCTCGTTACTTATGGCGTAAATATAGGGAAATAATATTTTGAATTGATTGAGAGAAATAATTATTTTCACGTAAGATTATATTTAATAACTCAACTATTGATTATAATGAGAATGTATTATTTTATTAAATAACAATGATAATTTTTTTCATTAAAACACAAGTAAATACCACTAAGGATAATGAGATTGATTATTATTAATTTTACAAAAAGTTATTAATTATCAGTAAATTGTATTTTTTTGTTTTATTATTGTTTTAGGGTTTTAATTATTTTTAGAATGTGCATAATAAAAGCATTAATCTTGATAACTAAGGAAAGAAAATATGTTAACGAATGACATGATCAATAAATTAAATGAGCAGTTAAACCTCGAGTTTTATTCTGCGAATTTATATTTACAGATGAGCGCATGGTGTAGCGATAAAGGTTTTGAAGGTGCTGCGGCATTTTTAAAAGCACATTCTCAAGAAGAAATGGAGCATATGCAGCGTTTATTTGACTATCTTAGCGATACTGGTGCACTGCCAAAATTAGGTCAAATCGCCGCGCCTCCTGTTGATTTTAAATCAATCGGTGATGTATTTACGCTGACTTATCAGCACGAGCAACAAATTACTGCGGAAATTAATAAACTGGCTCATTTAGCCATCACTACCCAAGATTATTCCACATTTAACTTCTTACAGTGGTATGTTGCTGAACAACACGAAGAAGAGAAATTGTTCAAATCAATCTTAGACAAATTGGATATGGTCGGTGAAAGTGGCAAAGCGCTATTCCTATTGGATAAAGATTTAAAAAATATGTCTACATCCGCCCACGTTTAATATAAAACATCAATAGGTTCATGATTTGTAGTGATTAATTTCAATGCTCATGAGCCTTTTTCTTTTCATTTTGTGTTGATAATCACATCTTCAACAGCCAAATTCATTTTTTGGCAGCGAAAGCTTGTTTCTTTCGTATAATGATTGCTAAATAATCCAAATTCACCTGCAAATTAAGGGGTTACTAATTATGGCAATCTATCAAATCAAATCATCTTGGCGTAAATTGAGTGCTGTTGCAGTCCTATTTTTAGGTATGTCATTTCAACAGGCATTCGCTCATGCGCACTTAAAAGATCAACTACCAGCAGAAGGTGCGGCGGTTGAAAAGGCTCCTGAATCAATCACCCTTAATTTCTCTGAAGGTATTGAGATTAATTTTGCAAAAGTGAAAGTGACGGGGCCTAATGACAGCGTCGTGAAAACAGGCAAGCCTGCGTTAGATTCAAACAATGACACCAAGGTTATCATTCCAATTGAAAGCAAATTAGAAGCAGGAAAGTATGATGTAAATTGGAGTGTGGTATCCGTTGATGGTCATAAAACGAAAGGCGAATATAGCTTTACTGTGAAATAATCATGTCTTTAGAGGCATTTTATACAGTTATACGCTTTTCCCATTTTATTGCTGCGATGTTGATGTGTGGAATGTCAATATTCGCAGCGATATTAAGTGTGGGTGCTTTTAGTCAAATCCTTCGTCGCTATCTTAATCGAGCGATTATCTTTAGTGCAGTAGTCACTGTGGTTACAGCCTTTGGCTGGATGGCTGCCCAAGCTGGGCTGATGGGGGATGGCTGGGAAGAAGCACTAGACTTTGATATTTGGTCAAGTGTATTTGGCACAACGTTTGGGCTGGTTTGGCGTTGGGAATTGGTGTTTGCTGTCATCACATTAGGTGTGATTTTTATCCGTTCACAAAATATCCGGCTTTATCTGTTATTACTACTTTCTATTGTGCTCCTCGGTTTACATGCCTTGATTGGCCATGCCGCGATGTATGGTGGTGTCATTGGGGCGTTAAACCGTTTAAATCAATTTCTTCATCTTATAAGTTCAGCCTATTGGTTTGGCGGATTATGGCCGTTTTTGATTTGCATTCAGTTCTTGCGAGATAAAAAAGAATTAGCGCCAGGCTTAGATAAGCAAATTTTTGCTAGTTTGATCCGTTTTTCTCGTGTAGGGCACGTTGCTGTCGTTATTGTTGTGGTGACAGGCATAATCAGCTCGATGACATTACTGCCAAACTGGCCGTTTAATTATACCGGTTCAGAATACCAATCGTGGCTTTGGTTAAAAATCAGCTTAGTTGCACTAATGGTCATTTTAGCCTTAGTGAACCGCTATATACTGGTCCCGAATATTAAAAGAAAAGGGCGGTTACAGTATTTGATTATCAATAGTTGGATTGAGCTACTGTTAGGTACTACGGCAATTTTAGCCGTTGCTATTTTTGCGACCTATCAACCTGTATAATCACCTGATAGTGAACTTGATGTTTTAACAAGGTAAGTTGTATGAAACTGAAATTAGCGCTGTGTTCTTTATTACTGGCAAGTACTAGCTTTACGGTGGCTGCGGCACCCATTGAGACAGTAAGTAAAAAGCAGTTTGGTGATGATTGGCCATTTACCCGAGAAGAAGTGATGCTGGAATGTAGAAGTAATGGTGCACTGATTGTTATCAACCCTGCCACACTCATGCAGTACCCACTCAATGATGTGGCACAGGCTCAAATGGAGAAAAAAGAGATCAAAGCACAGCCGATCGATATTTTATTAAAGCCAATTGAGACGGAAAAAAGCGCGGAAGAGCGCGTAGAACCACTCAAATTAGCGGCAAAGAAGCTGTGTAACAACTCGTAACCTCATCTTTATTAAAGAAGAACAATGCCATAGGTTATAGGCGATTATGCTTATAACTTGTGGCATTTTTTATTATCAACAAAAAGTTGAAAGGTTGTACTTATCATCGATATAGGGTGTACCTATCAATCAAATAGCTCGATATTGGAATATTAAGAAATAAATTGTGTTAATAATATGTAAAATAATTGATAATTAGTATGGTAAGAGTGCGTTTAGCAAGCTAGTATTAAATTGTACTTTGTTACGTCTCAATGGCAATTTTTAGCGCACGGCTCTGCCAGAGCCATTTCCCAAGGCCCGGTAATCGGAATCTACCAGGCCTCTTTTTTTGCCTGTTGTTTGTAGCCCACCTAATAGTGATTTCATCAATTAAGCCACTCTCATCACCCAATGATGATTATCTTTGTCATAACGATGACGGTATAACAGAACGGGTTTCTCATTGATGAGTGCAGGAATACTGGTATTTTCATCCCAGCCATCTAATTGCATACAAAACTCAGTATCAGAGTCACAAGGTATACTGAGGGTATCACTTTTATGATCTGACATGATGGCGTCATTGATTTCATAGGAAGATATTTTCAAATTAACTATGCGCATAATGTTACCTCTCGATTAATGTGTAGCTGTGGCGTTACGACTCAACAAAATTAAGCATAGTACAAATGGAATCGATTTCCAAAATGTTTTTTAAGGGCGAGTTAAAAGAAAGGTGCAATATTGTTAAAATATGCACCTTTCTAGTGATTACTGTTTAGGGATAGATGTTCCCCATTCTAACCAGTCTTTAGGAGGTTCTAATTTTAGAATGAAATGCTGATCTGGCTTCGCTTTCGGCGCGAGAGGCACCGTTGGTGGGGTCGCCAAGGAGATACCTCCCCGAACAAACTGCTTGAAGGTGCCACTCTTGATCATGCCGCCTGTGAGGCCAAAGGAGAGGTTATAACCTGAAGAGATCCAAAATTGGGTATTGTCGCGGATCAGGTATTGGAACTCTTTACCAATTCGAGTCGCAACATATACGCGGTCGGAAAGCTCTCCCAAATATAAACCAGTAACTGTACCAATTTCCATTCCCCTAAAGAGAAGAGGGGTTCCAACCTGAATAGAGCCAACTTCGGTGGCATCTAATATAATTGTTAAGCCATCTAAGTAACGCGAGTCTGTAATATTGGCCGTTTGTAGTTCAAATTGGTAACGATTTCTATTTCCTCGTCCTGGCTCGGCACTGATATAAGGTTGGATCAAGGTATCGAGGTTATTGACGCCAGAAGGAGAAAGCTCTGGTGTGACAATAGCAAAGCGACTGCCACTCTTCGTGAAAGCTTGCACATACTCTGGATAAAGGATCGCGCGTGCATTCACTTCGCGGTTATTTGGCGATAATTTCAATGAATCGATTTGTCCAATATCGATACCTAAATAGCGAATTGGCATCCCTTCTGACAATTTAGACGCATCAAAAGTGGTTAAAGTCACGACACTCCCAATGGCTTTTGCCGCAGTTTCGTTTGGATAGAGGGTATGTTGCCTTGCACTATCAAGTTTGGCCGTTGGAATATTATCAAAACTAATGGCACCTCTAATTGCTCGTGTAAGAGGAGCGGCCTGAACGGTTAATCCACTGCTATTGAGTTTGACTTTAGCGCCGCCTTCTGCCCAAAAGACGCTTTTATCTGTTAGTAGATGACGGTATTGACTAGAAATATGAATATTAACCGCGAAACCGTCTTTGGTTGGGTTAATTGAGACTATTTCACCGACAGTAAATTGGCGGTAAAGTACTACTGAACCTGCCTGAATATCAGGAAGGGTGTTAGTGTTTAATGTAATTGTGGTGGTGGGTGATGAACCTGTTATACCCGCCTTAGCATTATCATCACTTCGATATAATGGGAACGTTTCAGGCAATGGCTCTTTACCTTTTCCAACCAATAAATGAACTCCACCATCTAACCACTCTTGCGGCGTTGCACCTTGAAACTGGATCCCCGTTAAGCCAAGTTGGACATCAACGCGGCTATTGGCAACAAACTTGGTATCGTTACGGATAAGATGGCGGTACTCATCCAAAATCGCGACTTGGAAGGTAACTTTATCATCAAGTAAGTTACGCTGTAACACTTCACCTATTTTTATTCCACGATAAACGATAGGTTGTCCGGCATCGACGCCATAGGTGTCAGGAGACCATAATGAAACCACTAAACTATTTTTATTTTGCTGTTCATCCTGTCCAATATCATGCCTGTTTGGATGCAAAACAAATTGTTGCCCTTCCTGTGCTGGGGCACTATTAGTCGGTGAATCAAATGCAACAGCACCATTGATTACAGCAGAAAGGCTTTCCATTTTGACATTCACACCAGATTTTAAATCAAAACCGCCTTGGAAGCCTGAAACATTCCAAAATTGACTGTTTTCTCTCACTAATCGGGTATACCGTTTTTCTATTATGGCGGCGATAGAAACCCCTTGGTCATTAGGCAAAATCGTGTAGTCAGAAATATAACCAACGGGCACTTTGCGATAATAAATCGGTGAGTTTTCATGCAATGAGCCTAAGTCTTTAGCCGTGAGATAGATGAGTAATTGCCCCTCTTCGGTTTGTAGTTGTGGCGGGGAGTCTTGAGCGATAAAGTTGTGTTGCTCTTCACCAGCCCCAGGTTGCATACCGATGTAGTTACCGCCAACAAGTGCATCTAAGCCAGAAACACCGGCTAATGAGGCTTTAGGTGTGACGAGCCAAAATTTGGTGCCAGAGGTGAGTGCGGGCTTCATATCTTTATTGATACTGGCCTTAACAATAATTTTCTTCATATCTTGGCTAACGGTGACAGATTGCACCAATCCAACTTCGACACCTTGGTAGCGGATCGGTGTTCTACCTGAAACTACACCGGGAGCAGAGGAAAATTCAATTGTCACCTCAGTACCTTGTTCCAACCAATGTTGGAAAAGTAACCAACCTGCGATAAACACAGCGACAAGAGGCAATAGCCAAAAGGGTGATATACGTGCTCGTTTACGTAAAATCGCCTCTTGTTCTTGCTCTACAGGTTCATTTTGTTGATTTTGATTTTCCATAAGAATCCCAAATTAAACGACTATCAAGCCACTCGACAGCGAGTATGGTTAAAATTACAGCGATACCGAAAAACAATGCGGCAGGGCCCATAGTAAAAGACATTAGCTGATCACGGTTAATCAGCGTCATCATGAGTGCGATAACAAATAAATCCAGCATTGACCAACGGCCAATCCATGTCACAAATTTTAATAACTTCATCCTCAATACCGGATCCGTCTGACTGCAACGTTGAATGGAGCATAACAGTAAAATCATGATCAGGATCTTAATAAAAGGCACTAAAATACTGGCGATAAAAACAATGATAGCAATGGGCCAATTACCTGATTCAATTAATGAAACGACACCAGAGTAAATGGTGTCTTCCATGCGTTGCCCGTTAAGATAGACAACGGAAATTGGCATTAAGTTAGCAGGAAAAAGCAAGATCATCGCTGCAATCAGTGCGGCCCATGTTTTTTGTAGGCTATATGGCTCGCGGTAGTGTAAGGGGCGATGGCAGCGTTGGCAGACTCCTCGTGAATTTGCAGGCCCGGTATAGTGGCAAGCTTGGCATGTTAAAGCATGAGGGTCATTAGCTTGCTCTTTTTTAGGGTAGAAGAGCTGCCAAAGTTGTTCGACATTTAGGTGGATTAATATTAACAGACTAATTACTGTCATGGTAATAAAAGCGATTAAACCATTTCCCAAAAATACGCTGGCGTAATCTTGCATTTTGATTGCAGCAATCCCCAATCCAATAAGATAGACATCCAACATAACCCATTCTTTTAAACGACTTAGTATCAGTAAGACGGGGCGTAGATTTAGACGAACACGCCTTCCTATATAGAGATAAACGATAGAAATCGGCAAAAGCAGAGGTGCGCCGATGGCACAGAAGGCGATAATGCTCGCAGTGAATGGGTCACCTTGAGAATTGATGAGCCTAATACCTTCGATCACGTTGGCATAGATTTGTGTCCCCAATAAATGGATTGAAATCAATGGCTGCCAAAATGCGATAGGTGCCAACATTAATAATGTAATAGAAAGAATAAATAAGCGGTTTAGTGACCAAGAACGGCCATCGTCAAGCTGACTGTGGCAACGCGGGCATATCACAACCTGTTGAGTATCATGTGAAGGAATAGATAATTTAAGATTGCAATAGCAGCAGTGTTGCGAAATTATGTCACTATGATTAATGTGATTCATTGTTTTACTCATGGAGTTGTTAGCCGCGCGTGTAATCTAGTGTAAAAAAATTTACGGCTTAGTGACAACTTGCTAACCTACAGGGTGCACAAATTGTTTACTCTATTGCATCATTTAATTATTACAAGAAAATTTTATGGATAAAAACAAGTATTATCACGAACTTTCAGATAGTTTGTCTGCACTATTGGCAGGAGAATATGATTTAATTGCAAGTTTGGCGAATACAAGCGCGTTGTTGTATGAGCGCCTAGAAGGTATTAACTGGGTGGGTTTTTACTTAAGAAGTGGACAAGAGTTAGTGCTTGGTCCTTTTCAAGGAAAGATAGCCTGTGTCAGAATACCGTTTGGCAAAGGTGTCTGCGGTACGGCATATAGCCAAAATAAAATTCAGCGTGTTGATGATGTGCATGCTTTCTCTGGTCATATAGCCTGTGATTCGGCAAGTAATGCCGAAATCGTGCTTCCATTGGAAGTTAATGGTCAGGTTTTAGGCGTGCTGGATATTGATAGTCCAAATTTCAATCACTTTGATCAAAATGATGAAATTGGTTTAAAACATCTTGTAAGCCAGTTGTGTCAACATCTGGCAATGTGTTCGATGCCAAATTATCATTAAATATTGGTATGTTAACTTAATAGGAACGTGGCAATTGTCTGCAACGCTATTATAATGTCGGCTTGTTCATGCCCGTGCTGGTTGGCAAAATCGTTGTTATCAGGAAATTTCATGGAAAATCAACCTAAGTTGAATAGTAGTAAAGAAGTTATCGCGTTTTTGGCTGAGCGTTTTCCACGCTGTTTTATCGCTGAAGGCGAAGCACGTCCGTTAAAAGTCGGAATTTTTCAAGATATCGTAGGGCGTTTGACCGAAGAAGATGGTATTAGCAAAACGCAATTGCGTTCGGCATTGCGTATGTATACCTCTAGCTGGCGTTATCTCTACGGTGTTAAAGAAGGCGCTAAGCGCGTTGACTTAGATGGTAATGATTGTGGTGAATTAGAGGCGGAGCATATTACGCATGCTCGTCAACAATTGACTGAGGCAAAAGCTCGAGTTCAAGCGCAACGTGCAGAGCAAAAAGCGCAGAAACGACCAGCAGCTAAAAAATCAGGTGATAAAAACACCCGCAATCCGGCAGCAGCAAAAGACAAAGCGCCGCGCCATCGCCAGTCAGAAAATAAAGAACGCCCACAAAACTCTTCGACTAAACCTCAGCGCCGTAGTGGTGCAGCATCTCCAGAGCAAAAATTGAAATCAGTGACTGATATTAACGCACTTCAGGTCGGCCAGACTCTGAAAGTGAAAGTTGGTACAAGTCTGATGGATGCGTCTGTGCTGGAAATTGCTAAAGATGGTGTCAGAGTTCAGTTGCCAACAGGAATGGCAATGATTGTGCGCGCGGAACATTTAAAGTTCTGATACGGAGGTCAATCAGGGCATGAACAAACTTTTAAAGATTGCATTAGTCGTTAGTGTTGCCACTTTTGGTAGTGCAATTGCGAATCCTCAAGCAGTGACACAGTTCACTGCTGCTCAGTTACCTGTATTAAAACAGGATACTCAGCATGGCACAGTAAGTGAAAGGGTAACATCTAGGTTTACCCGCTCTCATTATCGCCAATTTGATTTGGATAAAGCGTTTTCCGGTAAAATTTTTGATCGTTATCTGAATATGTTGGATTACGGTCATAACGTTTTGCTTCAGTCAGATGTTGATGAGTATGCAAAAGATAAAGCTAAAGTCGGTGAATGGCTGGAAAATGGAAAACTAGATACGTTCTATGACCTGTACAACCTTTCTCAGAAAAGACGCTTTGAACGCTTCCAATATGCATTAGCTCGTCTTGAGCAACCAATGAATTTTGATGCGAATGACTTTATTGAAGTCGATCGTAGTAAAATGCCTTGGCCAAAAGATAAGCAAGAATTAGATAAGCTTTGGGATCAAAAGGTCAGGTATGATTGGCTGAACCTGAAGCTATCAGGCAAAGATGATAAAGAGATTAAGGAAAAACTCACTAAGCGTTATAACTTTGCTTTAAGACGTTTGACGCAAGGGCAAAGTGAAGATGTTTTCCAATTAATCATGAATGCTTTTGCTCGCGAAATCGACCCTCATACCAGCTACCTTTCTCCGCGCAATACTGAACAGTTTAATTCTGAAATGAGTTTGTCGTTAGAAGGGATTGGTGCAGTCTTGCAGCAAGACGATGAAAATACAGTGATTAATTCATTGGTTGCGGGTGGGCCGGCAGCAAAAAGTAAAGAATTAAAAGTAGGCGATAAAATTATCGGTGTAGGCCAAACTGGTAAGCCGATGGTTGATGTGGTTGGTTGGCGACTCGATGATGTGGTCGCACTGATCAAAGGGCCTAAAGGAAGTAAGGTCCGTTTGGAAGTGGTATCTGACACAAAAGGGGCTAAGCCCCATGTAGTCACTATCGTTCGTGAACAAATTCGTTTAGAAGATCGTGCCGTTAAACTGAACATTAAAAAAGTCGGGAATGAAAAAGTCGCCGTACTAGATATTCCGGGTTTCTATGTTGGTTTAACCAATGACGTTAAAACGCAACTACAGAAAATCGCGAAAGATAACGTTTCTGCCCTAGTTATTGACCTGCGAGGTAATGGCGGTGGTGCATTGACAGAGGCCGTTTCATTATCCGGTTTGTTTATTCCTAAAGGGCCAATTGTGCAAGTCCGTGACAATAATGGGCAAGTGCGTCAGGATGCAGACGATGACGATGTCATTTACTACAAAGGGCCGTTAGTTGTTCTTGTTGACCGCTTTAGTGCTTCCGCCTCTGAAATTTTTGCGGCGGCAATGCAAGATTATGGTCGGGCGCTGATTGTCGGCGAACCAACTTTTGGTAAAGGGACTGTTCAACAACATAGAAGTTTGAGTCGTGTTTATGACCAAATGCTGAAGCCTGATTGGCCTGCATTAGGCTCAGTGCAATACACCATTCAAAAATTCTACCGTGTTAATGGTGGCAGTACTCAGCGTAAAGGGGTAACACCGGATATTGTTATGCCTACAGGGCAAGATCCTGCTGAAACGGGGGAAAGCTTTGAAGATAACGCATTGCCATGGGATAGTATTCCGCCTGCCAATTATAGTAAGGTCGGGGATGTGACTTCCGATTTATCAGACTTAAAAACTAAACACTTAGCACGTATTAGCCAAGATACAGAGTTTAAGTATATCGATGAGGACATTGCACATTATAAAGCGAATAAAGAGAGTAAAAATCTTATTTCGTTAAATTATGCACAACGTCTGAAGGAAGATAATGAAATTGAAGCAACGAAACTAAAACGTATCAATGAGCGTAATGCAAAAGAAGGTAAGCCTCTATTGAAGTCAATTGATGATTTACCTAAGGATTACGAAGGGCCTGACCCGTATTTGGACGAAACAGTTAAAATTGCTATTGATCTTGCTAATCCTGATACCCATTTATTGCCAAATAAAAAATAATTTGGTTAAACAGTAAATTAAATTAGGGCCAGCAATCGCTGGCCTTTTTCATAGCCTGTGTAAAGTTATGTTAATTTTTGGTTTTTTCGTGTTAAAACACTTGAAAAAGTATGAAAAAACCTTATTTATACCCTAAATTCTTCGTGATATTTATTTTTACCAAGGAATCAAAAAAAGATGATGCGAATTGCCTTATTCTTACTCACAAACTTAGCCGTTATGTTTGTGTTTGGGATAATTTTAAGCTTAACAGGTGTTAAAGGGAGCAGTGTTCAAGGCCTGATGATTATGGCTGGCCTATTTGGTTTTGGTGGTGCGTTTATTTCGCTGTTAATGTCAAAATGGATGGCACTTAAATCGGTTGGTGGAGAAGTGATTGAATCGCCCCGCAATGAAACTGAGCAATGGTTAATCAATACGGTAAGCCGCCAAGCTCAGCAAGTGGGTATTCAAATGCCACAGGTTGCGATTTATCACGCGCCGGATATTAACGCATTTGCTACAGGAGCACGTCGTGACGCATCATTAGTAGCGGTTAGCACGGGTTTACTAGAAAATATGAGCCGTGATGAAGCAGAAGCGGTTATTGCCCATGAGATCAGTCATATCGCAAATGGCGATATGGTGACAATGACGCTATTACAGGGTGTTGTGAACACGTTTGTGATCTTTATTTCCCGTATCATCGCTCAATTCGTTTCTGGCTTTATGTCGAGCAATGATGAAGAAAGCGAAAGCAGTAACGGTAACCCAATGGTTTACTTTGCCGTTTCAATGGTATTAGAAATTGTATTCGGTATCTTAGCGAGCATTATTACCATGTGGTTCTCTCGTTATCGTGAATTCCATGCAGATGCTGGTTCAGCGAAGTTGGTCGGTAAAGAAAAAATGATTGCTGCGCTGCAACGTTTGAAAACCAGTTATGAACCACAAGAAGAAGGCCGTTTAATGGCGTTTTGTATCAATGGTCGTGGCAAAGCATTTAGTGAACTTTTCTTGTCACACCCGCCATTAGATAAACGTATTGAAGCGCTACGTTCTGGCGAATATTTGAAATAGTTAAGTTGGCTAATTAGCCATAAAAATTGATGAAAACCCATGGTAGTGAAAAATCTATCATGGGTTTTTTATTATGGGCAAAAATTAATTTAATGCAGATCAAATTAGTGTATTCTTTAAGTGGAATTTCGTAGATTTTCTTTGGGGTCAGGTAGATGAAGGGTCTATGATGAACGAAGAAATGATGAAAATGAGCCTTAACAGAATTAGATAATATTAAGGATATAAAATGGACATACTTGTAAAAACGTTGGTTTTTGGCAATGAGTTTATGACGGTAGAAAATCCAGCGCGCTTAGTTCCCTTTAAATTTGAAATTTACCAATCTCCAACGGGTTTTTATCACCGCATGTATAAAGAAGTAGGAATGTCCGGTGCTAATTTAGGTCAGGCTTTTACTGTATGGGCTTTTGAAGAACAAAAAGCGCACCGTGACCCATCTGGCGAAATAACGTTGGAAAAATATATCCAACATTGCCAAGATATTTATAACGGAAAAGTCAAAGATTAATCTAGAATAAAAAAAGCCCCCTTCATAGAGATTTGAAGGGGGAGCTAAATGAATAAAGAATGGTTTAATTCGAGAGCAAAGATAAATTATTTCGATAAAGGATATTTAGTTATTTGTGCAGTTTTAAGTGTAATTGAACAACAAAGCCCCTTAAATAGCACTTATCGTTAAAATAATCTATTGGCGAAAACCTGCTTTGATCTGTTCAAGCGTATTACGATAAGTCTCAGCTTGTTTTTCATCTTCCATCGATGCAATTTCACGCTCCATTTTAATCAGAATTTTACCTGCATCAGCTTGACCAATTGCTTTGAGCATATGTGCAAGCAGGTTTTTTATACAGGTCACTTCTGCTGCTAATTCATTCACATCAGGTTGAGTTGGAAAATGTGCTTTCATTAATAAAGTATCCTTTAAAAATTCGTGAGTTTGCTAATATTGTATCATAGAAAGGTTATAGATTGCGCCATAACATGATGAATTAAGATGAAGAATTCAGATAGGAATTAAAAGGTCGCAATGCAATATCAAAAGGATTAGTGATGTTAACTTTAATAGAAAAACAGTGGCTAGCAGAGCAATTCCCTTTATTTGTTAAGCCTCGACCAGAGCAGAGTCACAAAGGCACGTTTGGAACGCTAAATATTATTGGTGGTAGTGCAGGAATGACCGGCTCTTGCGTACTTGCTGGCGTTGCCGCGCTCAAAAGTGGCTGTGGCAAAGTGATTATTGGGTTTAATCAATCGCCACTCACATTGCAACTTATAGAGCATGCCCCCGAATTAATGTTGCGCCAAGCCAATGAAGTGATAAATGGTGAAACACCAACAGCATGGGTTATTGGTTGTGGTTTAGGTATATCTTCAGATGCGCAATTATTGATAGATAGAGCATTATCATTTGTTGAACAGCAGCAAAGCGTGTTAATTGATGCTGATGGCCTGAATCTACTTGCTCAGATGCCCCTATCTCAAACCTTATCATCACAAACAGTACTCACGCCGCACCCTAAAGAAGCCGCAAGGTTGTTACAAACAACAGTCACGGCGATACAAGCGGATAGGTTGAGTGCCGCGCAACATCTCAGCCAGCGGTTTGGTTGCTGGGCAGTGTTAAAAGGTCACCATACAATAATTTCTGCCCCGAATGGCCAAACTTGGCGCAATGAAACGGGTAATAGTGGGTTAGCTACAGCGGGGAGTGGGGATGTGTTATCAGGGATTATCGGCAGTTTATTGGCGCAATCATTACCCATTGAAGAAGCGGTGAGAGCCGGCGTTTGGTTGCATGGTAAAGCGGCAGACTTACTAATAGAAAAAGGTATAGGCCCTATTGGGTTAACGGCTCATGAAATCATTGATGAGGCGCGAGCTATCAGAAATAGAGCAACTTTTTATTGATGTTCTCGCATTGACTCACTTTAAATACCTGAGAAAAATGTGATACCATTCACATAAATTAGATTGCTTTTCAATCCTTGAAACGAAGCAATATCAAACCTCAGCTTAAATCCAATAACGTGGCTTCTATACCGATCAGCTTTTGATTGGGGGATGGGTTTTTGCTGATATCAACAAAGGCGCAAGCAAAGACAATGACACAGGTTTCTAGAAAAACAGCTTGGATCCGAGTTGTGGCACTAGCGGTCGCCGCATTTGTTTTCAATACCACCGAATTCGTTCCCGTTGCATTACTGAGTGATATTGCGGCGAGTTTTAACATGACAGTAGCCCATACCGGGTTGATGATCACCATTTATGCGTGGGTAGTGGCCATTATGTCATTGCCGCTGATGCTACTTACGAGCAAAATTGAACGGCGTAAGTTATTAGCATTACTATTTATTGTCTTTGTTTTAAGCCATATCCTTTCTGGTTTTGCATGGAATTTTGAAGTTTTGATTGTGGCGAGAGTAGGGGTTGCATTGTCGCATGCGATATTTTGGTCGATCACCGCCTCGTTAGCTATCCGCGTTGCACCTGCGGGTAAAAAGGCTCAAGCGTTAGGTTTATTAGCGACAGGTACTGCGTTAGCAACGGTGTTAGGTTTACCAATAGGGCGTGTTATTGGTCAGTTATTAGGGTGGCGTGTCACTTTCTTATGTATTGGTGCTATCGCATTATTAACCATGATTGCATTGATTCGCTTTTTACCTAAATTGCCGAGTGAGCATTCAGGTTCATTAAAAAGCTTGCCAGTACTTTTTAAACGCCAAGCGTTAGTCGGATTGTTTGTTCTGACGGTCGTGGTCGTCACAGCGCATTTTGCCGCCTACAGCTATATCGAACCTTTTGTTCGCGATATCGCGCTACAGAGCCAAAATTTTGCAACCCTATTATTGCTGATTTTTGGTGTGGCGGGGATTGCGGGAAGTATGATCTTTAGCCGTTATAGTGGTAAATATACACTATCATTTCTACCTGTGGCGATTGCTGTTTTGACGATATGTTTATTATTGTTAATGCCAATCAGTGGTCATGTAAGCTGGCTGGTTATCTTAAGCATATTCTGGGGGATCGCCATCATGTGCGTGGGCTTGGGTATGCAGGTGAAGGTGATTGATCTTGCACCGGATGCCACTGACCTTGCAATGGCAATCTATTCGGGGATCTTCAATATTGGTATCGGTGGTGGTGCTTTGCTCGGTAACCAAGTGATTGTGCATATGGGGATGGCAAGTATCGGTTATGTGGGGGCGATATTTGGCTTGATCTCATTAATTTGGTGTACTTTTATATTTAGACGCTATAGCGCGTCATTTCGCGAACAAGTTAAAACAGCGCCAATGGCACACTAAATAAACTACTTAACATGTTTAATCCCCTGTAATAGTAATGATTCTATTGCAGGGTATTTTTTTATATTTGCTCATTACAGCAATTGATAACTATGCTAAATTTCTTAGCATTTTGATAAAGTTAGATAATAAAAAGGTGACTTGATGAAGGGGCTAGGTTTTTTATTGATGTCTATAGTCGCAGAAGTGATTGCTACAACGACATTAAAGGCATCAGATGGTTTTAGTCGTTTTTGGCCATCGTTGATTGTCGTCATTGGGTATGCGGTCTCTTTTTGGGGATTATCCCAAGTGGTTAAATTGATCCCTTTAGGGATAGCTTATGCAATTTGGTCCGGTTTAGGCATTGTACTCGTTTCGGTCGCTGCAATATTTATTTATCAACAGAAACTCGATTTACCTGCAATTATTGGTATGCTATTAATCATAGTCGGTGTTTTGGTCATCAATCTGTTTTCTAAAAGCAGTGTTCACTGATTCAGGGAACAGAAACAGTTATGGATGGGGATTAGGATGAATCGAAAAAAAAGCAGTCTGCTTAAGTTTACTTTTTGGAATAGCCTATTCGTTGGTAGTCTGTTTGTTTTAGCAGGTTGTGGGAGTTCAGAAACCATAAATACGGCACATCATGTCGATCGCTCAGCTTCCCAATATGCGCAACAGGTGGTTAATTTAGGGCCTCAAGCGCAAGAAGCGTGTGTTTCTGCGGGTGGATTACCTTCATTAAACCTAGAATTGAATGGCGCCCAAACCGCCGTTTGTCAATTTGCTAATGGTAAACGTTGTGCCGCTGATGTCATACTTACAGGCAGTTGTATTTAGTTAAATTCCCTCAGATAAAAAGTCCATCACGCATCATGTTGGGCTTTTTTATATCAATTTTGCAGTTAACCCATTTGTTGAGTTTATTTCCACGTTTCGCTCCCTTGCTTTTCATTTAAATGATAAAGCGCACGCAATTATCTAAATAATGCGGGTAATTTCGGCTGTTATTTATTTAAAAATCGTTGGCAGTAGGTCGGCTATTTATAGCTAGGGGGATGAATGCAGCGCATGAGTGGATAAAACAGAATGAGTTTTTATTTTTTTAATCTAGAAGCCATGATAAGAAGTGGCTCCCAATGGCATTCATCGGGAGCCATCGCATTACCGCCTGCCAATGCGCTTTATAGGACGCGAGTTGTACTATTTACGCTATGCTTTTTTGTGTGATGGAAAAAATTGGCTGATAGCGACAATGATAGCCACTAAAAGATAAGCTGCATAAATACCAATTAGCCATTGTGGCATATCTAACCCTAAGAAATCCCATTGCCTAACCGTACAGTCACCCGTTGCTTCAAAGACAGCAGGCGCCCATTTATCTAATGGTAACCACTCGGGGAAATTGACGAAGAAATCACATGATGCAAATGGTGAAGGGTTGAGTTGCAGCATGGTATGCTCCCAAGCAAGATCTAAACCGCGCCATGCAGCGTAACCCCAAATAATGATGGCAACCCAACGTAAAGCGATTTTGCGTGGCGCTATTGCGCCAATTAACCCTGCAATCATAATGCCAAACAGTGCAACACGTTCATAGATGCACATGACACAAGGCTGCAATTTCATAATGTGCTGAAAATAGAGCGCTGCACATTCAAGCATAAACGCAATAAAGGCCATTAACAGCCAAGCGCCTCGTCCTTGTGAGCAGTAGTTAAAGAATCTGAACATACTTTACTTCCCTAAATTAATGGTACGCACATTTTGCCCCTATTGGTAAGACAAAAAAAGGTGCCAGAGAATAATTATGCGATTTTAAATAAGCCTTTACCTAACATTACAAACTAAACCATTTTATTTGTAATTTCAAATAAGGAGTAATGCCGAATTAGGGGGATAGAGTAAACAAAAGCTACTCCATCTGACGATGTGAGTAGCTTTGAATATAGGTGAGTTGGTGGTGATTAAACTTAAGGTAGGCTAATCCAACCTAAGCTTTCTAACCAGTGTGTGACAGGTATTAACCAAAACTCAACACCGATTAACCCAACCACAGTCATGACGACGGTATAAGGTAAAGCCATCCATACCATGCGGCCATAGGAGAGGCGAATTAATGGCGATAATGCAGACGTCAGCAGGAATAGGAAAGCCGCTTGCCCATTTGGCGTGGCAACCGACGGAAGGTTGGTTCCCGTATTGATGGCAACGGCGAGTAACTCGTACTGATGGTGTGAAATTAGCCCTTCACTTGATGCCTTTAATGCCTCGGTAATATAGACAGTACCGACGAAGACGTTATCTGAAACAGCGGAAAGAAGACCGTTGAATAGATAGAACAAGGAGAGCTGTGATGATTCAGACGATTGCAATACAAATTGAATAAATGGTGTAAATAGCTGCTGGTCGATGATCACCGCTACGACGGAGAAAAAGACGGTCAGTAGTGCGGTAAAGGGCAATGCTTCCTCAAACGCCTTACCTAAGGCATGCTCTTCTGTAATGCCACAGAAGGCGGTGGTTAATACGATGACGGATAAACCGATAAGCCCGACCTCAGCGAGGTGGAAGGCAAGGGCGACGATTAACCAAATACCAATCAAGCCTTGCACAATAAGTTGTGCTTTCTCTTTTTGGGTACGTTTAGTGCTATTTTTTTGGTCATGATCAGTCAGGACTTGGCGAACGGTTGCAGGTAATTCCGCCCCATATCCAAATAATTTAAATTTTTCGACCAAAAAACACACAATTAAACCACACGCAAAAACAGGTAATGTAATGGGGGCCATACGTATAAAGAAAGTCACGAAATCCCAATCGACATGCTTAGCAATAATCAGGTTTTGGGGTTCACCAACCATCGTCATGACTCCCCCTAATGCTGTACCGATACCGGCATGCATCATGAGGCTGCGCAAGAAAGCTCTAAATTGCTCAAGTGTTTGTTTCTTCTCAGCCGTATCGATATAACTGTCATTTTGTAGATCAGTATTGCTGTGTTGGCTAGAAGCGTATTGATGATAGATAGAATAGAAACCGATGGAGACGCTAATCACAACGGCGATAACAGTGAGTGCATCTAAAAACGCAGATAAGAAGGCACTTGCTAAGCAGAAAGCTAATGACAACGTACGTTTAGAACGAACATTCAGTAACAGTTTGGTGAAGACGAACAACAACAGTTGTTTCATAAAATAGATACCGGCGACCATAAAGATCAGCAGCAGTATGACTTCCAAATTGTTACTGATCTCATGAGAGATCTGTTTTGGGGTTGTCATGCCAATGATGACGGCTTCAATGGCTAAAAGCCCACCGGGTTGCAGTGGATAGCATTTGAGTGCCATGGCGAGGGTAAAGATAAATTCTACTACAAGTAACCACCCGGCGATGAACGGGCTGACAAAATAAAATACCAGTGGATTGATAATTAGAAATATTATTATTGCGAGCTTATACCAATCTGGAGAATTCCCTAGAAAATTTTTTAAAAAAGCTCTTTTTACACTAAAATCCATTATGAATTGTTTTCCTCTTACTTGATGTATTGTACAGTAAATTCACATACTACTCTTATCTTTTACATAAATTAAGTCTGATCAGTAATAGATAATATATTCATTATATGGGAGTTTATGATTGGTTTTGTTGTTTATGTGGGGTCTAACTATCTCAATTTACGACAATCTGGTATGATTTCTATAATAATCCGTCTGAAAATGTTTGGAATAATAAAAATATGGTCATAAAAGCTCAAAGTCCTGCAGGGTTTGCGGAAGAGTATATTATTGAGAGCATCTGGAACAATCGCTTTCCACCAGGGTCGATTTTACCTGCTGAACGGGAACTCTCGGAGTTAATTGGTGTAACACGTACGACGCTTCGTGAAGTATTACAGCGTTTAGCGCGTGATGGTTGGTTGACGATACAACATGGCAAACCAACCAAAGTGAACAATTATTGGGAGACTTCAGGCCTGAATATTCTTGAGACCTTAGCAAGGTTAGATCATGACCGTGTGCCACAACTGATTGATAATTTGCTAGCGGTGAGAACCAATATCGCTGCTATTTTTATCCGTACTGCTTTTCGTCAAAACCCTGAAAAATCATTGGAAGTTTTGTCTGAGCGTGAGAAGGTCGAAGATAACGCAGATGCGTTTAGTGCCTTAGATTACAATATATTCCGCGGGTTGGCTTTCGCGTCGGGTAACCCTATTTATGGCTTGATTATTAATGGCTTAAAAGGGCTTTATACCCGTGTTGGTCGTTACTATTTCTCTAACCCGGAAGCACGACGCCTTGCGCTCAATTTCTATCAACAATTGTCAAACTTATGCCGCGAACAAGCGTACGATCGTATTATGGAATCCGTTAGAAATTACGGTAAAGAAAGTGGTACGATTTGGCATAGTATGCAAGGGAATATGCCTAACGACCTCGCAAATGCGCGCTAACCATTCCGCGCATCCTAATTTTAACTCACGTTACTGTATGATGTCTGAAGCCAGTTTGGTGCTATTAACCAACTGGCCTTCTGGCTGTCAGAAAACCAGAAATTGCAAGTGACTTGGTCAGCTACTGAATATTGCCTGACGCTTTTTTGGGTGCACATGATATGGGGTATTCAATATTGAGAGCAATATTTTCTGCTTGAGTGATCATTTTGGGTGATTGTGGCTTTATATCAGGATAATAACATTGAAATAGTACTTTGCTATGGATTGTTTCGACAGCCTCACATTCAGTATGGCAAGTGAGCAGAGGGCGAATGCTAAAACAAACTTTCCCCTCGTGCTCCACTTTAAAATGTTTAAATGATATGCAATCTGAATCTGCTACACTGCGATTGGTCATTAAACAGGACATTACGATTAAAATAAGAAATGGTCGTTTTTTTATCATGCTCCCTCCGTCAGATTTTATTAATTGATTGCTGACTTTAGCAGCTAATTTCACGTGGTAACATTTTGATTTATAGTAATAATTAACGTTTATTAACGTTCGTTTCTATATTGTTTTATACATTGTGGATTCAATAAGATAGAGAAAGAGGCGTTTTCAGCAGACTGAGACCCAGAAGGCTTATACTTTGTAAATCTGATTCATCCAATACGAGAAAAGAGCAAAAACCATTTTTGCGATAAAAATGGGTAATTGTTTTTGTGCTTGAAATCACTAAATTATCTACAATTCTGAAATAAAAAAATCAACAAGACTATAATTCATCTTAAGGTAAATTTGTGAATTTATTTTCTATGTTATTGCATGGAAATAACATATATTAAAAAACAGGTCATCAAAATAATATACCAACAAGATAGTATAAAACTCTAAATTAACGTATGGAAAAATAATTCAATCGAAATTAATTTTCTATTAATTGACTGTTTTTATTCTGTTTTTAACTATTCAATTAGAAATGGGCACTAGCATTTAAATCTGAGGTGTAAAGTAATTGTAACTGTTTTTGAATTAATTGTCCGAATTGTTAAAAGTGTTAATTAACCATATTGGAAAATGAATACTAGAATATTATTCTAATGAAAATATTCGTGCTAAGCAGCAGGGGGAGTGATGAAAGTTTTGGTCTTAGGTGCGGGGGTCATCGGTGTTACTACAGCTTGGTATTTAGCACAAGAAGGGCATGAAGTGACCGTATTAGATAGGCAAATGGATGTTGCTGAAGAGACGAGTGCGGGTAATGCTGGACAAATTTCCCCGGGCTATGCGACTCCATGGGGTGCCCCAGGGATCCCATTAAAAGCGGTTAAATGGATGTTCGAAAAGCACGCTCCATTAGCCATCAGGCCTGACGGCACATTATTCCAATTACGTTGGATGTGGCAAATGCTTAAAAATTGCGATATTCAACATTATGCGATGAATAAGAGCCGTATGGTGCGGATAGCGGAGTATAGCCGTGATTGTATTCGCCAATTACGTGCAGATACAGGGATTAGTTATGAAGGCCGTCAAGGTGGAACATTGCAACTGTTTAGGACCGAAAAGCAGTTTGATAATGCCGCCAATGATATCGCTGTCTTACAGAAAGAAGGCGTACCATACGAGCTGTTGACCGCCAATGAGTTAGCGAAAGCGGAGCCTGCGCTTGAATATGTGAAGGATAAATTGACGGGGGGCTTACGTTTACCCAATGACGAAACGGGTGATTGCCAACAGTTTACTAAGAAACTGGCGAAAATGGCCCAAGATGCGGGGGTTAAATTCCAGTTTGGTCGTCATGTTGAACAGATCCTGACGGATGGCAATAAAGTGAGTGGTATTCGTTGTGATGGTGAAATATTACAAGCGGATCGCTATGTAGTTGCGATGGGCTCATATTCCACATCATTACTGCATAATTTAGTGAAAATACCCGTTTATCCATTAAAAGGGTATTCATTAACAATGCCAATTATTAATGCTGAGCGCGCACCGACATCAACAGTTTTGGATGAAACTTATAAGATCGCAGTAACGCGCTTTGATGACCGCATTCGTGTTGGGGGCATGGCAGAAGTGGTTGGCTTTAATTTGGATGTGCTGAAAAAACGCTGCGAAACATTGAAGATGGTAGTACAAGATCTCTATCAAGGTGGCGGTGATATTTCTCAAGCGACGTTTTGGACGGGGCTTAGACCTATGACGCCAGATGGAACGCCGATAGTCGGCCCAACGGCTTATAGCAATTTATATTTAAATACGGGACATGGAACGCTAGGTTGGACGATGGCATGTGGTTCAGGTAAGTTATTAGCTGATCTGATTTCAGGGAATAAGCCTGACATTGCATCCGACGATTTATCGGTATTTAGATATATTGATGGCTTTAATACAAAATTAACCCATAGTGGTGATTTATCGCCTGCGCGTTGAGCAATTGGCTGAAAAATATTCGGATAGTATAAAAAGAAGGAAGAGATATGCCTCGCCCAATCAGTGCGGTAATTCATCTGCAAAATTTTACTCATAATTTGTCCGTAGTTCGTCAGCACGTTGGGCATGCAAAAATATGGTCTGTCATGAAGGCAGACGCTTATGGTCACAGTATTAAACATGTGTGGAAAGCACTGGCGGCATCGGATGGCTTCGCGATTTTAGATCTAAATGAAGCCATTTTATTGCGTGAACAAGGTTGGAAGGGGCCTATTTTGTTATTGGAGGGCTTTTTCCAGCCTGATGATTTAAAAGTCATAGATCAATACCAATTGACTACGGCGGTGCACAGTTATTGGCAATTGGATGCGATTGAAAATAGGCACTTTCAAAATCCCATCTCCGTGTATGTCAAACTAAATAGCGGAATGAATCGCTTAGGTTTTGAGCCGCCGGAATATGCTCAAGTGGTGCATAGATTGTCTGCAATGGAAAATGTAGAGACGGTCACCTTAATGACACATTTTGCGAATTCGGATTTATCGACAGGCACAGATAAACCTCATGCGATAATTAAACAGTTTATCGATGGTCAGTTTCCTGTCTGTATTGCCAATTCAGGGGCGACGTTATGGCACCCAAAGACCCATTATGATTGGGTTCGCTCTGGTGTGATCTTATATGGCGCATCACCAAGTGGTCGTTGGCAAGACATTGCGGATAAAGATTTACGTGCGACAATGACATTGCAATCACAAATTATTGCAACACATGAGATTGCGGCTGGGGAATCTATTGGTTATGGCAGTAAATTTACAGCACCTTACCCAATGAAGATAGCCACAGTCGCCTGTGGTTATGCGGATGGCTATCCACGTCATGCGCCAACAGGCACCCCCATTTGGTTAAATGGAACGCGTTGTCCTCTATTAGGAACTGTTTCAATGGATATGCTAACAATAGATGTTAGCGAATGTCCAACTGCTAAGATTGGTGATCGCGTTGAGCTATGGGGTAAAAACTTACCGATAGACGACGTTGCTCAGGCGGCAGGCACTATTGGTTATGAATTGATGTGCGCGTTGGCGAAAAGAGTACCAGTCGTATATGAAAATTAGAATGATTGTGTAAACAGTATTAGACATGGTTATAAATTTAACTAAAAATGTGATCAGTCGTGGGAGTGTTTTGGCTAAAGAGCACATCAAGGTATGATGCGCACTATTGTTCAATCTTCTAATATTTCAGGTTAATATGCGTAAAACAATCAAATTAACATCACTTGCTGTCGCATTAGGTTTATTATCCTCCGCAGCTATGGCTGGAACTTGGTCTGTAGGGGGTTCGGTTTTGGCGCAATCAACACCTTATAAAGGTATAAAATCGAAAGACTATGTTACGCCAGTACCGATTGTTAACTATGAAGGTGAAAACTTCTATTTTCGTACGTTAGCAGTAGGTTACTACTTGTGGAATGACCAAGAGGATCAACTTTCGCTTGATGCTTATTATTACCCTCAATTCTTCAAACCGAAAGATAACGACGACCGTGATATGCGTGAGCTTGATCGTCGCCGCGATACGGTAATGGGGGGCTTGACGTACAAACACAAAGCCGATTGGGGAACAATCCGTACCGTTGCGTCGGGGGATATGTTAGGGATCAGTAATGGTTTGCGTGCAGAAGTTGCTTACCTTTATGGTTTCTATGGCGACAATTGGTCGTTAGTTCCAGGTGTAGGTATCAAGTGGGATAGCAAAAATCAAAACCGCTATGAGTATGGTGTCTCTTCAAAAGAGTCGCGTAATAGTGGTTTAGCTCGCTATCGTCCGGGTGATAGCTGGACTCCATATGTTGAATTATCAGGTAACTATAAGTTCAATGATAATTGGAGTGCCTTTGCAATGGGGCGTATTGACCGTCTGCCAAATGAAGTGAAAGATAGTCCAATGGTTAATAAATCAGTTTCTGCAATTGTTTGGAGTGGGGTAACTTATACCTTCTAATTGCTAACCACGACTTGACAAAAAATCCCAAAATGCGCTTTGTGCTTTTGGGATTTTTTATTGGTATTTGAACAGGGCACGAATAGTTGCTGACATGGTTGATTATGGCGAACTTGCTGGTGGTAGATGGCTATTTTAGTCAGGATCTTTATAAATATCGCAAGGATAATCGGGGAGGTAGGATAAGACGTGAGCGATCTTGGCTTTTGCAAAATACTCATAAGCTTTTGCATAATCTTTGGTAACCCCCATGCCATTTTCGTACATTCGGCCTAAATAGAGATAGGCATCTTCGTTATGTTGTGCAGCCGCTTTATGATACAGCTCTAGAGCTATTGTATAATTTTGACCAATTGCATGACCATGTTGATACATGAAACCAAGCATAGCCTGAGCATCGGGAATCCCATTATCAGCCGCTTTTTTAATCCAAGCAAACGCTTTAAGCCAATCTGTATCAACAACTTTTCCGTCATAATAGTGCAGTCCTAAAACATACTGTGATTTAGCACAACCTTGTTTTGCTGACATCTTTATCCAGCGATAAGTTTCTTTAGGTTGCCTTAGATACCGTGTGTTCCATGACGCGACGCTAAATTGTGCTTCGGCATCACCATTAACCGCATCTTCGCATACCTGTTTTGGCATATCTCTCATCCAACTATTACTATATTTTTTATATAAGTCGTCACAGTAGTTGGCAGAGACGGCAATAGGGGCAGACAATAATAATAACAAGGTGTACTTATTCATTGAGTTCATTTTTTAGTGGGATAGAAATCAATACTTATCTTAAATTTAATTATTGATACTTTACAATGTGTAGACGGTTTTTTATATCACGTACTATTTCGTTGGAGAGAAAAGGTATATGAAGAAGTGCTGCTTGCGCCATCCTTAGTGACGTAACAGCATGATGAGGCGAGAAAAGAGCCCGCCTCATCGCGGAGGTCACTATCAGTCTTGTGGCTTATTATCGCGTGTCATCATAACGAGAGAAAGGCGAGCGGGGTGCTGATTTTCACTTTTCATCGGTTGATTAATGCGCGCCGTTTCAACACAAACCATCTGTTTGTAGCCATTGTTTGGCATATCTTGCATGCTACATGACAATTCAGCCCATGGGTTCCAACATACAACGTCAGAGTTATGGTAATGGTGTATTTCAATGGTTCGTGACCAGCTATCATCACGGATCAAACTATATTCCTCTGGCTCAGAGTAAATTCTGTCGGTATGGCTATTAATTTTTAGCGGCTTGTCTTCATAAACTTCACGGTCACTGACTTTATCAAAGTAGTGGCCACCTAAACCGTACACCGTGGTTTTTTGGATATCACCAATATTGAGGTAAGTGTGCATTGCGGCTGTGGTTTCAAAATCACCATAGCTTTCTAATTCTAACTCACAGGTCTCACCGAGTTTCATTCGCAATATCAATGTAAACTCATGTGGCCATAGTTTGCGTGTATATTCGTTATCTGTCAGAGTGAAGGTGAGGATCACGCCATCTTCATGTTCATTATGTGCAGTAAATTGCCACGGTAAAATGCGGGCGAAACCATGACTTGGGCTACCCGCGGGGCCAAACCAAGGCCAGCAAATAGGGATACCCCCACGAATGGCTGTACCTGCTTTGAAAGCACTTTCACTGCTTAGCCAGATGCACGGTTTTTGACCACAAGGTTGCCAATCGATTAATTGTGCACCTTGAATACTAACGGCACCACGCACTTTAGGATGCGAAACAATAATTAAGGGTAATTCACCCAATTGGCGTTGGCTAATGTAGGCTGAAAGTTGCTTAATCACCGGTAAAGCAAAGAGTTTATCGTGCATAATTATTTGCCTGTGAATAGAGAAACAGTGAATACAAATAGGTTAGCAGAACTTAGGAAAACCGTCATTCACTCTAAGAGGTAAGTGAGGGGCTCCTGACAATTTAGGAGCGAATAAAAGCAAAAGAGCCGCCTAAAGGCGGCTCAAATTAACCATAAAACGCTAATAACTCTTATTTAGAGATGTGAGCGATCAGGTCTAGAACTTTGTTTGAATAACCTGTTTCGTTGTCATACCAAGAAACCAGTTTTACAAAGTTGTCGTTCAGTGCGATACCTGCTTTAGCATCGAATACTGAAGTCAGTTTTTCACCGTTGAAGTCAGTTGATACAACGTCATCTTCAGTGTAACCCAGAACACCTTTCAGCTCGCCCGCAGCCGCTTCTTTGATAGCGTCACAGATTTGAGCGTAAGTGGCTGGTTTTTCCATACGTACAGTTAAGTCAACAACTGAAACGTTTGGAGTAGGAACACGGAAAGACATACCAGTCAGTTTGCCATTCAACTCAGGAATAACTTTACCTACCGCTTTAGCAGCACCAGTTGAAGATGGGATGATGTTTTGAGAAGCACCACGACCACCACGCCAGTCTTTGTGAGAAGGACCATCAACAGTTTTTTGAGTTGCTGTTGTTGCGTGAACAGTCGTCATCAGACCTTCGATAATGCCGAATTTGTCATTGATAACTTTAGCCAGAGGTGCCAAGCAGTTAGTTGTACAAGAAGCGTTAGAAACGATTTCTTGACCTGCATAGCTCTTATGGTTAACACCCATAACGAACATTGGCGTGTCGTCTTTTGAAGGGCCAGTCAGAACAACTTTTTTCGCGCCTGCTTGGATGTGTTTACGTGCAGTTTCATCAGTTAAGAAGATACCTGTTGCTTCTGCAACAACGTCAACACCAACTTCGTTCCACTTCAGGTTTGCAGGATCTTTCTCTGCAGTGACGCGAATTTTTTTGCCATTTACAACTAGGTGACCATCTTTAACTTCAACAGTACCGTTGAAACGACCGTGAGTAGAGTCATATTTCAGCATGTATGCCATATAGTCTGCATCGAGCAGGTCGTTGATAGCAACGATTTCGATATCAGAACGCTCTTGTGCAGCACGGAAAACGATACGGCCAATACGACCAAAACCATTAATACCTACTTTGATAGTCATAGTATTTCCACCAGCTATTTATTCGTGAATTAAGTTGTAGTTAAAGTTACCAAAACCTTGCCAGCCGTCAAGCGGAATCGTGTCAATTATTGAAAAAAATCAAAACAACTCGCACTAATTGCTTACTTGTCAGCCACTTTAGAGGCAAATACATCCGCACGTATTATCGGGATTGTGCGGGATAATGAAACCTGCTATCAGTGATATATGTGAAACTCGTCACAAATCAAAACACAAAGCACTATGTTAATTAGTTTAGAATATCTTTATAAAACGTGTTGTTAATTTTTTGTTGCACCAAATGGGGGTATTCTTAGCTTAATACCACTCAGTTATTTCAATATTTGGGTTTGATATGACAGATAAAAGTAAGCAACCGATTGATATCTCGGAGCTAAATGATATTCAGCAATATGTCACTCAGCAGGCAGGGACCGAGCGTCCGTTCACTGGTGTGTTATTGCATAATCGTAAAGATGGGGTGTATGAATGCCTGTGTTGTGGTACACCACTTTTTCTATCAGACACTAAATTTGATGCAGGGTGCGGGTGGCCGAGTTTTTATCAACCAATGACTGAAGATGCGATTAAGTATATCGAAGATTTCTCCCATGGAATGCATCGGATTGAAGTGCGTTGTCAAAATTGTAATGCCCACTTAGGACATGTGTTTCCTGATGGTCCACAACCAACGGGGCAACGTTACTGCATTAATTCAGCATCATTAAGTTTTATCGATGAGAAAACTGGCGAAAAGACCCGTGGATAGGGTGCTGAAGCTAGCTGACGCTGAAAACTAAATTAAGCAATATCGATTCAGCTAAGTTGAAATAGATAATATGTCAAATGAACTACTGACTGGGTCTCTTTGAAGGAGTTGTGAAGTGAGTGTAAATTTAGAGCCAGAGCAATTAGAGCAACTGTTATCAGTGATGACCCCTGAAATTTATCAGCGTTTGGTGACAGCCGTTGAATTAGGAAAATGGCCTGATGGTGTCGCATTAACCCCTGAGCAAAAAGAGCATAGCTTACAGATGGTGATGTTATGGCAGTCTCGTCATAATCATGATCCTGAACATATGACCATTGGTACGGATGGGCAGATCACGATGAAAAGTAAGCAGGAACTTAAATCGATGTTTCAAGGGGAAATGTTGGCAACCTTGAAGCCACAAAATAAAGACGAATAATCGCAATTAGAGGCAGGCGACAGGCGAAATAACACGCTAGGCATACAGAAAAACGAAATGAACAGTGTGCCTTGTCGCCGTGGTTGAAAATGGCGCAATCAGCGTTGATAAAACATGGATATGGGGGAGAGGTACTCGCGTGTGCTTTTTATTCAATCTATGTCAAACAACCAATAGTGTTAGCGACTAGCCAATACCTTGCCTTAAAAGGGCAAGGTACGTCGTTGTTAATTATTGCAGAGAATCGGTGGTGAGTAGGGTCGCCCCTTTTTGTGACATCTCGGCTAATGCGAGTTCACTATCCATTGCGGATAAATTTACGCCTCGGCAACCATCGGTAAGTACATCAACGTTATATCCCAGCTTTAACGCATCAAGTACCGTGAATTTGACACAATAATCGGTCGCTATCCCCATAATGAATAATTGGGTAATTTGTTGCTCTTGTAACCAAGCGTGTAATCGCGTCTGGCTTACTTTATCATTGTCGAAAAAAGCACTGTAGCTGTCTACTTGCGGATTTTCACCCTTCGTAAAAACTTCACAAATGGCATCTCGGTTGAGTTCCGGATGAAACTCAGCGCCAACTTCCCCTTGAACGCAATGAACGGGCCACCACACTTGGGGAATGCCATTAAGCGTACCAATGTCACCAACTTGTGTTCCTGAATTAACAGCAAAGCTCAGGTGATTAGCGGGGTGCCAGTCTTGACTAGCGATAATCGGAATATTTTGTCGTTGGCATAGCTCTATCGCCTTATTCGCTGTTTTTATTACCGTTTCACTATCGGCGACAGCAAGGGCACCACCTGTACAAAAATCATTTTGTAGATCAACTAACAGTAAAGCGGATTTAACTAAATCCTCATTTGGCTTATTCATCGGCATAGCTGAGTTCACCTCTAAGATTATGTTGCATTAATTCCCGAACATGTGCCGGTGTATATTCTTGACTAAGTAAGTAATGTAACTTACTCAATGCAGCTTCAAATGTCATATCAAATCCACTGATAACGCCTGCCTCGGCAAGTGCATGTCCTGTCGCATAGCCTTCCATATTGACTCGACCTGAAATGCACTGTGTCAGATTTACCACAATAATGCCTCGGTTTGTAGCATCATGGAGAATTTTCAGTAATTCAGGGCGTTGTGGGGCATTTCCGACACCATAGGAGCGTAAAATCAGAGCTTTTACAGGTTGTTGGAGTATGTTACGTACAATTTCAATAGTCAGTCCGGGATAGAGCATAACGACACCAATCGGTTGTGGTGTGATCCGGTGGCAGATTAATGGGCCAACACCGATTGGGGCTGGGCAGGTATTAAAAGTACGAATATGAATACCTGCTTCCATTAATGGTGGACAGTTGGGGGAAGTGAACGCATCGAAACCATCGGCATGCGATTTTACGGTGCGGTTTCCTCGATACAGTTTATTGTTAAAGAACAAACCGACCTCATTAATGGGGTAATTCGCAGCGAGATATAAGGCATTAAGTAGATTAGTTTGGCCGTCTGAACGCAATGCCTCTAAGGGAATTTGTGACCCTGTCACAATTACAGGCTTACGTAGGTTCTCTAGCATAAATGATAATGCTGATGCCGTATAAGCCATTGTGTCAGTGCCATGTAAGATAACGAAGCCATCATACAGCGCATAGTTTTCACTGATATCATCGGCAATGATTTGCCAATCTTCTGGCGTAATATCAGAGGAGTCGATTAAAGGCTGGTGCTCTTTGATGGTAAATTCAGGCATTTCAGGGCGATGGAACTCGGGCATTTTAGCTAATTGGGCCTGAAGGTGCCCTGAAACTGGAATATAACCTTGTGGGGAGTGGCGCATACCAATGGTTCCGCCAGTATACACAACATAAATCGATTTCTTCTGCATTGAGTTACCTAATGTTCGACGAATAGCATGAATAACAATATAAGCAGCTATTACTATCCTTTGTTTTATATGAAGATATAACAATTTTGACTCATTTAATTATTGTTATCTACTGTTTAAGTGGGATTTGCGAGAGGAGAGGCAAGATAAATAGAGGGATCCCCTTTAGGTGTGCTAAAGGGGATCAGGGAAGTTAGTTAATTTCGGCGCAATTTAAACAGAATGCGTAACGATTTTGAGGATCGTTCATTTTTAAGAAGAATTGTGCCTGTTGACGAATGTCGGTAGCAACAGCTTCTGGTAAGAAGACCTGTAGAACGTCAGGCATCACTGCTTGGGCAGTGCTACTGAGTTCTAAAATTAACTGATCCATAAATGACAACTCAGGTTGCATCCAATCTAATGAGACGTCATTGAGTTTGGCTAATTCAGCCGCTTTAGTCACGGCATCATCGAAATCCCCTAATTGGTCGACTAAGCCAATTTTTTTCGCGTCACTGCCAATCCAAACACGGCCTTGGGCGATTTTATCAATTTCTTCTGGCGTTTTATTACGTGACTTCGCGACTAAACCTATAAAGGTTTTATAACCATTTTCGATAGTAATTTGCATCATATCGGAAAATTCAGGGCTAATTCCTTTGGTTGCAGAGATATCGGCAAGTGGGGTGGTTGATACACCGTCAGTATACACTCCGACAGAATCTAAGGCATTTTCAAAGGTATTGATTACGCCAAAGATGCCTATCGAACCCGTAATCGTATTCGGGCTTGCCACAATATAGTTCGCAGGGGTTGAAACCCAATAGCCGCCAGATGCAGCCATGCCGCCCATTGAAACGACGACGGGTTTACCCGCAGCACGTGCAGACGCGAGTTCGTTGCGGATAAGATCAGAAGCCGTTACGCTACCTCCAGGGCTATTAACGCGTAAGATGATTGCTTTAATATTTTCGTTCAAACGGGCTTCGCGAATTTGTGAGCTAATTAAATCACCACTTGCAATACCCGGAGATTGAGGGCCATCCATGATAGCGCCCTGAACGATGATAACGGCAATATTACCCGCTGTGGCTGATGTTTCAGAGCTAGTTGTGCTGGTCAGCTTACCTGAATAATCATAAATACTGATGTAATTGAAATGCTTCTCTTGTTTATTCCAGCCAAATTGATTCTTAAGCACATTTTCTGCTTGCTCACGCGTATAAATCTTATCAACTAATTTTTGATTTAATGCGTATTTTGCGTTATCACCACCGGAGGCACGTAACTTACTAAGTAACACATCTGCCCCAGGGAAGATACCTTTCGCAGTGGTTTGGCGGTTTTTGGCTAGTGTATCAAGATAGTTATTCCATAACGCATCTAGCCACTGTTTAGTCGCTTGGCGTGCTTCTGGTGACATATTGTCTCGCATTAGCGGTTCAACAGCAGATTTATAAGTCCCCACACGGAAAATATGGCTACTGACTTTTAATTTTTCTAACAAGGATTTGTAGTAAAGGGTGTTTGTTGAAAAGCCTTGGATCCCCACCATACCTTGAGGGGATAGAAAAATATGATCAGCGTAACTGGCTAAATAATATTGAGACTGACTAAAACTATCGCCAACAGCATAGATAGGTTTTCCAGACTCTTTGAATTCAGTAATCGCTTTCCCGATAAAGTTTAGGGAAGGCTGATCTGCACTAACGAGGTTATCTAAACGTAATACCATGCCAGTAATACGATCATCGGTTGCTGCACTACGAATGGTATCGACAATGTCAAATAGTGAGTTTTCTTGCATGCGGTTGTTAGGGGTTCCCAATAACTCACGACTCATGCGGCCAAAAGGATCGGGGGTTGATACCTGATCAACGACAATACCCTGTAAGTCAACATAAAGTGCACCAAAATAGTTCTGGTCAGGTTTAGAATCGGATTGATATAGCGCTATCGAACCAATAACTAAAAAACACAATATAAGAAAAATAGTGTTGAAAACCAATTCCCGAATAAAATTTAGTATTCGCCAACTGAATTTAAATACAGTGGCGATGATTTTCCATGTTTGACGCATAATTTCTCCGACACACGAATTTGCACTTGTTATCTTAACGAAATAAAAACAGTTGTCTGCAAATGAATAATATTTTTATTCATAACAATACGCTTTGGAGCGTTGTACAATGTCGTGATGATATTTTTCAACATACACAAATGATATAATTCAATCAATTAATCAATATAACACCATGGTACTCGTTAGCGAATAAGATGAATGATAAGTTTTTAAGCTGAGTACCTAACCCTGGTTGGGGTATTTAATCATTAATCAGCGCAATAATGATTGCTTGTTTGAATGACTATTATATCAGTTTACTCTGAATCGGAGAGGAATATGGATGCTTTAACCCTTTTATTGAACCGCCGTTCAGCTTCACGGCTAACAACCCCAGCACCACAAGGCGATGAATTGCAAAATATTTTAGCGGCAGGTATGCGTGCTCCTGATCATGGTGCTTTACGGCCTTGGCATTTTATTGTGATGCAAGGCGAAGGGTTAAATCGCTTTAGCCAATTACTTGAAAAAGCAGCGAAAGAGGGCAACTTAGGGCCGGAAGTGGAAGAGAAAGCGCGTAATGCCCCGTTTAGAGCACCTTTGATTATTACAGTTATCGCGAAGACTCAAGCACACCCTAAAGTACCTGAGTGGGAACAAGTTGTTGCTGCTGGTTGTACGGTACAAGCGATGCAAATGGCGGCGGTTGCCCAAGGGTTTGGGGGAATTTGGCGTTCAGGTTCTTGGACGGAAGATGCGGTTGTGCGTGAAGGATTAGGTTGTGCACCGACAGATCGCATTGTGGGCTTTTTATATTTAGGTACGCCTGAACTGAAAGCACCTGCAAAAGTACAGATCCCTGATATGCAAGAATTTGTTTCTTACTTTTAATTGATAAGGCCGAGCGTAATGGAAAAAATTAGATTAACACAGTATAGCCATGGTGCAGGTTGTGGTTGCAAAATTGCCCCAAAAGTTTTGGAACAAATCCTTCATACAGAGCAGGCCAAATTTCATGATCCTCATCTGCTTGTAGGTAACGAAACAAAAGATGATGCGGCTGTTTATGATTTAGGCAATGGCATAGGGATTATCAGTACGACAGATTTTTTTATGCCCATTGTTGATTCACCATATGAATTTGGTCGTATCGCGGCGACTAATGCGATTAGTGATGTGTTTGCTATGGGCGGTAAACCCATTATGGCAATTGCTATTTTAGGGTGGCCTATTGCGAAACTATCTCCCGAAGTGGCAAGAGAAGTCATTGAAGGAGGGAGAGCGGCTTGTGCCGATGCAGGGATTACGCTTGCAGGTGGTCACTCTATTGACGCACCAGAACCGATTTTTGGTTTAGCGGTAACTGGGGTGGTAAATACAGAGTATGTGAAGAAAAATAGTGCAGCAACAGCAGATTGTGAACTTTTTCTGACTAAGCCGCTGGGCATTGGCGTATTAACGACCGCAGAGAAAAAAGGGTTATTAGCCGAAGAGCACCAAAATCTTGCGGCACAAACAATGTGTCAGTTGAATAAACTGGGAGCTGTTGTTGCACCGTTACCGGGCGTGACTGCAATGACTGATGTGACGGGTTTTGGTCTACTTGGGCATTTGAGTGAAATTTGTCAAGGCTCAAAGGTACGAGCAGAAATATCCTTTAGCCGAGTACCGAAACTTGCAAATGTTGAACATTATATCGATGCCGGTTGTGTGCCTGGGGGAACCCAACGCAACTTTGAAAGTTATGGGCACCTTATTGGGCCGATGACAGAGGCTCAACGCAAATTATTATGCGATCCACAAACATCGGGTGGTTTACTGATAGCAGTAGAACCTTCTGAGGTCGCTAAAATTAAAGACATTGCACAGCAGCAAGGTGTTTTGTTACAGTCTATCGGCAAATTATTACCCCATCGGGAAAATGTACCTTTAATTGAAGTGATAGATTAATTCATGCGTTTGTTTATTGCGGAAAAGCCCAGCCTCGCTAGGGCAATAGCGGATGTGTTGCCAAAACCTCATAAGAGAGGGGATGGTTTTATCCAGTGCGGTGATGACCAAATAGTGACATGGTGTATAGGCCACTTATTGGAACAAGCTGAGCCAGATGCGTATGAGCCTCGGTATGCTCGCTGGAATCTGCAAGATCTGCCGATCATTCCTGAAAAGTGGTTGTTAAAACCACGTTCCGCAGTGACAAAGCAGCTTAAAACGATTGATTCCCTTCTCAAACAGGCAACGGAAGTCGTTCATGCCGGAGACCCTGATAGAGAAGGGCAACTGCTGGTGGATGAGGTATTAGATTTTTTGAAGCTTTCTGATGAGAAAAGAAAGCAAGTCAAACGTTGTTTAATCAATGACCTTAACCCTCAAGCCGTTGAAAGAGCCATCGAACGGTTACGTGAAAACCGAGAGTTTATTCCTTTATGCGTTTCGGCATTAGCAAGAGCAAGAGCGGATTGGCTATACGGTATTAACATGACGCGTGCCTACACATTGTTGGGGCAACGTGGCGGGTATCAAGGCGTATTATCAGTAGGGAGAGTACAGACCCCTGTATTAGGCCTTGTTGTTCGCCGTGATGAAGATATTGAAAACTTTGTACCTAAAGATTATTTTGAGGTACGCGCCCATATTGTGACGCCAGAAAATGAACGTTTTGTGGCTACTTGGCAACCAAGTGAATCTTGTATTGATTATCAAGATGAAGAAGGGCGTTTATTTCATCGTCCTCTTGCTGAACATGTGGTGTCGCGTATTACAGGGAAGCCTGCTTTTGTTACGCAGTATCAGGACAAACGCGAATCTGAAATTGCGCCATTACCATTCTCCCTTTCTGCACTACAAATTGAAGCTGCTAAAAAGTTTGGGCTAAGCGCTCAAGAAGTTTTAGATATCTGCCAGCGTTTATACGAAACTCATAAATTGATCACGTATCCACGTTCAGATAGCCGTTATTTACCGGATGAGCATTTTGCTGGACGTCATTCTGTGTTGAATGCGATTTCAGTACATCAACCTGAATTAACCCAGTTTGAATTACCTGAATTAGATAAAAAAAATCGCTGCTGGGACGATAAAAAAGTGGATGCTCACCATGCTATTATTCCAACCGCAAAAGCCGTATCAGTAAAACTAACGGAGCATGAAGCCAATATTTATCAACTGATCGCCCGTCAATATATCATTCAATTTATGTCAGATGCCGTTTACCGTAAATGTACGATTGAGCTTGACATTGAAAAGGGCAAGTTTATTGCGAAAGCGCGTTTTTTAGCGGAAGCGGGTTGGCGAGTCGTATTAGGCAGTAAAGAGCGCGATGCTGAAAATGACGGTAGCCCATTACCGGTTGTAGCTAAGGGGGATGAGTTACTGTGTGAAAAAGGCGAAGTGCTTGAAAAACAAACGCAACCCCCAAGGCCTTTTACGGATGCGACACTATTATCCGCGATGACGGGGATTGCGCGTTTTGTTCAAGATAAAGCCTTAAAAAAGGTATTGCGTGAAACTGATGGGTTAGGTACTGAAGCGACGCGAGCAGGTATTATTGATCTGCTATTTAAGCGTCAGTTTTTATATAAAAAAGGTCGCTATATTCACTCAACCCCAGCGGGTAGAGCGTTAATTCATGTATTGCCTGATATGGCCACATTGCCAGATATGACGGCGCATTGGGAATCTATTTTGACGCAAATCAGTGAAAAACAAACACGTTATATTGATTTTATGAATCCGCTTAGTGCGACATTAACGCAGCTTATTCATCACGCCCGTCAGTTTACTAACTTACGAGCATTTCGAGAGTTACCGCCTGTCACAAAGAATAAAACGACTAAAAAGGCCGCAAAATCGACGAAAAAACCGAAAAAAAGTGAGCAAGAGTAGTCTACTAGTGAGTGTGAGTCATTTGATGGTTATCGGAGAGGTCGATAGGGAAAATCTTCCCTATCGAACAAAAAAGAGCAGTTAGCCTTTGGTTAAATCAAACTCGGCCCAAACGGGGGCATGATCTGAAGGTTTTTCCATTCCCCGTATTTCGTAGTCAATCCCTGTTGCCACACAACGTGTAGAAAGAGCCGTAGACGCTAAGAGTAAATCTATACGTAAGCCTCTGTTATCATCAAAACCTTTTGAACGGTAGTCAAACCACGAGTAACAATCATCCACGTCAGGGTTCATTGCGCGATAAGTATCGACAAGCCCCCAATTTAGCAGTCGTTCCATCCATGCGCGCTCTTCGGGTAAAAATGAGCATTTACCTGTTTTTAGCCAGCGTTTACGGTTCGCTTCGCCAATACCAATATCCAGATCAGTTGGACTAATATTCATATCACCCATGATCAATAGCTGTGATTGAGGGGTCTGGGTTGATGTAATATAGTCTTGTAAGTCTTGGTAAAATTTCTCTTTAGCAGGGAATTTTACTGGGTGTTCACGGCTTTCGCCTTGAGGAAAATAGCCATTTACGACAGTTAATAAACCATGATTGGTTTCAATATCTGCCATGATGATCCGGCGTTGTGCATCATCATCGTCGGTAGGAAAGCCTTTTCGAACTGCAACAGGCTTATTTTTAGTCAGGAGAGCGACGCCATAGTGTGCTTTTTGACCATGATAAAATACATGATAGCCTAACTTGCTAACGTCATCGTAAGGAAACATTTCGTCGTGAACTTTGGTTTCCTGTAGACCTATCACCTCTGGCTGATGCTTATCAATAATAGCTGCCAATTGGTGTGGGCGAGCACGGAGGCCATTTATGTTGAAAGAGATAAATTTCATGGTCTTTTATCACCTATTAGATTTTTGTCTGTACATCGAGATTCTAACAGATGATGACTAGACTGTAACTATTAAATAACTATTTAAATATAAATTGAATTATGCTTAATGAATATTTATAGCTCTAATTATAATCGTAATGTTTTATCTTAAAATTTAAATAAGATTATTAGTTATACAATTAATGAAAAATATGTTCACTGATTTCAAATTGGTGATTTATATTTAATGTGATTTAATAGTCGAGTCATAAAAAATAATGAAATGAAACAGTATAATATATTGCTTTGCATTGTTGGAAAATATAAAAATAGTTTTATGAAAAATTGTTACTCATTCAATGAAAAATTAAATTAAAATTTTCATCTGATATGTTAAGTGATGGGCTATTCAACATATTGTTTTTAATGATTAATAATGTTGAATTTTGCATGTTTAATAAACAGAATGGGGTCATAGATATGTTCTTTTCAAGAAAATTAGAGGCATTTATGGCAGTTGTTGAAAATGGCTCATTGAGTAAGGCTGCTAGGGTAATGAACCGAACGACGCCACCAATTGCTAAGTCAATTAAAGACTTTGAAACAAGCTTAGGAAAACGCCTATTTAAACGAGAAAAGTTTGGTATGACTTTAACTAAGGATGGTCAAGAGTTATATAATGACTTACGTGATCTTTACTTACAAGAGAAGGAAATAACTAAGAAACATTTTACAGGTTATATTGTCAATGAAGCCAATATTTATTATGACTGGGGGAAAGAAAATTTTCTTATTCACCTTTATCAGGCAGCAAATAAAAATAATGTTCAAATTAATATATTGAGGTTTAATTATGAGGAGGTTGATGAAATTGTTGATTACGATGGTAATACGGTTATTTTAAGTTCTCAACCTGTCGTCAGTGAGCGTTTTTCCTTACAAAGAAAAATAGAGAATGCATCATTAGGGATTTATTGTCGTAATGAATTATATGAAAAATATCATTACAATATTATGGCGCTATTAAGGCAATGCACATGGCTGTGTGATCCTGCATTTTATAAGAGCAGTTTAATGGGGGAACTGCTTAATCAGGTTGAACTAGAAGGTAATAAGGCCAGTATTCGGCAAATGGATAATATTGGTAACTGCCAGAGTTTTCTTCAAGTTGGTGATTTTATTGCAATTATCGATTACTACCCTGAAAATGACGTGAATGATAAGTTGCTTAACTATATTCCGTTAAATTCAATTATTGAGGATTGCTGCTGCTATGTTTATAAGTCTAAGTCACACTCTAGTGTGTTAAATCGATTTATAGACACAATTGATACTTTAGGTGAAGGGAACGCTTGAATGGTGGTGGGAGAAGGATTCGAACCTTCGAAGTCTGTGACGGCAGATTTACAGTCTGCTCCCTTTGGCCGCTTGGGTATCCCACCAGATTTTGAGTTGCTGTATTCGTTGACAGCGGGCGGCATCATATCAAATGACGCGCCCCTGTAAAGTATTAATTTTTTAAAAGCTGTTCAAATGCTGTTTTTTTGCGCTTCATGCATATTTAAACAGCAAATATTCGTATTACAAGATAATAGTACGGTTTCCGTAAACAAAAACACGTTGAGCTAATACCCAATATAATGCGTGGCTAAGGACATTTTTTTCAACATCCCTACCTGCGCGCATCATATCATCGGCTGTGAAGGTGTGGTCTACATTAATAACGTTTTGCGTAATGATAGGGCCTTCATCAAGATTATCATTAACAAAATGAGCCGTCGCACCAATGATCTTAACGCCCCGTTCATATGCCTGATGATATGGACGGGCACCAATGAATGCAGGCAAGAATGAGTGGTGAATATTAATGATTTGGTTCGGATAATGCTGTACAAACGCTGGGGTTAATACACGCATGTATTTTGCTAAGACCACATAATCAGGCTGATATTGGTCAATTTGCGCAATCATTTTTTCATCATGCTGTTCACGCGTTAGACCTTCATGGCTAATATGGTGGAAAGGAATACCGAATTGTTCGACAAGGCCTTTCAATGTGTCATGGTTACCGATAACTGCCGCAATTTCTACATCTAAACCATCGTATGCACTCTTCATCAATAAGTCACCTAGACAGTGAGCTTCCTTGGTGACCATAACGACAATACGGCGACGGCCTGATGAATTTAATTCACGTTTTGAACCCGCCGGTAGGGCGTCATCGAGATCAGCGAGTAGGGTTTCATCATTAAAAATCCCCTCAAGCTCTGTACGCATAAAGAAGCGACCAGTGCGGTGATCAACAAATTCATTATTCTGTACGATATTGAGCTGGTGTTTGTAACAAATATTGGTGATTTTTGCGATCAAGCCTTTTGCATCAGGACAAATGGTGCGAAGGACTTTTTTTTGTACATTCTTTTGTTGCATGGAAGTGTCTGATCCTTAACTTACAAAGCTTACATACTCATCATACTTCAAGTGACTGTAAATAGCGCAAACAGGGCTTGCATCTATCCGATAAATAGATGTTTTCGCGCATCGTTTTAGCAGTAGCTTGAAGGGCTTAGAGCGCACATAAGCAAACGATACATTATGCATTTCCGTTACGATGGGTAAAACATGACCACTAATGATTGTTACAGCATTTTTTGAATTTTTTGCCGGAACCACATGGACATAGATCATTTCGACCTGTTTTAGGTGTAATACCATCTATGTAATACCAACGTTTTTCTATACGCAGAAAACGGGAACGTTCATGAATAAGCTGTTTATGATCAGCTTTTTCATCAATAAAGCAAGTTGAAAATTCCACATAACCTTCATCGCTATTTTTAGCATAAGAAGAACTAATGACACGAAGAGAAAGCCATTGTGTCTGTAAGAAGCTTTGTTCTATTTCTTCACGCCAGTTATTGGCATGACAATCAGGATGCCAAGTTGCGATAAGGTAATCGGCATTTTTTGTCACATAAGCACTATAGCGAGAGCGCATCAATTGCTCGGGTGTTTCCGGGATTGCCTGATTATCGAGATAAGGTTGGCAGCATTGGCTAAAAGGGAGTGAATTGCAACAAAAACAACAGTTGTTTAGGGATTGTTCCATCTTCTACTCTATAAAAATAAGTATAAGGTATAAAAATAACTATACTTTAAAAATGACAGTACAATGATTTTGTCATATGAATAATAGTATTGGTAGTAAATAACCGATGAAAGCTAGAAGTAGGTTAAATATGAAAAATAAAAAGATACTCATCGTTGAAGATGAAAAAGTTTTTCGTTCAATGTTAGAAGGGTACTTACATGCTCAGGGGATGCAAGTCTTTGTCGCGGATAATGGTCAGAGTGCATTAATACGTCTCACCGAAGAAAACCTTAACCCTGATGTGATTTTGTGTGACTTGAATATGCCTGTCATGAGTGGTGAGGATTTTATGGCAGAGTTGGTCACACGAAATATTCACATCCCTGTTATTGTCATCTCTGCAACAACAGATTTCACGCAGCTTGACCGTATGCTACGGTTAGGTGCAAAAGATGCTTTATTGAAACCAATAAAAAACTTAGAGGAGTTGAAAGTTACTATTCAGAGTAACCTGTATCCTGAGCAATACAACGATCAAGTTGTTAATAGGTTACAACCCACACTGATAAACTATGATAACCAAGATATCACGCCAGTGTTAAAGCAATTGCAGCCACCTATAAATCAAGTGATTAATGGCTATCGCGTTAATTACCGTCAATTAAATGAAATTAACCGGTTCGGGCTACTTCTTGATCTCGCACCAATATCAGATACTCAAATTGGTTTTTATTGCCTTGATATAGAACGCTCTCCACAGGAGGGAATTATGGCAGCGTTCTTGATCCGTGTTGTATTTAACGATTTATTAAAAAATGCGGTAAGTTTTCCAGATAAAAAACTACCTAATATCGATAAAATTATTAATCAAATAAATTATTTATTAGAGGATTCCGGATTTAGTGGGCAATTTCCGATATTACTGGGGTACTTCAATACGCGTAATAAAGCGATTATTCTGGCTAGTGGAGGGTTAGAAGCGGAAGTTGCAACAGAGAATGCTCAATATAGCTTATCTAGGAGTGTTCCATTGGGAACTTTAAAACATCAACCCTCCAATCATCTCGATGTACGAGGGACATTTTGGCAATGTCGAATTTGGAATAACCACCAAAATATTAAATTAATGTTTAATCCTGAATCTTAAGTTTTGTTTAAATTTACTCCAGTAAGTGTCATATTGGCTCTAATTAGGGCTTTGTACTATTTATCCAAAAATTATTCCTGTTATACTGCCTCGCACTAAAAACGCACCTTTATTACCGTTGATTATATAAAGAGTTTGGGTGCTTAGGAGAATTCTGGAGTTATGACTAAAATGACAAATAGAAAGGTACGCAAGGCAGTAATCCCTGTCGCAGGTCTTGGCACTCGTATGTTACCCGCGACTAAAGCAATTCCCAAAGAGATGTTACCACTCGTTGATAAACCTTTAATTCAGTATGTTGTTAATGAGTGTATCGCTGCTGGTATTAATGAAATTGTTTTAGTGACTCATTCATCAAAAAACTCGATTGAAAACCACTTCGATACGAGTTTCGAGCTTGAGGCAATTTTAGAAGCTCGTGTTAAGCGTCAATTACTTGATGAAGTGCAATCTATCTGCCCAAGTCACGTAACTATCATGCAAACGCGTCAAGGTATTGCTAAAGGCTTAGGTCATGCGATTTTATGTGCTAAGCCTCTTGTGGGGAATGAGCCTTTTGCGGTTATTCTGCCCGATGTTATTTTAGATCGTTATAGCACCGATTTAACCAAGTTTAATTTGAGCGAAATGCTGGCCCATTTTGAAGAAACGGGAGCAAGCCAAATTTTGGTTGAGCCCGTTCCTGAAGATGAAGTTTCTAATTATGGGATTGTAGATTGTAATGGTGCAACGTTGCTTCCTGGTGAAAGCAAACCGATTAGCCGCATGGTAGAAAAACCGAAGAAAGAAGAAGCACCATCAAATCTGTCGATTGTTGGCCGCTATGTATTATCGGAAAAAATTTGGGATGCACTAGCAAAAACAGCACCAGGGGCAGGGGATGAAATTCAATTAACCGATGCTATTGCGATTATGATGGAAAATAAGTCTCCTGTAGAGGCGTACCATCTATGTGGTAAAAGTCATGACTGTGGTAATAAGCTAGGTTATATGAAGGCATTCGTAGAATATGGTATGCAACATGATTCATTAGGGGAAGATTTTTCTGAGTGGATCCAAACCATATCGAATAAATTGAACAGTTCTAAAGCAGAAAAATAAACAGTTTCTTCTTATGATGATTTATAAAAGCTAACTCTAGATGTTAGCTTTTTTTGTTTGTGCGCCTTGTAGCTTTTCAATAGTTAAGTATCAATTAATGTAAATTATTGCTTAATTTAATTTACGTATTTAGAAGAAAAATACATCAATTTTTTTTGTATCGTATAAGTTTTATTATTCAATCGTATGCTTAAAAAGTTTGAGTAGGATTACATAACTTTACTTTTAGCGATGGCTTAAATTTAAATAATATTAATAAATGACTAGCAGATAAAAGGATGACTAAAACGAGCGAAAGAGGATTGCTTATCCTTGGAGCAGGAGGGGATTAACAATTTAATGGCTAATAGCGGCATAAGTGATAATAAAACTTAAACGTAGGATAAAAAAACACCCTTATATAAGGGTGTTTTTGGGGAATAAGGTTATGGATCTTAGATTAGGAAATCGTCTAAAGATTTACCTTGTTCTTCAATGGCGGTTTTGATAACTGCTGGGGTACGACCCTGGCCAGTCCAAGTTTTAGTTTCGCCATTTTCATCAACGTATTTATATTTAGCTGGGCGAGCAGCACGTTTAGCACGAGTGCTTGAGCCTTTACCTGTATCTAAAATTTGAACCAGTTCGTTCAGATCAATACCTTGCTCTTCTGCCATTTGACGGAAGTTTTCTAGCTTACGGTTCTTTTCTTCTTGCTCTGCACGAACTTGATTTTCTTCTTCACGACGTTCTTCAACAACGACAGTTAATTTTTCCAGCATTTCTTCCAGTGATTCTAAAGCAATTTCTCTTGCTTGAGCACGAAGAGTACGGATGTTATTTAATGCTTTTAAAGATTCGCTCATTTTCCTGGTCTCAAATTTAATTGTTGGCCTGTGTACACTAATAATAGAATGCTATTTTATTTTCTGCAATAGCTAATTTGCACTATTAGTTTAAAAGTTATCTTTAGTAAAAGCAATTTTTTTACAAAAGAAATATTAACTTTTCACTGATATATATATACCACTATTATCAATATCCAAACTAATGAAAAACGGATTCAATTAGCTGGAAATTTTTTTGATTATAATTTGAAGGGCGCATCGAGAATACGTCAGGTTATTAGTGGCATGATAATGAAGCAAATAAGAGAGACTAAACGTAAATTTTCTTTTTTTGATACAGTAAATTAGTACTATGTTTTAGGGAGCACGCTATATTTTTACCAATGATAGTTCGATATTTTACCTGTTTTAAGAGGGAAAAAAGTGATTACTATTGGTAAGATTTAGCAAAATCAATGGCGATATCTCTATTTGATGCCTGTATTTTTAAGTGCTTCCAGATGATGACTGTTAATCTAATGACATGTTTTATGGTAAAATTATCTTGTTTATTAATTTAGAGGAACTAGGCTGATGGCTCAGCTATATTTTTACTATTCTGCGATGAATGCAGGGAAATCGACATCCTTGTTGCAATCTTCTTATAACTATAATGAGCGGGGGATGCGTACGCTGATTTTCACGGCAGAAATCGATAATCGCTTTGCGCAGGGTAAAGTTTCATCGCGTATTGGGTTGTCTGCGGATGCACTTTTATTTACGCCAACCACAAATATGGCGGAAGTCATTAAAAATGAAAATAGCACAAAAAAGGTACATTGTGTCTTAATTGATGAGTGTCAATTTTTAACAAAACAGCAAGTTGAAGAGTTATGCGATATTGTCGATAACAGTGATATACCTGTTTTATGCTATGGGCTGAGAACTGATTTTTCAGGTGAACTATTTGTCGGAAGCCAATATTTATTAGCTTGGGCTGATAAATTAGTTGAATTAAAAACCGTGTGTTATTGCGGCCGTAAGGCCAATAAAGTATTAAGGATAGGGAGTGATGGTATTCCTCTTTACGAAGGGGCACAGGTCGATATAGGCGGTAATGAGAAGTATATTTCTGTCTGCCGTAAGCATTATACAGAAGCCATCGAACAGGCTAAGTTAATGAACCAAGGCATTATTCCCAAAAAAGCGATTCACTTTAATTAATTGCGTATAACAATTAAAAGTAGATTTAAGTTAATCGTGTAATAGGGAAAGTCACTTTCCCATAAAAATTATAAGGATAATAATCATTTATTATCCTTATTAAAAAAGAGAGGCACTGAGTTTTAAATCAGTGCCTCTCTTATTAATTAGCTACCTAACTATTTTTTTGAACTTTTCTTTTCCACTTTTGCTGCTGTTGTTGTGGATGTTTGTTCAGTGAATTCGCGTCCATAATAGGAATCCAGTAATAGCTGTTTCAATTCAGAAATTAATGGATAGCGAGGGTTTGCACCGGTACATTGGTCGTCAAATGCATCCTCAGAGAGCTTATCAACGCGTGCTAAGAAGTCTGCTTCAGGCACACCTGCTTCACGTATGGATTTAGGGATACCTAAATCTGCTTTGATTTCCTCAAGCCATGCTAATAGTTTTTCAATTTTAGCATCGGTACGGTCGCTAGATTTTGTTAAACCTAAATGATCGGCTATTTCAGCATAACGGCGTCGTGCTTGTGGACGGTCATATTGGCTAAATGCCGTTTGTTTAGTTGGGTTATCGTTAGCATTATAACGAACGACGTTACTAATTAATAAGGCATTCGCTAATCCATGTGGTATGTGGAACTCAGAGCCTAATTTATGGGCCATTGAGTGACAAACCCCTAAGAATGCGTTTGCAAATGCAATCCCAGCGATGGTTGCAGCGTTATGGACACGCTCTCTTGCAACAGGATTGGTTGCCCCTTCATGATAACTCGTCGGTAGGTACTCTTTTAATAGGCTAAGCGCTTGTAATGCTTGACCATCAGAGTATTCATTCGCTAATACAGAAACATAGGCTTCCATCGCATGAGTCACAGCATCCAGACCACCAAATGCGGTCAGTGATTTCGGCATATTCATCACAAGGTTTGCATCGACGATAGCCATATTTGGAGTCAGTGCATAGTCCGCTAATGGGTATTTTTGACCTGTTTTATCATCCGTTACCACTGCAAATGGGGTAACTTCAGAGCCTGTTCCTGAGGTCGTTGTAATCGCAACTAATTTTGCTTTCACTCCCATTTTAGGGAAACGGTGAATACGTTTACGGATATCCATAAAGCGTAGTGCTAATTCTTCAAAATGCGTTTCTGGATGTTCGTACATAACCCACATAATTTTGGCCGCGTCCATTGGGGAGCCACCACCTAATGCAATAATGACATCAGGTTTAAAGGCGTTCATTTGAGCGGCACCTTTACGGACGACCGTTAATGTAGGATCAGCTTCAACCTCAAAGAAAACGTCGGTTTCAATATGGTGTTTTTTCAGTACATTTACCACTTCTTCAACATAGCCATTGTTAAATAAATAGCCATCAGTGACGATAAATGCACGTTTTGCGCCATCCGTTGCGATCTCTTCAAGTGCAATAGGGAGACAACCGCGACGGAAATAGATTGAGTTAGGAAGTTTATGCCACAACATATTTTCAGCTCTTTTCGCCACGGTTTTAGTATTGATCAAATGTTTTGGTCCAACGTTTTCAGAGATTGAGTTACCACCCCATGAACCGCAACCAAGTGTGAGAGAAGGCGCTAATTTAAAGTTATAGAGGTCACCGATACCCCCTTGTGAAGCGGGCGTATTAATGAGGATACGCGCGGTTTTCATTTTGACGCCGAAGTAATTAACACGTTCAGCTTGGTTATCTTGGTCTGTATATAGACAAGAGGTGTGACCGATACCCCCCATTTCGACTAATTGCTCGGCTTTGTCTACAGCCTCTTCAAAGTTTTTAGCGCGATACATGGCGAGGAGTGGCGATAATTTTTCGTGGGCAAATGGCTCTGAATCTGCAATCACCTTGACTTCGCCAATAAGTATTTTCGTGGTTACAGGTACAGTAACACCGGCCATTTCAGCGATTTTATATGCAGTTTGACCAACAATTGCTGCGTTCAGACTACCATTTTTCAAAATAACATCTTGAACGGCTTTAAGCTCTTTACCTTGCAGTATATAGCCACCGTGGGTCGCGAAGCGTTCACGAACCTGATTATAAATTTCATCGACGACAACAACGGATTGCTCGGATGCACAGATGACGCCATTATCGAAGGTTTTTGACATCAAGATAGACGCCACAGCACGTTTGATATCGGCCGTTTCATCGATAACAACCGGTGTATTACCTGCGCCTACACCAATAGCAGGTTTACCGGAGCTGTATGCCGCTTTCACCATACCAGGACCACCTGTTGCTAAAATCAGGTTGATATCCTCGTGATGCATCAATGCATTAGATAATTCGACCGATGGTGCATCGATCCAACCGATAATATCTTTCGGTGCACCAGCTTCGATAGCTGCTTTAAGAACAATTTCTGCCGCTTTATTGGTTGCATTTTTAGCGCGAGGGTGCGGAGAAAAAATAATTGCATTACGCGTTTTTAAACTAATTAAAGATTTAAAAATGGCGGTTGAGGTTGGGTTAGTGGTTGGAACGATACCACAGATAATACCGATAGGTTCAGCGATAGTAATTGTTCCAAAAGTTGGGTCTTCAGAAAGCACGCCACAGGTTTTTTCGTCTTTATAGGCATTATAAATATATTCAGAGGCAAAGTGATTTTTGATTACCTTATCTTCAACAATACCCATACCTGATTCTTCTACAGCAAGTTTAGCGAGCGGGATCCGTGCGTCTGCTGCTGCAAGCGCTGCTGCGCGGAAAATGCGGTCAACTTGCTCTTGAGAGAAGTTAGCGAATTCACGCTGAGCTTTTTTGACACGAGCAACGAGGTCATTGAGTTCGGTAACATTAGTTACTGACATAGAGATTACTCCTGATAAATGTTAAACTTTTTAAGCCAATGAGCAGTGCTTCTTGAAACATTAAAACGCTAAAAACTGAGTAGATAAATTATAGTTTATATTTATTAACATATTTTATTTATCCGCTTATTGGCTTAAAAAGCTTTTAGTACAAGGTGAAAAGCGTACTTTTCTTAAATTAACTCCCTCTATCAGTTAAGAATAGATTAGCATTATTTGTGTTTATTGATGTGATCTAGATCACAAAAATTCAAAGCTGACTCCTTTCAGCAAGCCTATTTTGAGGGAATGCATGTTTTTTGTTGAAATTAGACACAATATTTTTTGATAACGAATAAAAAGAGCTAAAAAATCATATTATTTGCATGAAGTTTAAGCGAATAACTAACAGTAACCGCTAAAATAAAACTTAGCAGAATCTATTTTATTTATTTAGTGATAAACTTTAACTATCTGTGATTTTCTTAAATCTGATTATTTAAAGGTGCTGATGCGTGAGTGCAGGATTACTTGATTTATCAGGCTATATAAAATTTTTTATTGGTCTTTTTGCGTTAGTAAACCCAGTGGGAATTCTGCCTGTGTTTATTAGCATGACTAATTATCAAAGTAGCGCTGGGCGTAACAAAACAAATACGATAGCGAATACTTCTGTCGCTATCATTTTATGTACATCATTATTAATCGGCGATTCAATTCTGCAAGTATTTGGTATTTCTATCGATTCATTCCGCATTGCGGGTGGAATATTAATTGTAACGATTGCAATGTCGATGATCAGTGGGAAAATCGGTGAAGACAAACAAAATAAACAAGAGAAAACAGAAACAGCAGTGCGAGATAGTATCGGGGTAGTACCACTTGCATTACCGCTAATGGCAGGGCCGGGGGCAATTAGCTCTTGTATCGTTTGGTCATCTCGGTGGCATGGTTGGCAAAACTTTATCGGTCTGGCGCTGACAAGTATTGTGTTTGCATTTTGCTGTTGGTTACTGTTCCGCTCGGCATCATTGCTTGTTCGCTACTTAGGGCAAACAGGGATTAACGTGGTGACGCGAATTATGGGACTGCTTCTGATGTCTCTGGGGATAGAGTTTATTGTTACGGGGGTTAAAGCAATATTTCCCGGTCTTCTATAATCATTTTTTGACATACTAATTCTCTTGCTCATAGATCACTATTATATGGTGATCTATAAGTGTCTATTACATTAGTAATAATATTCCGATTAAAAAAACGCCAAACAAATAAACACCATTATCGTTTTTTAACTTATAGGTATCACTAATAAAAAATGATGGTGTTATTCTATTAAATGATAGTCATAAATAGATTATCTTTTGCCTGCTAATCTGCTGTTATTTTGTGCTGATTTCAATTCCCTTTTCTTATAATAATATGTCGCATTTTTTGCTAAATAAGGCATAAAAAGTAAGGAAATGTGAGCCAAGTAAATTTTTGCGCTATTTAATTTATTCAATGTTAATGATATGTTTAAACAAGTCTCAATTGTGCGAATAGATGAATAACAGAATAATCATCTATTTATACAATAAAATCATAACGCTTTTAGTTTAATACAGGCTTGTCTAGCTTGCGGGTGATTACACAATTTTAACATTTTGTAACAAAAATGTGAGAGGCCAAAAGTGGATTATTAAAACTAATCCAAAGGGAAATACTCTAAGTTTCAGGGTATGACGCGAAACAAAATAACCAGATAGGATGCTGAAGTTTGTTGTAGCAACCAAATAACCGTTGAGGGTGATAATGAATTTTTTTACCAAGAGTTTGTATTCACTACCTATATTTTTAGTTGCATTACACACTAATGCAGATCCAGTGTCTGCGTCGATTAAGCAAGCGATTACCATTAATAACGGCACAGAGGTTTCGTCATTAGACCCCCATAAAGTCGAAGGGATCCCTGAGAGCAATATTATTCTTAATCTTCTTGAAGGGCTCGTTTATACGGATGTGGATGGTAAGGTGACACCCGGTGTTGCCGAAAGTTGGACTAATGATAATTATACTACATGGGTGTTTACTCTCAGAGATAATGCCAAGTGGAGCGATGGTACACCAGTGACTGCACAAGACTTTGTGTATAGCTGGCAGCGGTTAGCCGACCCTAAAACAGGCTCTCCTTACTCAAGTTACTTGCAAAATGCCTATATTGAGAATGCTTCTGAAATTTTAAAAGGTAAAAAGCCAATTGAGTCTCTTGGTGTGAAAGCATTGGATGAGAAACATTTGCAAGTCACGTTGACCCATCCAGTACCTTATTTTATCGATATGCTTAATCACACGGCGATGAAGCCCGTAAACAGAAAGGCGATTGAAAAATATGGCGATAAATGGACTCAGCCCAAAAATTTTATCGGCAATGGAGCCTATGTATTAGATAAATGGGTTGTCAATGAACGGATTGTTTTGAAGCGTAATCCACAGTATTGGAATAATCAAAACAGTAAAATTGATGAAGCGACATTTTTAGCTATTTCTTCAGAAGTGAGTGATGTAAACCGTTATCGTAGCGGTGAAATTGATATCAGTAATTCAGCAATTCCACCTGTTCTTTATAAAAAAATGCAAATAGAACGGCCGAACGAATTATATATTCGTCCTTACCTATGTACGTTCTACTACGAGATTAATAATAGCAAACCACCATTTACCGATCCGAGAGTGCGAGAGGCGATAAAGCTCGGGTTAGATAGGGAAACCATTACGAATAAAATAATGGCACAAGGGCAAATTGTTGCTTATGGTTTTACACCTACTTTCATTAATAATGGCGATTTTTCCCCACCAGAGTGGGCAAATTGGAGTAATGAAAAACGCTACCAGCGTGCAAAGGCTCTTTTGGAAGAAGCGGGTTACAATGCGCAAAATCCACTGAAATTCTCACTTCTGTATAACACATCCGATCAAAATAAACAGCAGGCTATCGTCGCAGCTTCAATGTGGAAAAAAAATATTGGGGCCGAGGTAAGTTTACAAAATCAAGAATGGAAGACGTCGTTACAGAGTCGCCATGATGGTAACTATGATGTTGTGCGTGCGACTTGGTGCGCTGATTATAATGAACCATCGGCATTTTTAAATATTATGTCGTCAGATAGCAGTAATAACACCGCATTTTATAAAAACTCAGAATTCGATGCTTTGTTAGAAAAGGCATTGAGCGCGCCAGATGACGCCAGTCGTAAACAAATCTATCAGCAGGCGGAAGCACTACTCGATCAAGATTCAGCGATTATTCCCGTCTATTATCGGGTCAGTGTGCGTTTAATTAAACCTTCGGTTGGTGGATTCAAAGGAAAAGACCCTCTTGATAATATGGATATTAAACGGTTATATATAAATCAAGATAATAAATAGTAATTAAATAATTAAAAAAACAGTTTACCGAATGGGTAAACATATTAATCCACAATGTCACCATAATATATGGTATGGGAGTAACGGATAAAATGAGTAAACACATTCATAAAACCATGATTGCTTTAGGTGTTGCCGCTGGATTGATGACAGGGGGGATAGCGAGCAGCTTTGCCGCTACAGTGCCTGCTGGTGTTGAACTTGCAGAAAAACAAACGTTAGTCCGTAATAATGGCTCTGAACCTCAATCCCTAGATCCACATAAAATTGAAGGTGTTCCTGAATCGGCTTTAGCGCGTGATCTCTTTGAAGGTTTAACGGTCGTAGGTCCTAATGGTGAAATCTTACCTGGCTCAGCTGTAAGTTGGGAAAATAAAGATTTTAAAGAGTGGACGTTTAAAATTCGTGAAGGGGCTAAATGGTCAAACGGTGACCCTGTAACAGCACAAGACTTCGTTTATAGTTTCCAACGTATCGTTGACCCTGATACCGCTTCTCCTTATGCGAGCTATCTACAATATGCACACATTAAGAATGTCGATGATATTATTACCGGAAAGAAAAAACCCGAAGAGCTGGGTGTTAAAGCATTAGATGATCATACTCTTGTGCTGGAGTTAAGTGAGGCGGTTCCTTATATCCCCAAATTGATGATCCACTCATCAATGTCACCAGTTAATAAAAAAGTGGTTGAGAAATATGGCGCTAAATGGACGCAACCACAAAACTTTGTAGGCAATGGTGCTTATAAACTAAAAGATTGGACCGTTAACGAACGTATCGTTCTTGAGCGTAGTCCAACATATTGGGATAACGCTAATACCATTATCGATCAAGTGACCTACCTGCCGATTTCTTCAGAGGTGACTGACGTTAACCGCTACCGCAGCGGTGAAATTGATATGACCTATAGCAATTTACCAATTGAGCAATTTAAGAGCCTACAAAAAAGCATGCCTAATGAGTTACGCGTGAACCCATATCTGTGCATTTATTACTACGAAATTAATAACGAAAAACCGCCATTTAATGACCCTCGAGTCAGAGAGGCATTGAAGCTATCAATGGATAGGGATGTGATCACCTATAAAGTGAAGGCTCAAGGGGATATTCCGGCATATGGTTTCACACCGCCATTTACCAGTGGCATGAAAACTGAAAAACCGGATTGGTATACCAACATGACGCAAGAGCAACGCAATGAAAAAGCGAAACAGCTACTTGAAGAAGCTGGTTATAATAAATCGAATCCGTTGAAATTTAACCTGCTGTATAACACCTCCGATTTACATAAACGTATTGCCATTGCTGCATCATCAATGTGGAAGAAAAATATCGGCGCAGAAGTGAAATTGGAAAACCAAGAGTGGAAAACCTTCTTAGATAGCCGACACCAAGGTGCTTATGATGTCGCACGTGCAGGATGGTGTGCTGACTATAATGAACCGTCTTCCTTCCTCAATATGTTACTGTCTAATAGTAGTAATAATACGGTTCACTATAAGAACAAAGAATTTGATGCGGTGATGAAGCAGACTTTGCAAGTGAAAACAGATGAAGAACGTTCTGATTTGTACAATAAAGCAGAAAAAATCCTAGATAAAGACTCCGCTGTTGTGCCTCTTTATTACTATGTTAATACTCGTTTAGTTAAGCCGTATGTAGGTGGGTATACAGGAAAAGACCCGCTAGACAACCTGCATACAAAAGACCTTTATATTATCAAGCACTAACAATAATAATCCGGCTCTTCGGAGCCGGATAACAATATGATTATTGGTCCGACTAAGCAACGGAAGTAGGAAAGGGCAATGTTAAAATTTATTTTACGGCGTTTACTTGAAGCGATCCCGACACTTTTTATTCTTATTACAATTTCATTTTTTATGATGCGTTTAGCACCAGGCAGCCCTTTTACGGGGGAACGTAAATTACCACCTGAAGTTATGGCAAATATTGAAGCGAAATACCATCTGAATGACCCTATGTATAAACAGTATTTCAGCTATTTAGTTCAATTATCTAAAGGTGACTTTGGTCCATCATTTAAATATAAAGACTACAGCGTTAACGACTTAGTGGCGAAAGCCTTCCCAGTGTCTGCGAAATTAGGTGCAACTGCTTTTATCGTCGCCGTTTTCTTTGGTGTGACAGCGGGGGTTATTGCCGCATTGAATCAAAATAGCAAATGGGATTTTACAGTCATGGGGTTCGCCATGACGGGGGTTGTCATCCCAAGCTTTGTTGTGGCACCGTTATTGGTGCTGATATTCGCCATTCATTTGAAATGGCTCCCCGGTGGTGGCTGGGATGGTGGTAACCTCAAACATATGATTTTGCCGATGGTGGCATTATCACTAGCTTATATTGCAAGCATTTCGCGTATTACGCGTGGCTCCATGATTGAAATCATGCACTCCAACTTTATTCGTACAGCACGCGCAAAAGGCTTACCACTGCGTACGATCATTTTACGACATGCCTTAAAACCAGCATTACTCCCTGTGCTTTCTTATATGGGGCCTGCTTTTGTGGGGATTATTACGGGTTCGATGGTTATTGAAACTATCTTTGGTTTACCAGGTATAGGGCAATTGTTTGTTAATGGCGCGTTGAACCGTGATTACTCTTTGGTGCTTAGCCTAACAATCTTAGTTGGCGTATTAACGATTACCTTTAACGCTATTGTCGATGTGCTGTATGCCGTTATCGACCCGAAAATTCGCTATTAGTCCGGAGAGAACGCTATGTTATTAAATCAAAAAAATAGTGAAGCTCTGGAAAAGCTTTCTGAGCAATTAGATATTGAAGGGCGCAGTTTATGGCAGGATGCACGACGTCGGTTTATGCATAACCGAGCGGCAATTTTTAGCCTCTTTATCCTATTTTTGATCACCTTATTTGTCATCTTTGCCCCCATGTTATCTCCCTTTTTATATGATGATACTGATTGGGAAATGATGTCGATGCCTCCTGATTTGGCAAGTGGTCACTATTTTGGCACCGACGCCTCTGGCCGTGATCTTTTGGTGAGGGTAGCGATTGGTGGACGAATTTCTCTGATGGTAGGGGTGGCTGCTGCATTGGTTGCTGTGGTTGTTGGTACCTTATATGGCTCTATTGCAGGTTATGTTGGCGGGAAAGTGGACTCCATCATGATGCGTTTGTTGGAGATCTTAAACTCATTTCCATTTATGTTTTTTGTGATCTTGTTGGTAACACTCTTCGGTACAAATATCTTATTGATATTTGTTGCGATAGGGATGGTTTCTTGGCTGGATATGGCGCGTATCGTTCGTGGGCAAACTTTAGGACTGAAACGCAAAGAGTTTATTGAGGCTGCTTTAGTTTGTGGGGTGAGTACGCGTCATATTATTTTGCGCCATATCGTTCCTAATGTATTAGGTGTGGTTGTGGTGTATGCGTCATTACTGGTGCCAAGTATGATCCTATTTGAATCATTTTTAAGCTTTCTAGGGTTAGGGACACAAGAGCCGCTTAGTAGCTGGGGAGCGTTATTGAGTGATGGGGCAAACTCAATGGAAGTGACGCCATGGCTATTACTGATCCCCGCGGGTTTCCTAGTAGTAACTCTGTTTTGTTTTAACTTTATCGGCGATGGTTTACGTGATGCCCTCGACCCGAAAGACCGTTAGAGGGAGCTATTATGTCTAATATTCAATCATCTAACCCTCTCTTGAGTGTAAAAGATCTCAATGTGACCTTTTCAACTCCTGATGGTGATGTCACCGCAGTCAACAAGTTGAATTTTGAACTACGTGCTGGCGAAACACTGGGTATTGTCGGTGAGTCAGGCTCAGGAAAATCACAAACAGCATTTGCATTAATGGGGCTGTTAGCGCGTAACGGCAAAATAGGTGGCTCAGCGATATTTAACGGACGTGAAATTTTAAATTTAAAAGAAAAAGCGTTAAATAAGATGCGTGCGGAAGAAATCTCTATCATCTTCCAAGACCCGATGACCTCTCTCAATCCATATTTAAAGATTGGCACACAATTATCTGAAGTGTTAATGCTACATAAAGGGATGAGTAAGCAAGAGGCATTTGAGGAATCTGTTCGCATGTTAGATGCCGTTAAAATGCCAGAAGCACGTAAACGAATGAATATGTATCCCCATGAGTTTTCTGGGGGGATGCGTCAACGGGTTATGATTGCGATGGCGTTATTGTGTCAGCCTAAGTTATTGATTGCCGATGAGCCGACAACCGCGTTAGATGTCACGGTTCAAGCACAAATCATGACTCTGTTAAATGAACTGAAAAAAGAGTTTGATACCGCTATTATCTTGATCACCCATGACTTAGGTGTCGTCGCAGGCGTGTGTGACAAAGTGTTAGTGATGTATGCGGGGCGCACTATGGAGTATGGCTCAGCCCGAGATATTTTCTATCAACCCTCTCATCCTTATTCATTAGGGCTACTTGCCGCAGTGCCGCGTTTGGATGGCGATGATGAAAGCCTAGCGACCATAGCGGGTAACCCTCCTAACTTATTGCGCTTACCAAAAGGCTGCCCATTCTCGCCACGTTGCCAATATGCGAATGCACAATGTATTGAACAAGAGCCTGAGCTGAATGCATTTTCAGCGGGTCGATTAAGAGCTTGCTTTAAGCCGGTGGAGGAGCTGGTATGACACAACATGAAAATAGGCCAGTTTTGCTCGAGGTCAATGATTTAAAAGTGCATTTCTCTATTCGAGATAAAAAACAGTGGTTCTGGCAGCCTGATAAAAGCTTAAAAGCTGTTGATGGCGTGACGTTACGTCTGTATGAAGGCGAAACATTAGGTGTTGTTGGGGAGTCAGGGTGCGGGAAATCAACTTTCGCACGTGCCATTATTGGCTTAGTAAAATCGACAGGCGGCTCTGTGAGCTGGCTGGGGAATAATTTATTAGGATTAAATGAAAAACAGTGGCGGGATATACGTAGCGATATTCAAATGATTTTCCAAGATCCTTTGGCATCGCTGAACCCTCGCATGACGATAGGCGACATTATTGCCGAGCCATTGAAAACGTATAATCCAAAAATGCCGCAATCTGAAGTGATCGAAAAGGTCAGAAAAATGATGATGCGGGTAGGGTTATTACCTAATCTGATTAACCGTTATCCCCATGAATTTTCAGGGGGGCAGTGCCAGCGTATTGGGATAGCAAGGGCATTGATCCTTGAGCCTAAACTGGTCATTTGTGATGAGCCTGTCTCTGCACTTGATGTCTCTATTCAAGCGCAAGTCGTTAACTTATTACAAGAGCTTCAAAGGGAAATGGGCCTATCCTTAATATTTATTGCCCATGACCTCGCGGTCGTCAAACATATCTCTGACCGTGTATTAGTGATGTATTTGGGAAATGCCGTTGAATTAGGCACCTATGATGAAGTGTATAACAATCCACTTCATCCTTATACCAAAGCACTAATGTCTGCGGTACCCGTTCCTGATCCTGACAAGGAAAAAAATAAAACCATTGAATTACTTGAAGGGGAACTGCCGTCACCGATTAATCCGCCTTCAGGTTGTGTATTTAGAACTCGCTGTCCACTTGCTGATGAGGGCTGTGCTAAAACAAAACCTTTATTAGAAGGGAGCTTTAAACATGCGGTATCTTGTTTAAAAGTCGATCCACTATAACGGATTTGTATGCCTAGTTAGAATGCCAGTTAGTGATGCTAACTGGCATTTTTCTTGGGATCATTTATTGATATTGACCATAAAAATCGCGCCCTAACTTAAAAGCTAGGGCGCGTTTAGCGAATTTAAATTCACGATTACTTTTAATAGCAGGTTGCTATATCCTCATTGCGGCATGTTTAACGAAACTAGCGCTTCCATAAAATATGGTGAAAAGGTTGGGCTGGATGGCGGCTAATTAAAATGCGGGCAAAAATGTCAGCAATTTCATCGTCATCGGATTGCGCCAACCCAATAATCACTTCACTCAATGTATCTAAATCAAAATCAGGCTGAATAACATCCCGCCAATGTTGGCTGAGAGGAACAATTTCAGCCGCGCCACACTCTTCAAATTGCAATGCAAAAATAACTTGATCGGCTGGCTCTAAATTATCCATTGCTTGCTCAAGGAACAGGTCATAGGCTATCTCAATGATTTCATCTTCATCAATAAGTTTAATGGATTGTGGCTTAGTCATGACAGTTCCTAAAATAAAAAATTACAATAATGGGCTAAAGAAATAGCATAAACGTTCAACAACTCGGTTCCAGAAAGGCCGTTGCTCCCACTCTTCTATCTCAAGGCGTGTGGAACGTGCGATATAATCATATTGAACAAGAGTAAGGTCACTACCAAAGTTTTTATCATCAATCACAACAGTTATTTCAAAATTCAGCCATAAGCTTCGCATATCTAAGTTAACTGAACCAACGAGGCTTAGTTCACCATCGACCAGAACGCTCTTAGTGTGTAGCAGGCCATCTTCAAATTGATAAATTTTCACGCCAGCTTCAAGTAGTTCAGTATAAAACGAACGGCTTGCCCAGCGCACGAGAAATGAATCATTTTGCCTTGGCATAACAATACTGACATCAACTCCGCGCATGGCAGCAGTACAAATCGCGTGCAATAGATCATCACTCGGCACGAAATAAGGGGTCGTCATGATAAGCTGTTTGCGGGCAGAGAAAATAGCCGTCATCAGTGATTGTTGGATCAACTCATCAGGGAACCCTGGCCCAGATGCAATCATTTGAGTGGTGTGACCGTTAGCTTGCTCAAATGGCATAATATTCGTGTCTGGGGGGGGTGGCAAAATACGTTGCCCCGTTTCCATTTCCCAGTCAAAGGCGTAGACAATACCTAATGTCGTACTGACAGGGCCTTCCATGCGCACAAGGATATCCACCCATTCACCGACCCCTGCATCCTGTTTAAAGTAGCGAGGGTCAACCATATTCATACTTCCAGTATATGAAATATAATTATCAATCACGATAATTTTGCGGTGCTGACGCAAGTCCATGCGGCGTAAGAAAAAACGCATTAAATTGACTTTTAAGGATTCGATAAACTCAATACCTGCCGCACGCATTTTATCGGGGTAATCGCTACGGAAGAAATGCCAGCTACCCGCCGAGTCAACCATAATACGGCATTTGACACCTCGCTTAGCGGCATTGAGTAGGGCTTCAGTGACACCATCAACCAATCCCCCGGGTTGCCAGATATAAAATACCATCTCGATTGAGTGCTGTGCATTATTGATATCATTGACAATCGATTTTAATGACTCTTCACAAGTGGTCATCAATTGAATTCGATTGCCTTTAACGCCAGCAATACCTTGCCGTTTCTCACACAATTGAAACAGTGGCTCGGCAACAGGACTATTTTCAGTGGCAAAAATGTGTTTAGAGTGACGTAAATTTTCGAGCCAAGTTGCCACAGAGGGCCACATCTGTTGCGCTTTATCAACCCGCCGTTTACCTAAATGTAACTCACCGAAGGCAATATAAGCAATGATACCGACCAATGGCAGAATGTAGATGATCAGTAACCAGGTCATCGCTGAAGTGACAGGGCGTCGTTTAACAAGGATTCGAACGGTAATTGCTGCAATGACTAGCCAATAGACGAAAAATAATAACCAGCTCAATAGCGTATACACAGTTGCCATAATCGATTACATGCCTCACAAATTGGAGAGTGTAAAAATAGTCAAAAAATGAAACAGATTTGATAAAAAATAAAAATTGATGCTAACACTGATAGAATTTAGCAAACATTCATCGTAAAAGCTTTGCTAAATCTTATAGATTAATGGTGAAAAAACAATTAATTCTATTTATAAGTTCCCCTTTAGCATCATGAACATCGTTATTCGAACGGTTTTTTTATCAAATGACAGGTATTTCTTGGCTAGCGTGACCAAAGGTCTATAATATTTTGCCAATTTCATATGTAGTTAAACTCAGTAATAAAAGGATAGAAAAATGAGACGTAGTAGGCATGAAGTTGGTCGCTGGCGGATGTTGAGACAATCATTACGTCGCCGTCGTCGCTGGCTTGAAGGGCACTCAAGGCGCAATATGACTATTTACGCGATAAGAAAATTTGATATCTACAAACGCCGTCGCTCCTTGCTATTTACCCAGTGGAGTGAGTGAAAAGATTGAGGTCCGGTTTCACAATTTTCGCTTTGAGTGACAAACCTTATTGAATATGATTGCTATTTGCATTTAAACTATCAGTCATATTCTTAAGGTTTAAAGTCGTAGGGTAGAAAATTCTTATGCGTTGGATCCGTTGGCCTCTTATTATTATCATTTCATTGTCTATTCACGCAGGGCTTGCTATGGCATGGATTTTCAATCAACCGAAAATGCCCCCTGTGGTGGAGCCAATAACGGTTGCCATGGTCTCGTTTGAATCAGATGAACCAGCGGAGGTGCCTGCCGCTGAACCTCAACCTGCACCCGAACCGGAACCCGAGCCAGAACCTGAACCGATTGTTGAGCCTGAGCCTGTTGTAAAACCTGCGATCGCGCTAGAAAAGAAACCTGAAGTTAAGAAAAAACCAAAACCTAAGAAAGAAGAAAAGCGTGAAATCAAAAAGGATGTTAAACCTGTTGAGAAACAGTTAGCGAAAAATGATCTGAAACCGTTATCTAATCTTAACGCAGGGGCACCTAAATCGAATACCAACGTCATGGCGAATAACAAAGGGGCAACGAACAGTGCTCAATCGTCAGAGCGTCGTGGCCCTAAAGCGCTACGCAAGCAGGCACCTGCATACCCAGACCGCGCTCGTCGCTTAGGTAAAGATGGCTATGTTAAAGTACGTTATGACATCACTGAAGATGGCCGCGTTACGAATATTGAATTTGTAGAATCTTCACCTAAAGGTTTATTTGAACGTGATGTAAAACGCGCGATGAACCGTTGGGTTTTTGAAAAACTTCCAGCAAAAGGTTATGTCACAGAAATCTACTTTAAAATTGATGGTACGGTGAGCCAAGTTTAAAGCAATAATCAAAATAGACCCTAAATAAAACCCCCATAACAGAGAGTGTTGTGGGGGGGTTATCGTTAAGGGCGATAGATATGCAGGCGCTATTCAGTGCTTTCTAACTGAAAATGCTGTTTCTCTTTTGGCAGTTCACGAGGTGTATTATCATCATTAACGGCAACATAGGTAAAAACGGCATCGGTTGCACGATAACGATGGCCTACAGGCTCCGTTGCCACTTTTTTAACCCATACTTCAATATTAATGGTAATGGAGCTTTTGCCCGTTTTTAAGCAACGAGCGTAACAACATACCACATCACCTACGGCGACGGGCTTTTGAAATTTAATACCATTCACCGCCACAGTAACCACACGACCCAGCGCGATCTCTTTGGCTAATATCGCGCCACCTATATCCATTTGAGACATTAGCCAGCCGCCAAAAATATCCCCATTTGCATTTGTATCGGCAGGCATAGCTAAAGTACGTAGAACTAATTCCCCGTTTGGTAATTGCATATCAAACTCTTTATCAAAATATAAAACGATTCAAATTCGTTTTTTATCATAAACTAGATTCAGAGTATTCGTCACGATGAATCATGTTTCGATGACTTCATTGCTGCCAAAAACAGCAAAGGGGAGCTTTAATTGTTTATTATGCAGGGTAAACCATAAACATAATCAATGTAATAGACTAAAAAAATGCAAAGAAACTGCAAGAAGTGTTTTTTATATTTCATATTGAAAGTTGACTGTCTACAATGGCGATATCTTAGGTTTTTAAGTCTGTAGTGGAGAGGTGACATGAGATTAATATTGGCAATTTTGCTACCGTGGCTGCAATTTTTTACTATTGGTCGCCCATTTGCAGGTATTATTTGTCTGATCTTACAAATTACTTTAATCGGTTGGCTTCCAGCAGCGATTTGGTCAGTGTATGCATTATCGCAATACAATACAGATAAGAAAATCGAACAAGCATTAGGTAAAGGACGTTAAAGACAAAAAAACCTGCTCTTGCAGGTTTTTTTATTGAATACGTTTATTTTTCTTCTTTAGATTGTTCTGTTGGCTGCTCTCTAGGCTCTTTGGACATATTTTTATAAATATAAATCACACTGAGCACAGTAAAAATCAGAGTGCCAGCGGTTAAACCGAATACCTTAAAATTCATCCAAACATCTAAAGGCAACCAAAATGCGATATAAACATTCAGCGCAGCACATGCAATAAAGAAAATCACCCATGCACTATTTAACTTGACCCAAATGTTGTCTGGCAGCCTAATTTCTTGATTATTGCCTAACATACGTTGAATTAATGGTTTTTCAGTAAACCATTGGCTAATCAATAATGCCAGTGCAAACAGTGCATAGATAATGGTCACCTTCCACTTTATAAAAGAATCCGTGTGGAAAATAAGAGTGAGAGAAGCAAAAATCATCACAATCAGACAGGTGATTTTGGCCACTTTTTCGACGTGCTTATAAATTAAATAAGTTGCGAGTAACGCAAGAGGCGTCGCTACTAATAGAGCACCACTGGCATAATAGATACCATAAATTTTATAGACAATAAAAAATATCACCAGAGGGATAAAATCAATAAGTTGTTTCATAACCGTGGTTACCGAAGCCTTGCATAAAAAATAATGAGGTAGTTTAACTGATTTTTGCGCTAATTGTTAAAAATTTGCTTCTTTTTACCAATAAACATGCTTTGTTACCAATCATATTTGCACTATTTTACTTTTATTTGAGATAAGTGATAGATAATCTTTAATATATCGGATATATATAGTATTTATAATAATTTAACTCATTAATTTTTAGAGAGTTTTCCGACAATGATAAAGGCGAGACTGTTTGTCTGGATGCCCGGCTTAGAAACGTTATTTAATTATCGTTTTGCTGATTTTGGTCCTGATATAAAAGCGGGGTTATCGGTTGCTGCAGTCGCTTTGCCTGTTGCAATTGCGTACGCCGAACTCATGGGAATAAACGCGATTATAGGGTTATATGCCTGTGTTTTTCCAATGATTATCTACGCATTATTTGGCACATCTAAACAGTTAATTATTGGTCCCGATGCGGCGACTTGTGCGGTAATCGCTGCGGCGGTCAGTCCTTTAGCTATGGGGGATGATGCGACGCGATGGCAATTGATAATTGTCATGAGTTTGATGACAGGGATTTGGTGTTTAATTGCCGCACGATTTAGGTTAGGAACTTTTGCTGATTTTTTATCACGACCTATTTTGCAAGGGTTATTAAATGGAGTCGCATTAACTATTATTGTCAGCCAGATAGGGAAAATATTTGGTATTACTCAGTTACCGAGCGGTTTTATTGAACGTTTGGTGGCGTTTCCTACCGCGCTATTAGATAGTCATATTCCTACGTTACTGATGTCAGTTGCGACGCTCGCGGTTATCATTGTGATCAAAAAAGTACGTAATCTGTGGCCATCACTATTAATTGCAATGGTTTTGGCAACCTTGGTCAGTTATGTATTTAATATTGAAAAATATGGTATCAGTATTGTAGGGGATTTAGGTGAGGGGTTACCTTTTATTCCAATGCCGCAGTTTGATCCTGGTTTAATGCGTGACCTGATCACTCCGTCACTTAACTTAGCCGTTATTAGCTTTGTTAGTTTTATGATGACGGCAAGAAGTTTTGCAAGTAAAAATGGCTATTCTGTCGATGCCGATCAAGAGTTACGAGCATTGGGAATGGCAAATCTCGCCTCAGCTTTGTCACAAGGATTTGCTGTAAGTGCCGCCAGCAGCCGTACTGCCGTTAATGATATGATGGGGGGTAAAACCCAACTCGTCTCTATTGTTGCGGCGTTAGCTATTTTAATCGTACTTTTATTTTCGGTTGATCTATTAGAGTACATCCCAATGCCAGCGTTGGGAATGGTACTGGTTGTATCGACATGGTCACTACTTAGTTTTCGTAATATTTTATCGATGCGTAAACGTAATAAGCAAGCCTTTACACTGAGCATTTTTACGTTAGGTGCAGTGCTGGTGGCAGGGTTGATTAACGGCGTGGGATTGGCAGTTTTACTGGGGTTATTACAATTTATCAGAGTTATTTTTCGCCCAACAGACCAATTGTTAGGGGTCGATGACCAAGGAATGTTGCATTCGATTTCTAAAGATAATGGCGTTCAACCTGTTGAAGACGTGCTTATCTACCGGTTTAACTCTCCATTGACCTATTTTAACGTTAACTATTTTAAAGAGCGTTTAAATAAGCATTTGGATAACCAGCCTAAACGTCCTGCATGGGTGATTGTCGATGCTGCTGTTAGTTTCACTCATAATGATGTGAGTGTTTTTTCGGCCTTGAACGATATCGTGACTGGATTAAAGGCAAAAGGAGTGACGTTAGTACTCGCGGGGAGAAGAACATCAATCAACAGTTGGCTAGAGAAAAATAAAATTAGTCGCTCAGATGATGATCTGTTAGTCGTACCTGATATCTATTTTGCTATCCGTTTGATCCAAAGTAAGCAACAAAAACAGATAAAAGAGATGGAAGAACAAGTTACGCTCTAGTTTCGATTTAAAATGAAAAACTGCACCTAATAATAACTAGGTGCAGTTTTTTTATGGTGCCAGTGAACAACACTATTTGAGATTCACCAGCATATATAGGCGGAAAAAATAAAGCAGGACAAAGGCTGCAATCAGGTTATTGACAAAAAATGAAATCCCGTTAGATACGATATAATTCAGTTCAAACATATTAAAAAGTAAAGCGATCAGCATTTGTGATGCTAGCCAAATCATAATCATAGGTAAGATGATACGCCAATTTGCATAGGCTATTTTCCAGCTTTTACCTATTGCGCTAAATGGACTCACATTTTCGCTGATTAGCACGGCAGGGGCTAAGGAAAAGCCAATTGCAAGAAGAACCCCAGGAACGATAAACAAGTTAATCCCTATCTGCACAAGCAAAGAGCAAATGAGGACGAGTAAAAAAATAGAAGGGATTTTTGGCAATGATGAGGATAGGGCTTGCATAGCAGTAATATCTTCACCACGTGAAAGACGGTTGATATAGGATAAAACCCCACAAATTAATATGGTGCTACCTAAGATAGTGGGGAAGAGTGTACCAAAGAAAACATGGATGATCGCATTTTTTTCTTGATCTGTCATATTTTCCAACCAGTATTGGGCGCCCTGACTCCCTACTTCAGTGAGTTTTTTAAGAGATTCAAGATAAGTCACAAAGAGTTGTGGATCGGGTATCAATATAGCGTAAATAATAACGCTCACAACAGCTGCTAACAGCGCTATTGTGAATAGGCCACCTAACTGATTTTTGAAAAAATTCACACTATCATTGATGAGTGAGTTGGCCGAAATGGACATGTAACTGCTCCTATCTACAAACGGGATAAAATTTTAGCTGATTGTAACTGAGTATCTATCGCATAGGTAGAGAAAGATCAGAAAAGACTGGGGGTGAGCAAAAAAGGAGCAGTCAGCGTGAAGGCTGATTAGCAAAGGCGATTTCATTTATTTTTACTATCTTTATTAAGGGATATTTTAAATGCAACTTTAAGTGGTGTATTAAATTTAAAAGTGAGGTAATCAATTCTTATTTTAAAGTATATATAACAAAAATTGATTTACATCAAAATTAAAAAAATTATAAATGGAATAATAAATTCAACTTAGTCAGATTAGGTTATCTTTATTAAAAGATGTGATCTTGATTTGAACATTAAATAAAATTAAACGGTATATTTAAACCAAAATAATAAACACAGGAATGGGATTAATAATGAAAAAACTCACTGCGCTTGTCTTAGCTGCCGCAACGCTTGCACCAGCTGCTTCATTTGCTCATGAAGCTGGCGATTTTATTTTCCGTGCAGGTACTGCAACTGTCCGTCCGAATGCAGGCTCTGATGATGTATTAGGTGGCCTAGGTCATTTTAATGCAAATAATAATACTCAATTAGGGCTGACATTCAGCTACATGGTTACCGATAATATCGGTGTGGAATTATTAGCTGCAACGCCATTCGAGCATAAAGTTAGTTTAGGTGAATTAGGCAATATTGCGACAGTTCATCATTTACCACCTACTTTGATGGCACAATATTATTTTGGTAGTAAAGAAGATAAATTACGCCCTTACTTAGGTGCAGGTATTAACTATACTTTCTTCTTTGATGAGAAATTTAATTCAGGGGCAAAACAGCTGGGCTTGAGTGACCTTGACCTGTCTAGCTCTTGGGGCTTTGCAGCGCAAGCCGGTATGGACTACATGCTGACTGAAAATTGGATGTTAAACGCCTCTCTTTGGTGGATGGATATTGATACGGATGTTAAATTTAAATTTAACGGCGCTCAACAAAAAGTTGATACTCGCCTTGACCCATTCGTATTTATGTTTGGCGTAGGTTACCGCTTCTAATCGAATTTGCAGGATGCATAATAGGCAGATGCCTAACTTGAAATGGAATGTAGTAGTAAATCCGAGAATATTTATTCTCGGATTTTTTTTGGATACAAATTAGGAATATTTTTTTAACTAAAAATGTAATTTATCTATTATACGATTTCATAGAAAATAATAACCTCTATTTTTTATAACGATAAAATAACAAAATACCAACAATTGTTAATGTGTTAAAGTAACGTAATTATTATTTTTAGGAAATATGTAAGACATATTTCTGATATAAATATCAGCCCAATTTGAGCTGATATTTATAATGGTTGATTGATGATGTATTAGCGGATTTTCATTGAGTCAATGACAGATTGGACGCCTTTTACTTTTTTAGTGACCTCTATGGCTTTATTTGCATCTGCTTTAGAATCGACAAAGCCACTTAATTGCACGCGTCCTTTAAAGGTTTCAACACTAATCTGAGTTGATTTTAGGTTTTTCTCAGCCAGTAGGGCAGATTTTACTTTAGTCGTAATGACAGTATCATCAATGTAGCCACCGGTGCCTTCAGATTTATCGGTTGGTGCACAAGCAGCTAGCGTGAAAGCCATAAAGAAAGCGACAAGTAATGCACTAACAGATTTGAATAGTTTCATCCTTTATCTCCTAACGTGTCAAACGCCAAAATACGTGATGGTTAAGTCATCCAACAAGATCTTATCAGCATAATAAACAATGATTACAATTAGTTTCTCGCTGATAATTTTAGTATCAGTAGAAAGTGGAAAAAATTCAACTTATAGACGCCCGCAATGGCAAATTAAAATCGTAAATAAAAAACGCCATACAGGATATGGCGTTTATCGAGGGTGGGGGTATTTCGCTATTTTTGTGTTGCTGCCTTCATTTTTGCCACGAACTGGGTAAGTTCTGCCAGCATAATATCAGGGCGATGAAGATTATTTTCGATAATTTTAACCACGGCAGAGCCTGAAATGGCACCAGCTGCGCCATTAGCGATTGCCTCGCTAACTTGAGATGGTTCAGAAATACCAAATCCTTGTAGTGGTGGTGCTGCCTGATACTCATTTAACCGACTAATTAAGTTAGTCAATGGTGTCTCAGCACGTTTTTCTGTTCCTGTCACTCCTGCTCTTGATAATAAGTAAGTATAGCCCTGGCTATATTCACCAATTTGCTTGAGTAATGGCTCATCAGCATTTGGCGGGCAAATAAAAATAGGCGCAATACCATGTGCTAAGGCAGACTCGCGAAAGGGCTTTGACTCACGCATAGGAACATCTGCGACCAATACTGAATCGACACCAGCTTGTTGACAACGTGAATAAAAGTTATCGATGCCATTACTAAAGACCAAATTGGCATAGACAAGTAAGCCAATGGGCATATCAGGGTGTTTCTGCCTTATCCGAGCCAAAAGTTCAAAGCACAATGTTGGGGTAATATCACTTTTAAACGCCCTTAAATTCGCATTTTGGATAGTAGGACCATCAGCGAGAGGATCGGAGAAAGGAATACCAATTTCTAATGCATCAGCGCCACCAGCAATTAGGGCATCTACAATTTTTAAGGATAGCTCAGCGTCAGGATCGCCTAATGTTACGAACGGAACGAAAGCACCTTGGTTAACGCGGTTCAAGCGTTCAAAAAGTTGAGTATAACGTTCCATTAGATTTCTCCCTTACTTTTTAAAATATCATGTACGGTAAAAATATCTTTATCGCCACGGCCAGAAAGGTTCACAATCAGTAATTGTTCTTTATTTGGCTCTTTTTCCGCGAGTTTTAGTGCATACGCTAATGCATGTGATGATTCTAATGCAGGGATGATACCTTCCTTACGTGATAGCAATTTAAAGGCAGCTAAGGCTTCATCATCGGTAATGGAAACATAATCCGCTCGCCCAATACTGTTTAAATGTGCATGCTGTGGTCCAACAGATGGGAAATCAAGCCCAGCAGAAATAGAGTAGGACTCTTCAATTTGCCCTTCATCCGTTTGCATCATCGGTGACTTCATACCAAAGTAGATGCCGACGCGACCATGCTTGAGTGGTGCACCGTGTTGGCCTGTTTCGATACCCAAACCCGCAGGTTCCACACCGATAAGGCGCACATTTTCTTCAGGAATAAATGATGCAAAGAGGCCAATTGCATTTGAGCCGCCACCAATACAAGCGATCACGGCGTCAGGCAGTCTTCCTTCTTTTTCGAGTACCTGTTGTTTTGCTTCATCGCCAATCATACGCTGAAAATCACGGACAATGGTTGGATATGGATGTGGGCCTGCCGCTGTTCCTAGCAAGTAATGCGCCTTATCATAACTGCCAGACCAATCTCTAAGCGCTTCATTACAAGCATCTTTTAAGGTGGCTGAGCCACTGTGTACAGGGATCACTTCCGCACCCATTAGCTTCATACGGAAAACATTAGGTGATTGGCGCTCAACATCTTTTGCCCCCATATAAATACGGCACTTCATATTAAGCAAAGCACACGCTAGAGCGGTTGCGACGCCATGTTGACCTGCACCCGTTTCAGCAATAATTTCTGTTTTACCCATTCGCTTAGCTAATAATGCTTGGCCTAATACTTGGTTAGTTTTATGTGCGCCACCATGAAGTAGATCTTCACGTTTTAGATATAGTTTCGTTTTAGTGCCTTCGGTTAAATTCCTACAGAGTGTTAATGCAGTAGGGCGACCGGCATAATTTTTAAGGAGATCATGGAATTCTTTAATAAATGTCGGATCGTTTTGAGCCTCAATAAAGGCATCTTCCAGTTGGTTAAGGGCTGGAATTAAAATCTCAGGAACATATTGTCCACCGAATTCACCAAAGTAGGGGTCTAATTTACTCATATTATTATTCGTCTCTTGATGTCATGCTATTCATATTCAATTTCAGTTCTTAGTCACTATTGCGCTACTTTTCTTGATGATTAGAGTGCTAATGAACTGAAAACTTGATTCAGTTTTTTCTCGCTTTTGATGCCCGGTTCAGTTTCAACGCCTGAGTTAAAATCCAATCCATTGCATAATAGTGTCGCAGCCTGACGGCAATTGTCGGCATTTAAGCCTCCTGCAACCATCACGCGAAATTGGCTGCTATTTGGGATCTTGCTCCAATCGAAAGTTTGACCACTGCCGCCACGACCATTATCAAGTAGCAGCAAATCAATCGGTTGCCCATCAAACTGGCTGAAATCAGGTTGTGACATATTGACGGCTTTCCAGATTTCACAATGCTCAGGTAAATGGCTACGTAGATTTTTCACATAATCGGCATCTTCATGACCATGGAGCTGCACTGCTGATAAAGCCAGCTGTTCGACCATATGGGCAACAAAATCAGCAGATTGGTCACGGAAAACACCAACATATAGTAGTGGAGCGGCATGTATTATCTGCCTTGCTTGTGACAGGGTCACTTTTCGCGGGGAGTTTTCAGCAAAAATTAAGCCGCCGTAAGTTGCTCCCGCAGCAAGGGCGGCTTGCGCATCTTGGCTTCGGGTTAGGCCACAAACTTTATGTTCCCCAATTAATAATTTTTGCAATCCTTTGTTAAGATCGGCTTGCTCCATTAAAGCACTACCAATCAGAAAACCGTTGGCAAACTGGCTCAAAGATTGAATGTGCTGGTGGCGGTGAATGCCGGATTCACTAATAATAATGGTGCCTTCTGGCAGACGCGGTGCCAATTCACGGGTACGATTGAGGTCGATTGATAAATCGCGGAGGTCACGATTATTAATGCCAACAACACGCGCTTTTAGTTTTATCGCTCGCTCTAACTCTTCTTCGTTACTCACCTCAGTCAGTACACCCATATTCAGTTGGTGTGCGACTTTTGCAAGTGCAATGTACTGCTCATCACTCACGACAGAGAGCATCAGTAAAATAGCATCGCCTTGATAATATCTCGCAAGGTAGATTTGGTATGGGTCAACAATGAAGTCTTTACACAAAACGGGTTGCTTAACCGTACGACTGACAGTGGTCAAATACGCCATATTCCCTTGAAAATACTTTTCATCGGTTAAGACGGAAATAGCTGACGCATAGGGTGCATAAATGTTCGCTATGACGGCAGGATCAAAATCTTCCCTAATTAGCCCTTTTGATGGTGATGCTTTTTTGCATTCCAGTATAAATACAGGGCGTTTTGCGGACAGTGCTTCATAAAAACGACGGCTCGATGGGAGCACTTTATCAATAAAGCTGTCTAAAGGTTGTTGTTGTTTACGCTCTTCCAGATAGATTAGCTTATCATCAACAATTTTTTGCAGTACGGTTGCTTTCATCTTTATTGGTTCCTTGAAGCGAGCGCAGTGACGCGATCAAATGCAGCACCACTACGAATAATATTTAGAGCGTGTTCACTATTGGCTTTTAGGTCTTCATAACCATTGATCCGCATTAGCATGGCGACATTGGCTGCAACGGCGGCTTCATGTGCAGGCTTTCCGTGACCCTGTAACAAATTACTTAGCAAAATTCGATTTTCATCTGGCGTTCCGCCTTCTAAATCAGATAGCTGATAAGCTTGCAACCCAAAATCGTCGGCATTGAGCTGATAGAAAGACAGAGCGCCTTGGTTTAATTCTGCAACTTGCGTGGTTGCATGAAGAGAAACTTCATCCATTCCACCACTGTGTACCACAGCTGCACGAGTAAAACCAAGCATTTGTAACGTTTTTGCTACAGGTTCAATTAATGACGCTTGATACACACCGATTAATGCAATAGGCGGTCGTGCAGGGTTAATTAATGGGCCTAACACATTGAATAACGTGCGTGTCTTTAATTGAGAGCGTACAGGAGCCGCATGACGGAAACCGCTGTGGTATTGAGGTGCGAATAAAAAGCAAACGCCTAATTCATCCAATGCGTCACGCGCACTTTGTGCACTTAAATCTAATGAAATACCAAAAGCAGCGAGTAGATCAGATGAGCCGGAACGACTAGAAACGCTACGGTTACCGTGTTTTGCGACTTTGATCCCCGCTTGAGCGGCAACAAAAGCACTCGCCGTTGAGATATTGATGCTATTGGCACCATCACCGCCAGTACCGACGATATCACTAAATGGGTAGTCAGGGCGTGGAAAAGGTTGTGCGTTTTCTAAGCACGCTAAAGCGGCTCCTGCGATCTCTTCGGGTTGTTCACCTCGCATTTTCATACTGACGAGCACTCCAGCCAATTGGGCTTCCGTTAATTCACCGCGAATAATGCCATTAAAGAGCTGTTGGCTTTCTTGTTGTGTTAATGCTTGTGCACGGAATAGTTTATCGAAAATAGTTTGCATAATAGAGTCTCTTCCCTGGTTAAAATGATGGTGTTGTTGTGCCAATCGATGCTGAAAGCGCCCATGCAACGGTTTGTTCCAGTAAAATAGCCCCTTGAGTTGTTAGGATAGATTCGGGGTGGAACTGAAAACCGCAAACACGATCACTGTCATTGCGAACAGCCATAACCATGCCGTTAGATTGTGCACAAATTGTCAGTTTTTCAGGGATTTGGCTGCCGACCAAAGAGTGATAACGCGCAACGGGAATTGGGTTATCGAGACCATCAAACATCGCTTGTTGGTCATGGGTGGCCATGGATGATTTACCATGCAAAATTTCTCCAGCAGAGGAAACATGCCCGCCATAGGCTTCAATAATCGCTTGATGCCCTAAGCAAATACCTATCACTGGTAATTTACCGATCACTTGTTGAAGGACCGCTGGCATGCAGCCCGCGTCACTTGGCTTCCCAGGTCCCGGTGATAACACCAGCAAAGGGGAATCCATGTTATTGAGGACAGATAGAATACGTTCTGCGCTGACGGTATTGCGATAAATGACCACTTGATGGCCCCCTGAGCGCAATTGGTCAACGAGGTTGTAAGTAAAGGAGTCAACATTGTCGAGTAATAGTATGTTAGCCATTAAAATAACTCCTCTGCTTGGTGTGCTTGGGCAATTGCGCGGATCACTGCGCGAGCTTTGTTACGTGTTTCATCGGCTTCGCCTTGCGGGGAGGAGTCTAAAACGACACCTCCGCCCGCTTGTACCGTAGCAATACCATTTTCCACATAGGCTGAGCGGATCACGATGCAAGTATCAAAATCCCCTTTACCAGTAAAATAGCCTACAGCGCCACCGTAAGAGCCTCTGCGCTCCTGCTCATATTCAGCAATTAATTGCATAGCGCGAACTTTGGGCGCTCCGGTCAGCGTGCCCATATTCATACACGCTTGGTATGCATGAAAGATATCGAGATCTCTGCGTAGTGTGCCAACCACCTGTGATACTAGATGCATAACAAATGAATAGCGGTCGACTTTTGTGAGGTTTGCAACATAGCGACTACCAGGCTCACAAATACGCGCTAAGTCATTACGGGCTAAGTCAACTAACATGAGGTGTTCAGCTAACTCTTTTTGGTCAGTACGCATGGAAAGTTCGATGCGGCTATCAAGATCTAAGTCAATCGCTCCCGAGGCATCACGACCACGAGGGCGAGTTCCTGCGATAGGGTAGATCTCAACTTTGCGGTCACTTGCACTGTATTTCAATGCGCTTTCAGGTGATGCGCCAAACAGTGAAAAGTCCTGATCTTGCATAAAAAACATGTAAGGACTCGGGTTTTGTGCCTTTAACTTTTGATAAGCAATTAATGGGTAAGGACAAGGCATTGAAAATTTCCGTGATGGCACGACTTGGAAAATATCACCACGATAAATGGCTTGTTTCATTGCATTGACTACCGCACCGTATTGCTGATCATTTTTGTTGGTTTCAACGTGAAATTGTTCCGTTTTCCCTAATGGAAGAGGTGATAAGAACGGACGGCATGCCGCTATCAGCTCGTTGTGACGTTGTGTGACCGTTTCTACATGGCTATCCACAGTCGAAAAAATAGCGCTCTTTAGGCGTGCCGCTTGATTTTGATGATCGATCACTAAATAGTGTTCTGCGACAAAAAAACAGTAATCAGGGCAATTATTTATCGTTTTCACTTCAGGAAGTGATTCAAAACTGGCAATTAAATCATAGGCAAATAACCCACCGACAAATAGGTTTTCAGATTTTTGTGAAGTCGCTTGAGCCAATGTTGGCAATAAACGCAATACATCTAAGCATGATGCGCTTTTTAATCGGCTGTCTTCGTCAAGATCACCATTCGGTTGGCTAAATGTCATCGTCAAATGTTGTGCTGATAGTTCATAATGTTGAGCTTTATCAGCTAGTTGTGTTGCGATGACTGGGAGTAATTGAGCACCATTTTCAGTCAATGCTTCAACGTCTACCCGTTGACCAAATGCACGAATGCGTAGCGCACTTTCGACAATCAATAGGCTTTGTAAATTGGCTTTGCTGTTGATCTCTGCCGACTCCAGTAACATAGTTGCTGGAATGTCGTGGCACAGGTGATGAAACAGCAATGTTGGATCTTGCTGATAGTTAATTGGACTATCCAGAAAACTAAAATGTGCTAATGTTGTGTTTTGGTTATTCATTTTATTGCCTTTTAACAGTTTTTAGACATAAAAAAACCCGCGGGTGAAGGCGGGTTAGGCACTTAGGCATATTTAATCTATGCGTGTGCGGCATCCGCCCAATTTGGGAAGTTGCGCCACCAACGATTTGATAGATTAAGAATATTCATACAGTGCCTCTCTGGATAATCACATTAATACGGGTCAGTAACTTGTCTCGTGTACTAGTAAACTGGATCGCGTGAGTTGTGTCAAGCGGTTTGTTATTTATATTTAGGAAAAATATCCAGAAACGGGAAAAAGGAGTGAAATAGGCTATGTCACAATTTTCGAGCCCATTAATGACCCGATATGATTTACATTGCCATACTCAGGCTTCTGACGGTGATTTGTCGCCCATTGAGGTTGTTGAGCGAGCAATTGAGATGGGGGTTAACGTACTTTCTATTACTGACCATGATACCTGTGAAGGTGTTATTGAGGCTCGTGAATACCTTTCACACGCACAACGCCCTTTAACCTTGATTAATGGCGTTGAAATTTCCACCTTATGGGAAAATATTGAAATTCATATTGTGGGATTAAATTTTTCACCTACAGCATCCGCAATGGTTGAGCTATTAGAGCGGCAATCGGTATTACGGGTCGAGCGCGGAAAGGAGATTGGCCGTCGCCTACAAAAAGCAGGCATAGCGGATGCATGGGAAAATGCGTTAGAAATAGCCCAAGGTGGACAAGTCACCAGAGCGCATTTTGCTCAATATTTGGTAAAAACGGGGAAAGAGAAAACTATCAATAACGTTTTTAAGCGTTATCTATCAAAGGGGAAAACGGGCTATGTTCCGGCAAAATGGTGCACCATTGATGAGGCCGTTAAGGTGATCCAGCAAGCTGGGGGCGTGGCTGTACTCGCGCATCCCTCGAAATATCAACTTTCGAATAAATGGCTGAAACGCTTGATAGCTTATTTTAAACAGTGTCAGGGGGATGCAATGGAAGTGTCTCATTGTCAGCAACCTGCCAATGAAAAGCAGTATCTAGATGAACTTGCACAATCCGCGAATTTAAAAACGTCAATGGGCTCCGATTTCCATCGTCCATGTTCGTGGATTGAACTTGGGCGTAACCTGTGGCTGCCTGATGATCAACGGGCGGTTTGGACATTATGGGACGAAGTAAAAACGACATAATGCGTTGATGTATAATAAATGCGGTGTAAAATATAACAGTGATACTTCAATTTGGGTTGAGTGTGCAGTGGGAGTGATATACCGAGCACGATGCTAGCCACATAGTTATCCTCTCGATATTCTCATTTCCAGTGAAACAACCTGAGTGATTTGGAAAGTCATTAAAGTAGTGCGTCTTTTTAGAGATGTGTTTTCTTATTGTAAATAGATAGTGCCATTTTAAGGTTTTTACCGGATGATGCTGTCAATACTAAAGATCAGAGGTCTGTATGAGTCAGTTTTTTTATATCCATCCGGATAATCCCCAAGCTCGGTTAATCAACCAGAGTGTTGAAATTTTAAACAAGGGCGGCGTTATCGTTTACCCAACCGATTCTGGGTATGCAATAGGCTGCCGGTTGGAAGAGAAAGAGGCATTGCAGCGTATTTGTCGCATACGTCAACTTGATGCCAACCATAACTTTACTTTGATGTGCAGAGATCTCTCTGAGCTATCAAATTATGCACATGTTGATAATACGGCATTCCGGTTAATTAAAAATAATACGCCCGGCAACTACACGTTTATTCTGCGCGGAACTAAAGAAGTGCCTCGCCGCTTAATGAATGAAAAACGTAAAACCATTGGGTTAAGGGTTCCGTCTAATCCTATCGCTCGAGACCTCCTTGAAGCTGTTGGTGAGCCATTAATGTCAACCAGCCTCATTATGCCGGGGGATGACTTTACGCAGTCAGATCCTGAAGAGATCCGTGATTTACTCGGTAAACAGGTCGATTTAGTTATCCACGGTGGTTACATTGGTCAAAAACCCACAACAGTAATTGATTTCACGGATGATAGCCCAGTTGTCGTTCGTGTCGGTACTGGTGACCCATCTCCTTTCGAATAAGCGATAATCATCGCGGGTCGATTAATAATAGGGCATCCTCATAAACCTGTGTATAATACGCAGGTTTTCCAATTCGTTATTTTTCGTCACTGTGTACGAAAAACTATTTGACGCCTGTGAAGGCGACATTTGAGGGTTATATGAGCGCTAAACCGCAAAAAACTGAGAAGCTACAAAAAATTCTTGCCCGCTCTGGGCATGGTTCCCGTCGTGAAATTGAAACTTTTCTAAAAGAAGGGCGCATTAGTGTCGATGGTAAAATCGCGACGCTAGGTGATCGTATTGAAGTAAAACCGGCGACTAAAATTAGATTAGATGGTCGGATATTAGCGATAAAAGAACCTGAAAAAGAGATCTGTCGTGTCATGGCTTATTACAAGCCAGAAGGTGAACTGTGTACTCGCCATGATCCAGAAGGTCGCCCGACAGTATTTACGCGTTTACCAAAACTTGTGGGAGCTCGCTGGATTGCGGTTGGTCGCCTCGATGTGAACACAAGTGGGTTATTACTGTTTACTACCGATGGTGAACTGGCTAACCGTTTAATGCATCCAAGTCGCGAAGTTGAGCGTGAATATGCTGTTCGTGTATTTGGGGAAATCACTGATGCAAAAATACGTCAATTAACTCAAGGCGTTCAGCTTGAAGATGGCCCGGCCGCATTTAAAACGGTTTCTTTCCGTGGCGGTGAAGGGATGAACCAATGGTATAACGTGACCTTAACAGAAGGGCGTAACCGTGAAGTACGCCGTTTGTGGGAAGCCGTTGGGGTCCAAGTCAGCCGCTTGATCCGGGTGCGATACGGTGATATTGACCTGCCTAAAGGTCTGCCGCGTGGTGGCTGGACTGAGTTAGGCCTACAACAAACCAATTACCTAAGAGAGTTGGTTGGGCTTGAAGCTGAAACAGAAACTAAGGTGGCTGTTGAACGAGACCAACGACGCATCAAAGCAAACCAGATCCGTCGTGCGGTTAAACGCCATTCACAAGTAGCAGCAAGGCCTGCGTCTAAACGTCAATCATCTCGACCAACAGCAAAGCGTCGTACACGCATTTAATGACTTTGGCTTGTGTTGATTTATCGAAAAGGTTATAGAGTTATCTATAACCTTTTTTATTAGTTTTGGTTATGTATTTGTCACAAAATGATACAAACTCATTTGAGAATATTCTGTGTTTAAGTTACCGTTATGATGTAAAGGAATAAACAAAGGTAAATTATACTACATGTTTAGTTTTCGATTAATAAAGGCGTTGATGATACTTTGCTTAAGCGTAATGATTAGTGGATGTGATAATAATCAAAGCATAATATCAGAAAGCGGGCGTTTTTATTTTACGAATGATACATCAGATAGTTTCATTTTTTTTATGGATTACCATCCGATTGTTGTTCCTAATCAAAGTGTGGGAAGCCTCTTATTGAAGCCTGGTGTCCACGTTATGATAACGACGACGGGTGAACCTGTTCAGTTTATTGTTTACCCAGGCAATAAAGGTGGCATTCTCAACCCAACTCAGCAATTTTATTACGCGTACAATTATGTGTATGGGACAGAAGGGATCCCATCACTTCACCATCCGAACAAACAATCGCTGGTGGTGGGTCACTATCAACTCAGTGGTAGAATAAATAGCAGTAACGATTATATCATTGATAATAATGTGTTTAACTGTGATATTCCAGTTGGTGAACAAGCACCAGAAGCGCTATCAAGCTCGGCTGCCGTTAGCCAAGTAAAAACGAAGTGTTTAACACATAAGGAGCTGACTGACCTAATCCACCGTGGCGATGCCTTTATATCACAATTAATGGTGAAAAAAGTGCCTCATGGTGAAAAGCAATCGGTCACAGTGCATTTCGATTACCCACTCACGACACCTAATTTTACCGATGAAGTTCTGCAAATGTATGCACAAGAAGTGGTTGGGTTGGTTAATAGTTTTCGTCGCTCTTTAGACCCACAACGAAAACAGTTCTATTATAACGAATACCACAATAAAATTTCACACATGGCAGTGATTTATAGCCAAATGAGAAATGATGGCACGGCATTACTTGAAAAATGCAAATATGCAGAGTTTATGCAGCAAACCCGAGCGATCTTCGGTGCCGGCATTCTGATGATGTAATTAAATTGCCGATACACAGTTGCTATGTATCGGCAGATGAATACGATTACCAGTCAATCCCTTTTTGTGCTTTTATTCCAGCATCAAAAGCATGTTTCACAGGGCGCATTTCAGTAACGGTGTCAGCTAAAGTAAGCAGTTCGCGGTGACAGCCTCGCCCAGTAATAATCACTGATTGGTGCTCAGGGCGATCAGTTAATGCGTCTATAACCTCTACCAATGGCAGATAGTCATAGCTAATCATATAGGTGATCTCATCAAGTACCACTAAATCGATGGATGGATCAGCCAGTAACCGCCGCGCATATTGCCATGTATCAAGGCAAGCGAGAGTATCAGCTTCTTTGTCCTGAGTCTCCCAGGTAAAACCGGTAGACATGACATAAAAAGGAACGCCGTGAGGCTCTAATAATTCTCGCTCACCATTATCCCAACTGCCTTTAATAAATTGCACGACAGCGGCTTTTTGTCCATGACCGACAGCACGGCATACTGTACCGAACGCTGCTGTTGTTTTACCTTTGCCGTTTCCTGTAAAAACTAGCAAGATACCTCGTTCGATTTGCGCAGATTCAATTCGAGCATCAACCTTTTCTTTCAAACGTTGTTGACGCTCTTCATGCCGGCTTTGAGACATAAAAATTACTCCGTTGTTTTAACATTTTGAGCGGGTTGAGCGTCAAAACTAATGCCTGTTTTACGCAAGCTATCATTACTCATAAGATATAAGTAAATTGGCATAATGTCGGCTGGTGCTTTGATAGTCATTGGATCTTCATCTGGTGCTGCACTGGCACGCATACTGGTGCGAGTACGCCCTGGATTGATACAGTTAACACGCAAGCCACTGTTTTTATACTCTTCGGCAAGGATCTGCATTAAGCCTTCAGTGGCAAATTTAGAAACGGAGTAGGCTCCCCAGTCTGCACGGCCTTTTTTACCGACGCTGGAACTGGTGAAAACGAGCGATGCTGTTGGTGCTTTCAGTAATAAAGGCAACAGCACTTGAGTTAACATAAACGACGCATTGACATTAACTTGCATAACGTCATGCCATAAATCGACAGGTTGTTCGATAATTGGGGCAACAACCCCTAAAAGACCTGCATTATGCAATACGCCATCTAGATAAGGGTGTTTTTTAGCAATATCGTTGGCTAACTCAACATATTGTTCATGAGGTGCTGTCAACAAGTCAACGACATAGATATCTGCGGCCTTACCGGTTAATGTTTCGATTTCTTGGCTAACGGCGTCAAGTTTATGCTGTGTCCTACCGACTAAAATCAAAGAGGCGCCGAAGCGAGCATAGGTTAATGCGGCTTCACGGCCAATTCCATCACCGGCCCCAGTAACCAAAAGGGTTTTGCCACTTAAAAGGTCATGTTTAGGTTGATAGTGGAGCATGGTATTTTTCCTATCCTATTTGTTAACAGTTACGATATCATCTCATTGATTGATGCTATTGGCTAACGTAGCGTAGAAATTTAAGTAAGATTACGATAGAAACGACGTTATTTTACTGGTTGTTTAATAGCAATCATGAGACTATTTTTATCAAGATAAATATGAGAAGGATGATTTTGTGGAGTATTTCTCTCTGTATGGACTGTTTTTGGCAAAAGTCGTCACAATAGTCGTTGCAATTATTGCTTTGGCTGTTTTTGTTTTTGGTGTCGGAATGCGTCGCCAAGGTGGGCGAGGTGAATTGAAAATTACCGACTTAGGGGAACGTTATCGCGAACGCCAGCGCCAAATGCAGCAAGTAAAAATGAATGATTCTGAGCATAAAGCTTGGGTAAAAGCCTTTAAAAAGCAACAGAAAGCAAAGGCGAAAAGTGAAAAAGCAGGGGCAAAAGCAGGCCAATCAACGGTCAAAAAACCGTGTTTATATGTCTTAGATTTTAAAGGCAGTATGGATGCTCGTGAAGTCGGCTCTTTAAGAGAAGAAATCAGCGCTATTCTAGCCGTGGCGGAACAAGACGATGAAGTTTTGCTGCGTCTTGAAAGCCCTGGGGGCATGGTACATGGATACGGCTTAGCGGCATCACAGCTTTCCCGTTTAAAAGAAAAAAATATTCCGTTGACTATCGCGGTTGATAAAGTGGCCGCAAGTGGCGGTTATATGATGGCGTGTATTGCGTCGAAGATTGTTGCGGCTCCATTTGCCATCATTGGTTCTATTGGGGTAGTTGCGCAAGTACCAAATATTCACCGTTTATTAAAAAAACATGATGTAGATGTTGAATTGCATACGGCGGGTGAATACAAACGCACATTAACTATGCTTGGTGAAAATACCGAACAAGGACGTAAGAAATTCATCGAAGATCTGAATGAAACTCACGAGTTATTTAAACAGTTTGTGCATCATAATCGTCCATCATTAGATATTGACGCGGTGGCTACTGGAGAATATTGGTATGGTACTCAAGCACTTGATAAAGGCTTAATTGACCAAATTGGCGTGAGTGACGATATTATTATTTCAGCAATAGAGACTAAAGAAATCATCAGTATTCGCTATACACAAGGTAAAAAGATGTTAGAACGTTTTACGGGTAGCATGTCTGAAAATGTTGATAAATTGTTATTGCGTTGGTGGCAGCGCGGGCAAAAACCTTTTATGTAATTAAATTAAGATTCGGTTTTCTCGCAAAAAATAGATTTCGTAACTATCATTAATTACCGGCGCTTAGCCGGTAATTTTTTGGCTACGTCTCTTTACTTAAGACGGTATTGCTCAGAAAGAATATGAGACAAATGTTTATACATGTTGAATGCCGCCGTGCTTTTCGCTGTTGGAATACCATTGGCATCTAAAAAGCATTCACCTTTGAACACTAAGGTATCACGATGCTGCTCTACCGTATCAACGAACATGCCATGAATGAAGTCTTCGTGTTTCCTTATGATCTCATTAGCTTTTTCGAGAAGTTCATTTTGTGTTATAGATTGGATATTGTTGTCCATAAGTTAGCCCCCTTAAAAAAATAATTGGTTGCGTCTGGCGTTTTATCAGGTAGAGTGTGTGCTTTTCGTTGGCAATAATTAGCCATTATATGGCTAAAATCAGTCAGCTAGAACACTTTATGTTCTTTTTAGCATAGCGTGATTAGCTTGGTAGTTTTTGCGTAAACGCAAACTATTTGAAGAAATTATATTGATATATTGCAATTGTGCCGCAATATAAAAAAGAGATTTTCATTTTGTGCATTTTCATGTAGAAATGCGCCATTGTAGAAATTTAGGTAAAGGTAAATATGGGTAAAGCTCTTGTTATCGTGGAGTCCCCGGCAAAAGCCAAAACGATCAATAAGTATCTTGGCAGTGGCTACGTTGTAAAAAGCAGCGTTGGCCACATTCGCGATCTGCCGAAAAGCGGGTCCGGCTCACAAAAGAGTACAGGCTCATCTACCGACAAAACTAAAAAGGTTAAAAAAGATCCTCAAGCCGCGCTTGTGAAGCGTATGGGGGTCGATCCTTACCATGGTTGGAAAGCAAACTATCAGATCTTACCGGGTAAGGAAAAGGTGGTTTCTGAATTACAAGCTTTAGCGGCAGATGCAGACCATGTCTATCTTGCGACGGACCTTGACCGCGAAGGGGAAGCTATTGCATGGCACTTACGCGAAGTGATTGGTGATGAAGACTCTCGCTTTAGCCGTGTTGTGTTTAACGAAATTACTAAAAATGCGATCACTCAGGCGTTTGATAGCCCTGGCGAACTCAATATCGATAGAGTTAATGCTCAACAAGCTCGCCGTTTCATGGATCGCGTAGTAGGTTATATGGTATCGCCGCTGTTATGGAAAAAAGTGGCGAGAGGGTTATCTGCAGGTCGCGTACAATCCGTTGCGGTACGTTTGATTGTCGAACGTGAACGTGAAATTAAAGCGTTTGTGCCGGAAGAATATTGGGAACTTCATGCGGATTTGGCGGATAAAAGTACGGCTGCATTACGTATGCAGGTTACGCATCAATTAGGCAAAGCGTTCAAGCCAGTCACTAAGGCGCAAACTGACGCTGCGGTGAGTTTGCTAGAAAAAGCACGCTTCCAAGTGATTGACCGTGAAGACCGACCCACATCCAGCAAGCCGAGTGCGCCTTTTATCACATCAACGCTGCAACAAGCCGCTAGCACCCGTCTTGGGTTTGGTGTGAAGAAGACCATGATGATGGCTCAGCGCCTTTATGAAGCGGGTTATATTACCTATATGCGTACTGACTCAACTAACTTGAGCCAAGATGCATTAAATATGGTACGTGGCTATATTAGCGATAATTTTGGCGAAAAATATCTGCCTAAAGACGCCAATATTTACACTAGCAAAGATAATTCGCAAGAAGCGCACGAAGCTATCCGTCCTTCCAGTGTTGATGTTCTACCCGATGCACTGAAAGATATGGAATCAGATGCGAAAAAGCTCTATCAGTTAATTTGGAATCAATTTGTGGCATGTCAAATGACGCCTGCAAAATATGATTCAACAACATTAACGGTGAAAGCAGGGGATTTTGAGCTAAAAGCGAAAGGCCGTACATTGCGTTTCGATGGTTGGACGCGAGTGATGCCTGCACTGCGCAAAAATGATGAAGACAAAACATTGCCACCAATCCAAGTAGGCTCTGAATTGTCGCTGGTTGAATTGTTGCCAAGTCAGCACTTTACGAAACCACCAGCACGTTTTAGCGAAGCCTCCTTAGTTAAGGAGCTTGAGAAGCGCGGTATTGGTCGTCCATCAACCTATGCGGCAATTATCTCTACGATCCAAGATAGAGGTTACGTTAAGGTTGAGAACCGTCGTTTTTATGCGGAGAAAATGGGTGAAATCGTGACAGATAGGTTGGAAGAAAACTTCAATGACCTAATGAACTATGATTTTACTGCACGCATGGAAGATCAGCTTGACCATATTGCTAATCACGAAGCAGAGTGGAAAGCGGTGCTTGATGAATTTTTCTCTGATTTTAGCAAACAGCTAGATATTGCAGAGAGAGATCCTGAAGAAGGTGGAATGCGCACGAACCCTATGGTGATCACTTCAATTACTTGTCCTGATTGTGAACGTCATATGGGGATCCGTACAGCTTCAACAGGGGTGTTCCTCGGTTGTGAAGGCTATGCGTTACCACCAAAAGAGCGTTGCAAAAAAACCATCAATTTGATCCCTGAACATGAAGTATTGAATATTCTTGAGGGGGATGATGCGGAAACCAACGCGCTGCGTGCTAAGCGTCGCTGTCCAAAATGCGGTACAGCAATGGATAGCTACCTGATTGATAATCAACGCAAACTGCATGTGTGTGGTAACAACCCAGCTTGTGAAGGTTATGAGATTGAAGAGGGTGAGTTCCGCATTAAGGGTTATGACGGCCCAGTAATTGAGTGTGATAAATGCGGTTCAGAAATGCACCTAAAAACAGGGCGCTTTGGGCCTTATATGGGGTGCACAAATGAAGAGTGTAAAAACACCCGTAAGATCTTAAAAAATGGTGAGATTGCTCCACCAAAAGAGGATCCGGTACCATTACCTGAATTACCTTGCGAAAAATCAGATGCGTATTTTGTGTTGCGCGATGGTGCGGCTGGCGTATTCCTAGCGGCAAACACCTTCCCGAAATCACGAGAAACGCGAGCGCCATTGGTTGAGGAGTTGCAACGCTTTAGAGATAGACTACCTGAAAAGCTGGTTTATTTAGCTGACGCGCCTGCAAAAGATCCTGATGGTAATCCAACCGTTGTGCGTTTTAGCCGTAAGACGAAACAGCAATATGTTTCTTCAGAGAAAAATGGCAAAGCCACAGGTTGGAGTGCATTTTTTGTAGACGGCAAATGGGAAGTGAAAGAGAAATAATCATTCACTGACGTTAGCGATTAAAAGGCGATAGGTTAATTTCTATCGCCTTTTTCATTTCTGTTGTTCATCATTTTCTGTGAGCCTACGAGGTTTTTATCATTAACCACAGACAGACTCTCCCTCCATCTTATTTTTATGATGATTTGATCTCCTTTCAGGAGCCGTCTTAAAAATGCACTTATTTGGCTTAAGTGTTGATTTATGTGGCTAACCGCAAAGCAATATGATGACGGTTTGCTATGCTGATAAATAGCAATTATCAATAAATAATAATTTATTGATGTGTATTTGCTTTTAAGCAATAAACATCACAAGCAGCGATTAGGTTAGAAAGCTCACAACTGGAGGTAGAATGAAATTCAAAATGTGTTTACTGGCCGGCTTATTAACGGCTTTTGCAGCAAATGCAGCAGAAACAACAGTAGTACTGAAAGAAGCTACACCACAAGGTGAAGGCAAGGCGATTGGTGAAGTTGTTATTTCTGAAACCGATTATGGATTATTGTTTACCCCAAAATTAGCAGGTTTAGAAGCGGGTATCCATGGTTTCCATATCCATGAAAACCCAAGCTGTGAGCCTGCTGAAAAAGATGGCAAATCAGTACCAGCATTAAAAGCAGGTGGACATATGGATCCGGCAAAAACAGGTGTCCATAAAGGGCCTTATGACAATACAGGCCACTTAGGGGATCTTCCGGGCTTAGTGGTTGATGCCAAAGGTAATGCCAATTATGCCGTATTAGCACCGCGCTTAAAAACACTAAAAGAGATTGAAAACCGTGCACTGATGGTACACGCGGGTGGGGATAATTACTCCGACCATCCTGAAGTGTTAGGTGGTGGTGGTGCACGCATGGCTTGTGGTGTGATCAAATAGTTGATGCTGTATATTTAAACAGTAGTTGATAAAACCGTACTACTTTGAGACTTAATCTAAAAGCTCTGAAATACTCAGAGCTTTTAACTATTTGAAAACTAATAAAATAGGTGATTAAAGAAAATTTATTTGTTTTTAACAGGGGATGGTTAATACGATTGAACGTTACCTGTAGATATAACCGATATGAGAATTGAAGGTTGCGGCTTTCAAATGAAAGCCGCAGATATCAAGGGGGAAAGCGCATTTACCAAATACGAATGCGTTGTTCAGGTTCAAGGTATAATTTGCTGTCTTTATCGACACCGAAAGTTTGATACCATTCATCCATATTACGAACAACACCATTGGCACGGAACTGGTTAGGGCTATGTGGGTCGGTCAAAATTTTATTACGCTCGGACTCTTTGTTGGATAACTCTTGCCAAGTTCTTGCCCAAGAAATAAAGAATCGTTGCAGACCGGTTGTCCCATCAATAATTGGCGCTTCACCATTTGGATAATTCTCTTTAACGAATTGCTTATAAGCGCTCAGAGCAATGTTCAGCCCGCCTAAATCACCGATGTTTTCACCCAATGTGAGTTGACCATTAACCTTTTGTCCATCAACGGAGAAGCTATTATATTGTTCAACCAGTTTATCGGTTTTTTGTTTAAAGTGCTGTTTAGAGTCATCACTCCACCAGTTACGCAACTGACCAGTACCATCATACAAGCTGCCTTGGTCATCAAACCCATGGCCCATTTCATGGCCAATTACAGCGCCAATTGCGCCATAGTTATAGGCAGGGTCAACATTAGGATCAAAGAAAGGTGCCTGTAGTATTGCGGCTGGGAACACTATCTCATTTTGCACTGGGTTAAAGTATGCATTAATGGTTTGAGGCGTCATCCCCCATTCCCATTTACGGACAGGTTGTCCTATCTTACTCATATTGTCGTTATAGACCCAGTTTAAGACCTGTTTGTAGTTATCCAGTAGCGTATCGGGTTTTAGATTGATACTACTGAAATCATTCCATTTGTCAGGGTAACCCACTTTAACGGTAAATTGCTCAAGTTTTTTAAGCGCTTCTTGGCGTGTTGCATCATCCATCCAATCATTATCTTTTAAGCGAGAATTAAACGTTCCTCTGACATAGCTGACAAGATCGGTAATTTTCGCTTTTGATTCAGGGTTGAAATATTTCTCAACATAGATTTGCCCCATAGGCTCGCCCTGTAAGCGATTGACGGTTTCCAGAGCACGCTCTTTGCGTGTCCGCTGTTTTTCTACGCCGTTAAGTTTACGCGAATAAAAATCAAAGCGGGCGTCAGAAAAATCGCGATTCAAATAGGGGGCTTGATCACTTAAATAGTGAAAACGTAGGTAGTCTTGAAGTGTCGATACAGGGGTATTGGCATAAATTTTGGCTAATTGCTCTACTGCGGTATCCGTTTCAACTATCACCTTATTCAATTGTTTGTCTGAAAGTTGCCACTGTTGAATAAAGTTATCCCATGCAAAGCCTTGAGTGAACTTTTTCATATCGTTCAGTGTCATTGGGTGATAATTTTTGATTGTGTCACGGCGCGCTTCTGGGCTCCAATGAGCCTGTGCCATTGATTTTTCCAGTGCGAAAATTTGTTGGGCTTTTTTCTCAACATCATTTTCGCCCGCCAGTTTTAAGATAGTGGCAATATAGGCGATATAATTTTTGCGGATCTCCTCCATCTGCGGGGTATCGTCGAGGTAATAATTACGGTTCGGTAATCCTAAACCGCCTTGCCCAAGGTATAAAACATAAGTATCCGGCTGCTTAGCATCCAAGTCTACCCAATAAGAAATAAATGGCGTATAGGCCGGAAGTGCCATTAATTTACTAATATCATTATGATTTTTTGCATTAGTAATTGCATCAAGGTCATCTTTGAGAGGGCTTATTCCTATTTTTTCTATCGCGTCTTCATTAAGATAACTTACATATAAATTACGAATATTGCGTTGATTATGATTGAGTTCCTTCTCTGGTGAGCTTTGCAACTGATCGATAATGCTTTGTAGTTGTTTCTCTGTCGTGAGGTATAACTCAACAAATGAGTTAATGCGCGGCATGCCTGTTGGGATCTTCGCTTTGCTTATCCAGTCCTGATTGACGTAGCGATAAAAATCATCCCCTGAAGCGATATTATCAGATAAAACAATCTTTTGGTCGCCATAAGAAACTTCTTTGGCATAAAGGCTAGGCGCTATAGCGATGGTTGACATACTGATAAGGAGCGCCAAAATTTTTTTCTGCATGTAATACCCTCTCTTCGTTGAGAATTATTGTTTCCATTACTTAAGATTAAAGCCGATTCATTTATCTTGCAAAACTGCCTATCAGCTATTCAAGCATAGATTGGGAAAATTTAAATGTAACTTTGCATTTTCTTACTAGTTAACAATGAAGATAATTTCAAATTTAAACTATTTTAGGTGAAATTTTATCATCTAGCTATTCACACTCAGCATAATGATGATATATTGGTTATATCAAATCATATACATATAGCTTTTAGTTATAAATAATAATTTTTAGCTATAGCGAATTCCTTACGGCTCTGTATAGGTGGACCTAAAAATGAAATTGCAGCAATTACGTTATATTGTTGAGGTGGTTAATCATGACTTGAATGTCTCTGCAACCGCTGAAGGGTTATTTACCTCACAGCCGGGTATTAGCAAACAAGTGCGTATGTTGGAAGACGAATTGGGGATCCAAATTTTTGCTCGCAGCGGAAAACATCTCACTCATGTTACGCCAGCAGGGGAAGAAGTTATCCGTATTTCACGGGAAGTGCTTTCAAAAATTGAGGCGATCCGTTCCGTTGCAGGGGAGCATACTTATCCAGATAAAGGCACTTTGCATATTGCAACAACACATACTCAGGCACGTTATGCGCTTCCGCCGGTAATCAAAGGTTTTATCGAGCGCTATCCGCATGTCTCACTGCATATGCAACAAGGTTCCCCAACGCAAATCGCAGAGGAAGTTTGCAAAGGGAATAGTGATTTTGCGATCGCTACTGAAGCGTTACACCTATACAGTGACTTGATCATGCTACCTTGTTATCACTGGAACCGCTGTGTTGTGGTGCAAAAAGGGCATCCGTTAGCCGAAAAGAAAAATGTGACGATTGAAGATGTTGCACAATACCAAATCGTAACATATACCCATGGTTTTACGGGGCGTTCTGAATTAGATGTGGCATTCCAAAAAGCCAATTTAGAACCTAAAATTATTTTTACGGCGACAGATGCGGATGTTATCAAGACCTATGTAAGGCTTGGGTTGGGCATTGGGATTATTGCCAGTATGGCGGTTAACCCAGAGTTGGATAGTGATCTGGTTGTCATCGATATGCGCGATAAATTCAGTTATAGCACAACGAAAATTGGCTTCAAACGTACCAGTTTTTTACGTAGCTATATGTATGACTTTATTTGGCGATTTGCCCCTCATTTAACCCGTGATGTTGTAGATAGGGCGATTGCACTGCGCAACAATGAAGATATTGAGGAAATGTTTAAAGACATTAAATTGCCTATCATCTAACTTTAGGTTGCCTTTCAAACGAGAGCTAAGCTTTTAGTGACTGATGTGAATTCAACTAGAAGCTTAGTGACTCACTTTTTTGTTCTCTATTTAGCTATTCCAATGTCAGCGTTCAATTGACAAGTTCAAAATCCTAGCATTCTACTACTCTTTTTATGAGTCACTTGGCTAAATTTCCCCGCCATTTACTGTTTTTTTGATGATAAGCACAGCAAATTTATGGATTTGACACAAAATCCATAAAGTAAATATTTTCAGCAACTATAATTACAACTAATTAACAAATTCACTGTAATTTGTTAGGTAAATAAGATGACCGATAATCATCATAAAAAACCAAGGAGGAGTTATGTCGTTGAGTCTTAAAACACAGAGTGCAGCAACACTCAGTGTCGGAAGCAAGCTCTATAATTACTTCAGTCTACCGATTGCGACTCAGCAACTCGGTGATGCCACAAAGCTACCCAAATCCCTTAAAGTATTACTTGAAAACTTATTGCGAAATATTGATGGCAAATCGGTAGTAGAAGCCGATCTGCAAGCCATTATTGATTGGCAGAAAACAGGGCATGCAGATAGAGAAATTGCTTACCGACCAGCTCGGGTACTAATGCAAGACTTTACGGGTGTACCTGCGGTCGTGGATTTAGCTGCAATGCGTGAAGCGGTTAAATCATTAGGTGGTAATGTTGAGCAAGTCAATCCTCTCTCGCCAGTTGATCTGGTCATTGACCACTCGGTAATGGTTGATGAATTTGCCACGGATAAAGCATTTGATGACAACGTTGAAATTGAGATGAAGCGTAACCATGAACGCTACCTCTTTTTACGTTGGGGGCAAAAAGCCTTTAATCGCTTTAGGGTTGTGCCACCAGGAACCGGTATTTGCCACCAAGTCAACTTAGAGTATTTAGGTAAAGCGGTTTGGTATGAAGAGGTGGATGGGAAGTTATATGCTTATCCAGATACCCTTGTGGGCACCGACTCGCATACCACGATGATCAACGGTCTTGGCGTATTAGGCTGGGGGGTTGGTGGGATTGAAGCCGAAGCTGCAATGCTAGGTCAACCGGTATCCATGCTGATCCCAGACGTTGTCGGTTTTAAACTGACGGGTAAATTGCGTGAAGGTATTACAGCGACAGACTTGGTACTGACAGTCACACAAATGCTACGTAAGCATGGTGTTGTCGGTAAATTTGTTGAATTTTATGGTGATGGTTTAGCTGATCTTCCGCTGGCTGATAGGGCGACTATCGCCAATATGTCTCCTGAGTATGGTGCTACTTGCGGATTCTTCCCTGTCGATAACGTCACATTAGATTATATGAAGTTAACTGGGCGCAGCGATGATGAAATTGCGCTGATGGAAGTCTATTGTAAAGAGCAAGGTTTATGGCGTCATGCGGGTGATGAACCTATCTTTACGAGCACATTAGAATTGGATATGTCGACGGTGGAATCTAGTTTAGCCGGCCCTAAACGTCCACAAGATCGTGTTGAACTGGGTCAAGTTCCGCAAGCATTCCAAGCCGCTATTGAGCTGGAGCTTAACAAAAAAGAGAAAGGTGCACATCCGACAGTCAATTATCAAGGACAAACCTTTGAAATGACCGATGGTGCTGTTGTGATTGCAGCGATTACTTCTTGTACGAACACATCAAACCCAAGTGTGTTGATGGCGGCAGGTTTACTCGCTAAAAAAGCGGTAGAAAAAGGTCTAACTCGTCAACCTTGGGTGAAATCCTCGTTGGCACCAGGCTCTAAGGTGGTAACGGATTATTTAGCTCTGGCAGGACTAACACCTTATCTTGATAAACTCGGCTTTAACTTAGTGGGGTATGGCTGTACAACCTGTATAGGTAACTCTGGGCCATTACCTGATCCGATTGAGCAAGCGATCAAAGAGGCGGATTTAACCGTTGGTGCGGTATTGTCGGGTAACCGTAACTTTGAAGGCCGTATCCATCCTTTAGTCAAAACGAACTGGTTAGCGTCACCTCCGCTGGTGGTTGCTTATGCGTTAGCGGGTAACATGAATATTAATGTTAAAACTGACTCATTAGGCAAAGACGCACAAGGTCATGATGTCTATCTAAAAGATATTTGGCCATCCAGTGCTGAAATTGCTCAAGCCGTTGAAAAAGTTAAAACAGAAATGTTCCGCAAAGAGTACAGTGCGGTTTTCGATGGTGATGAGGCATGGCAAGCATTACAAGTGGCAAGCTCTTCCACGTATGATTGGCAGCCAGATTCAACTTATATTCGCCATCCACCGTTCTTTGAAGGGATGAAAGCAGAGCCGGAAGTGGTTCAAGATATTCATGGCGCACATATCTTGGCAATATTGGGTGATTCGGTAACGACTGACCATATTTCACCTGCGGGTAATATCAAAGCGGATAGTCCAGCGGGGCGTTATTTGCAAGAGCATGGCGTAGCTGCCGCCGATTTTAACTCATATGGCTCTCGTCGTGGTAACCATGAAGTGATGATGCGTGGTACGTTCGCCAATATCCGTATTCGCAACGAAATGGTGCCGGGGGTTGAAGGTGGATATACGAAACATATCCCTACAGGTAAACAGATGGCGATCTATGATGCGGCGATGCTGTATCAAAAGGAAAAGCTGCCTCTCGCTATCATTGCAGGTAAAGAATACGGTTCTGGTTCAAGCCGTGACTGGGCGGCTAAAGGTACTAATTTACTTGGTGTCCGTGTCGTTATTGCGGAATCGTACGAACGTATTCACCGCTCTAACTTAATTGGTATGGGGGTTATCCCATTAGAGTTCCCACAAGGTACAACGCGTAAGACATTGGGCCTTAAAGGGGATGAACGTATCGATATAGAACACTTGCAATCCATTGAGCCGGGTCAACATATTATTGTGAAAATTACCTATGGTGATGGACAGGTCAAAGAAATTGCAACACGTTGCCGTATTGATACCTCAACAGAAATGGAATATTACCGTCATGGTGGCATCCTGCATTATGTGATCCGCCAAATGCTCCATTAATCTTTAATCTCTAAGTTAACAACGCCCATCTGTGTTTGTTTGCACGATGGGCGTTTTTTATTGTTATTTCGCAATATATGAGGATTGAGTCTAGGCTATGATGATTGCCTATCTATATTGAGTGATGCAGAGATATCATTTTAAAAATTTCGTTATTGGAAAGAGGTATGTTTTACTTTTTATCGTGAGGCAAAAACGAGTAGAGATTATGGCTCATATTAAACTAGCCAAGATAAATGTGGGGTTGCTGACATTAAATCAGACGTCACAAAACCAATAAAATCACCAACGTGAGGTATTAATATATGGCAGATATTAACGCAACGGATTTTTACAAAGGGGCGCTTTGGGCGGCTGACATTTTAATTACCACCTCGCCAAATCATCATTATTTAGATGAAGTCCGAGATATTCTTGAACATATTCCGAATCTCTATTCCATTGTCATGCAAACCCCAGAAACTGAAGTCTGCGATCTTCGTTTATTGGTTGATAGGGAATTCCCATTAGGACGAAATGCCGATTATGCCTCATTTGAAATCGTACCATTATCTTTCGCTAATGAGATAGTGACAATGCCAGAAAAATCGCCAGTTCCAGATGAAATCTATCAAACAAGAGAGGATATTGGATCATGGGGCGTTGTGGCTAATACATTGAATGGCGAACAGAAATTACTTATTACGGGTCTCTATGAACCTCGCATTGCGTTAAATTATGCTCAGCGCTTTACAGAGCAACTGGCAGCACAAAAAGCATAACAGGCGATTTTGTTTAAGTACCCTCAAACATTGCTGTTTATTAAAATAACATGCCCGCTAATCGACTCGACAGCGGGCATGTTGTTATTTCTCACGCGCTCATTATCGTGACAAAATTTTATCTTCAGCTAATTGCAGGGCAAAATAGGTGAAAATCATATCAGCGCCAGCCCGTTTGATAGAGCCTAATGTTTCCAGAGTGACGCGAGTTTCATCGATAGCCCCAGCCATTGCAGCAAATTTAATTTGTGCATATTCACCACTGACTTGATAAGCACCGATAGGCAATTCAGTACGTTCACGTAGGTCACGAATAATATCAAGGTAGGCACCTGCTGGTTTAACCATCAATGCATCCGCGCCTTCTTGTACGTCAATTAAGGATTCATGAATTGCCTCACGGCGGTTCATTGGATTCATTTGATAGGTTTTGCGATCCCCTTTTAAACAAGAGCCTGCCGCGTCTCTAAATGGGCCATAGAGTGCAGACGCAAATTTAGTCGAATAAGACATAATGGCGGTATCTTTAAAACCAGCTGCATCTAGAGCTTGGCGGATAGCGGCAACTTGCCCATCCATTGCAGCAGAAGGGGCGATAAAATCAGCACCTGCACGGGCGGCTGCAACAGCTTGTAAACCTAAATTATGGATAGTGGCATCGTTATCAACGATATCGCCATGCATTACCCCACAATGGCCGTGTGAAGTGTATTCACAAAAACAGGTATCTGACATCACAATCATTTCAGGTACTGTCTCTTTACAGATACGAGACATGCGTGCGACAAGACCATTTTCTTGCCAAGCATCACTCCCTGTTTCATCCAAATGATGAGAGACGCCAAAAGTCATAACAGATTTAATACCTGCTTTGGCAATACGCTCTATTTCATAAGCTAAACGTTTTTCTGGAATACGTACAACACCTGGCATGCTGTCAATTTGCTTATAATCATCAAGCCCTTCCTCAACAAAGATTGGAAGGCACAGGTCATTAAGAGAAAGATGCGTTTCTTGGAAGAGATCACGCATTTTTTCTGTCTTACGTAATCTTCTCATGCGTTGGATAGAATGCAGGTTATTCACCGTAGCTCCTTGTTATCAGAAAAATAAACTTAACGTATTAAATTTATTCATCGAGATCATTGTTGATAAACAGTATAAACCTTATGAAATGAAAGTGAATATATCAATCGGCAAAAGTGCTACAACCGATTGTTATCATTTTAATATTAGTCAAGGAAGAGCAGTGTCATTACTCTTCCATTATGAGAAGGATTATTGATGTTTAAATAACATGTGGCCCATTTTCTCAGCTTTAATATCGAGATAATGAGCATTACTTGGATTGCGACCAACAATTAATGGCACACGTTCAACGACATTAATACCTGCTTCACGCATGATATTTATTTTCTTTGGATTATTAGTTAATAAGCGAACCTCATTAATACCTAATAACTTATACATATCAGAGCAGAGCGTAAAGTCGCGTTCATCCGCTTTGAAGCCTAGTTTGAGATTGGCTTCTACGGTGTCTAGACCTTGATCTTGCAAGGCATAAGCACGAATTTTATTAAGTAGGCCGATATTACGACCCTCTTGGCGATGATAGAGCAGTACACCTCGACCTTCTTTGCTGATCTGAGACAGTGCCGCTTCTAATTGGAAGCCACAATCACAGCGTAAACTGAATAATGCATCTCCGGTTAAGCATTCCGAGTGGATCCGACTGAGAACAGGCTCTGGACCTGAAATATCGCCAAAAATCAGTGCGACATGGTCACGACCTGTTGCGATTTCCTCAAACCCTACCATTAAAAATTCGCCGAAAGGAGTTGGTAATTTGGCTTCGGCAACGCGTTTTAGCTGCATATTTTCATTCATTAGTTGAGATAACTCTTGCTTAATTAATAACGTTAATCGATAAAAATATTGCTTATCGATACTATATGACATCTAGCATATAGCGCAGACATTTATTTGCACACAGTCCACTATGCATTACTATAACAGAGTTAATCATTTGTGAATCTAATTTTATTGATTCGAACAGTCAACTGACATGGATAGCATAAAATGAATAAATCAATTTACCCGATATTAGTCTTTGCTGTTTTATTAATCATACCTCCTACAGCGTTACTGATGGTAGGGTGGAGTTGGCTGCCGTCTCAGAATGTAGAATCGGTTAAATGGTTATTTTGGCTAACAGAAACGGCTGGTCTCCCTTATAGTCTGATAACCTCTATCGTATTATTAGCCTTGGCCCTTTATATCTGTAAACCAAAGTTGAAAAGTGTCCTTCAATGGGTTGTTATTGTTGTATGCTGTATTTTGGTAGGACAAGGGATCAAAAGCGTTGTTAAGAATAGTTTCCAAGAGCCACGCCCATATGTGGTTTGGCTAGAAAAAGAATATGGGCTTTCAGCGACAGAATTTTATGACTTAAAAAGAAAGCAGCGAGCAGACGTTATCAAACAAACCGTTAAACAAAGTGATCAGGTTCCTTCATGGTTACGCAAACATTGGCAAGCGGAAACTGGCTACTCATTTCCTTCTGGGCATGTGCTATTTGCGGCTGGCTGGGCACTTTTATTGATTGGATTATTTTGGCAGCGTCGTCAATATGCACTTGCCATCGTGCTGGCGGTATGGGCGGAAGCTATCGTATTTAGTCGGTTATTATTAGGGATGCATTGGCCTTCAGATGCAATCGCTTCTATTATCATTAGTGCAATTTTGGCGATGATTGCGTGTACGCTCTTAAGGGATAAAACACCCAATCTGAGTGAAAGTAAAAACAAGTAGGTTAAATAAGGTTCAATATACATTAACAAAGTGGGCGTATAAGATAAATTACTTTGTCTGAGTGCGCCAGAAATGCTACCTTATCAGGTAGATAATTTGTTTTCATAAGAACGGATAACGGGAAAGAATGTGAAATATTTTCTGATATTATTACTAGCTGTGGTTATTTTTATTATTTCAATCACGCTAGGCTCAAGCAATAATCAGGTTATTACATTTAACTACCTGATTGCACAAGGAGATTTTGCATTATCTTCACTTTTAGCCTCTTTGTTTGGTGTCGGCTTTGTACTGGGTTGGTTAGTTGCAGGGCTATTTTATCTGCGTGCTGTGGTGAGCTTGAAAAATGCACGCCGTAAAATTAGACGTCTTGAATCACAATTGAGTGTGGATGATAAAACCATCTCTGAATCTACAGAAGTTGTGGCTCAAAAGAGCAAGGAATAATCTTGTATGTTTGAGTTGCTGTTTCTGTTGTTACCTGTCGCCGCTGCATACGGCTGGTATATGGGGCGTCGAAGCGCTCAACAAGACAAGCAGCAACATGCTAACCGCCTGTCACGTGATTATGTTACGGGCGTTAACTTTCTTTTATCAAATCAGCAAGACAAAGCGGTTGATTTATTCCTTGATATGCTCAAGGAAGACAGTTCCGCCTTTGAAGCGCATTTAACCTTAGGTAATTTATTTCGTTCACGTGGTGAAGTTGAACGAGCCATCCGTATTCATCAGTCACTTGTTGAAAGTGCCGCATTATCCTTTGAACAACGCTTATTAGCCACGCAACAACTCGGTCGTGATTATATGGCCGCAGGGGTTTACGATCGTGCTGAAAATATGTTCCAGCAATTGACGGATGAGGTGGATTTTAAGCAAAGTGCACTACAGTCATTATTGGCGATTTTTCAATTAACCAGTGATTGGACGAAAGCAATCGAAACGGCGACTAAGTTGGTTAAATTGGGTAATGAAGAGTTACGCGAAAATATTGCGCATTTTTATTGTGAATTAGCCAATCAACACTTAGGCAGTGACGATCTTGATGGGGCTTTAAGTCTTCTGAATAAAGCCGAACAGGCGGATAAAAATTGTGCCCGTGTTTCAATTATGAAAGGGCGAATTTTTATCGAGCAGGAACATTACGACAAAGCTATCAATGTTCTTAAACAAGTCTACGAACAAGATAGAGAGCTGGTGGCTGAAACTTTACCTTTACTTTATGATTGCTATCAACAAATCGCAGATGTGGATGCTTGGGAAGTGTATCTCCGTCAATGTGTTGCGGGTAATACGGGGGCAGTCGCTGAACTGTATCTCGCCGACATTATTGTTGAGAAGCAAAGTCATGAAGCCGCCGCAAGTTATATTAACGATCAGATTCAACGTCACCCAACAATGCGGTTATTTTATCGTTTGATGGATTACCATTTAAAAGAAGCAGAAGAAGGGCGAGCAAAAGAGAGCCTGATTTTGCTGCGGAAAATGGTCGGGGAACAAATTAGAACCAAACCTGACTATCGTTGCCACAAATGTGGTTTTACTTCGCATTCATTATATTGGCACTGCCCGTCTTGTCGTTCATGGGACACCATTAAGCCAATTCGTGGTTTAGATGGGCAGTGACAGCGTCACTTTATTACCAAATATGATTAAGGCTACTACTAAATGATTTCTTCAACTGAGAACCACGCTCGCGTATCTACTCACTCGCCAGTTATTGTTGCGCTCGATTATGAAGATGCAAACGCGGCATTGGCATTTGTTGACCTTATTGATCCGCGTGAATGTCGTTTGAAAGTCGGTAAAGAGATGTTTACCTTCAATGGCCCTCAATTTGTGAAATCACTACACCAACGTGGTTTTGATGTATTTCTCGATTTAAAATTTCACGATATTCCTAATACGGTTGCGCGTGCGGTTGGGGCAGCAGCAGAAATGGGCGTTTGGATGGTTAACGTTCATGCTGGTGGTGGCAGCCGTATGATGGAAGCGGCTCGTCAGGCATTAGAGCCTTATGGAAAAGAGGCGCCATTATTAACAGCGGTCACTGTTTTAACCAGTATGGATCAATCCGATCTGACTGGCATTGGTATTAATGCTACGCCAGCTGAGCATGCTGAACGTTTAGCTTTATTGACAAAAGCATGTGGCTTAGATGGTGTGGTGTGTTCAGCACATGAAGCTGCAAGACTGAAATCATTGTGTGGTGATGATTTTAAATTAGTGACACCAGGTATTCGCCCAATTGGTAGTGATGTTGGGGATCAGCGCCGTATCATGACACCTCAAGAAGCATTAAAAGTCGGGGTTGATTATATGGTTATCGGCCGTCCTATTACGCGTAGTGATAACCCTGCACTCACATTAAAGCAGATCAACCAATCTATTAAGGATTGTGCATGAAGGATACAAATAGCCGTTTAGTGTATAGCACGGATATCGGTCGCATCGAAGAGGAAAAACCGAAAGCACAACGCCCAAAAGGAGATGGTATTGTCAGGATCCGCCGTGAAACATCGGGTCGCAAAGGCAAGGGCGTTTGCGTGGTGACAGGACTCGATCTTGAAGATGATGCACTGGCTAAATTGGCCGCGGAATTAAAGAAAAAATGTGGTTGCGGTGGCTCAGTAAAAGACGGTGATATTGAAATTCAGGGTGATAAGAGAGAGCTGATTAAGCAACTTCTTGAAGCAAAAGGTTATCAAGTGAAGTTAGCGGGTGGATAACACAATATAGGATAAGGGGGGCATCCCCCCTTATCCATAGATTTATTTTCCGACTTGGTTACCAATAATCCCCCCAACTGCAGCGCCACCAACCGTTCCCAGTGCACTACCGCCCGTTAGGATAGCACCGCCTACAGCACCTACGCCAGCACCTACAGCCGTATTCTTATCTCGCTTTGACATATTAGAGCATGCGCTAACGCTTATTGCGATAAGGGTTGCAAGTGTGAATGTCATAATGCGTTTACTTGTCGTGTTCATTTTAGTGACTCCGAGTTTTAAGGACGCTACCAAATTATCACAATCAGTAATTATACGAATCAGAATTATCGGGAATTAATGTATATAAAAAGCGACAATATATCTGAGTGGAACTCATTAAGAAGGAAAAGTAAGAAACAATATGCTACTGCTAAAACCAGTAGCATATTTATTATAGCATCAAAAGTAATTATGCGGCAGGGCGAGCAACAATATTGCGAGTTTCCATACGTACTTCAGCGATATTAACATTAATAATATCGTTGAGTTTGTATGCGGGTTCGCCTTTGATTAACACGCTACCTGTTTCTTGGCTGCACTGGATCTCATCGCGTACAGCGTGTAAGAACGGCGCTGGAATAAAGGCTACGGCACCATTGTCGGTTAACCTCACTCGTACACCACCACGTGTGATATCGATAATTTCCGCAGGGAATGCCTTGTCTGTACCTTCGAAAGGTTTTAAAAAGCGCGCATATAACCAATCACCAACATCACGTTCAGCCATGCGATTGGCTCGGCGACGCTCCGCTAATTTAATCGATAACTCTTCTGTCGGTTTATCAGTTGAGGGTTTACCCGAAATAACCGATTTAAGTAGACGATGGTTAACAATATCCGTGTATTTACGGATTGGTGATGTCCACGTTGCGTAAGCCTCAAAACCTAATCCAAAGTGAGGGCCGGGTTCACCTTTGACTTCTGCAAAGGTTTGGAATCGACGAATGCGGCTATCTAAGAATTGTGTCGGTTGTGCATCTAATTGGCGGCGTAGTTGGCGGAAACCTTCTAAGGTGAGCAGGGATTCGGCCGTTGTCTCAATACCATGCTCTTTCAATGTTTGTACAACTTGCTCTATTTGTAATGGCTCAAAGCCCATATGAACGTTGAATACGCCAAAACCTAATGTGTTTTTGAGCTGTGTTGCGGCACACAAGTTAGCGGTGATCATCGCTTCTTCGACAATACGGTTTGCCGTACGGCGGCTTTCGACGACGATGTCAATAACATTCCCTTTGTCATCTAACAAGAAACGATAGTCAGGGCGATCTTTAAAGACTAACGCATTTTGTTGACGCCATTGATGACGCTTATCCGCCATTTCTTTCAGTAATTCAATCTGTTGCTGATCTACATCATTAGTTGGTTGCCAGCTACCTGATTTTTCTAGCCAATCGGAAACTTCGTCATAAACCAGCTTTGATTTAGACTCAACCCATGCACTGAAAAACTGAATATCTTCAGCTAGGTTACCATCATCCAAAATGGTTGCGGCACACACTAATGCTGGACGGCGCTCATTTGGGCGTAAAGAGCAGAGGTTATCTGAAAGCTCACGAGGTAACATCGGAATATTAAAGCCAGGCAAGTAGTTCGTATAAGCGCGAGCTAAAGCGAGCTTATCTAATTCACTGCCTTCTTTGATATAACTGGTTGGATCCGCGATAGCGATATAAAGTTTTAAATGACCGTCTGCTGTTCTTTCAATATACAGAGCATCATCCATATCTTCTGTACTTGCACTGTCGATAGTCACGAAATGCAGGTCGGTAAGGTCAACACGCTCAATGCCTTCATCATCGCGTTCACTGTGAACCATTTGCGGCTCAGCACGATCAAGTTGATGACGACGTAAAGTGACCCACCAAGGGGCGAAATGGTCATTAGCATCGGTGATGTACTCAGTGATATCAGCGTAAAAACCTTTATCACCTTTTAAAGGATGGCGACGCATCTGTGCAACAACCCAATCACCTTGAGCAAATTCATGGTCGATGTCTTTTACTGGGCGACAAGAAATAGCATCTTTTAGCAGTGGATGATCAGGGATCACAAATAAGCGGTTGTCATTATCTTTCTTCTGAATGCGCCCGACAAAGCGGCTGAGAAAGGGTTCAACAAGTTCTTCTGGTTCAGCGAATTCACGGTCTTTGTCTGTATGAATGGCCGCGATAACGCGATCGCCATGCATCACTTTTTTCATTTGTGGAGGTGGAACAAAGTAGCTTTTTTGGCCATCTACTTCGAGAAAACCGAAACCTTTATCGGTGCTTTTTACCAATCCTTCAACGCGAGGCGTTTGGGAGTGCAGTTGCTGTTTAAGTTGCGCGAGCAATGGGTTGTCTTGGAACATACTTACCGTTTTTATGGAGGTTGAGTTTGGCTCCCATTGTTACGTAAGACAAAGTCTTAGAGCAAGAAAAAATTTGCATTGTGAACAAATAACTGGGAGCAGTGTAATGTTAATTCTCAGGGTACACCTTATCTTTAAATTCGCAGAGATCTTCAATAATACAAGACCCACAGCGCGGTTTGCGTGCGATACAGGTATAGCGACCATGTAAAATGAACCAATGATGGCAGTCGACTTTAAACTCTGTGGGAACGACTTTGAGAAGTTTTTCTTCGACTTCAACGACATTTTTACCTGGAGCAAAATTGGTACGATTACAAACTCGAAAAATATGCGTATCAACAGCAATGGTTGGCCAGCCAAAAGCCGTGTTTAACACCACATTTGCTGTTTTACGACCAACGCCGGGTAAGGCCTCTAAAGCTGCGCGATCTTCAGGAACTTGGCTATTATGCTTTTCAATTAAGATTTTGCAGGTTTTGATAACACTTTCAGCTTTAGTGTTAAACAGACCAATTGTTTTTATATACTCTTTGATACCATCGACGCCCAAAGCGAGCATGGCTTCAGGAGTATTAGCGACAGGATATAATTTGGCTGTTGCTTTATTAACGCTGACATCAGTCGCCTGTGCAGATAACAAAACCGCTATCAACAGCTCAAAAGGGGAGTTAAATTGTAACTCAGTTGTTGGATTGGGATTGTTATCGCGCAGGCGAGTCAATATCTCAATACGTTTTGATTTATTCATAGCTCACAATTAATCTTATCTAGAAATATGGCTGCCGCATCCTTGTTCTTTTTGGTATTCACGTTCAGGTTGTTGGCCCGATTTTAGGGCGGCTCGTTTTTTCATTTTCTCATCAATTAAATATTTGCCCGCAAGCATCAGGGCGAGGCCGATAAAGGCGCCCGGTGGCAGCATAGCGAGTAAAAATGGTGAGTCAAGGTGTAAAACCTCTATTCGCAATGATTTGGCCCATGATCCTAGTAGTAAATCTGCACCGTCAAACAGTGTGCCATTACCTAAAATCTCGCGCATAGCCCCTAAAACGAACAAGGCTGCCGTTGCACCTAACCCCATCGCAAGGCCATCAATAGCAGAAAGTGGTACAGGATTCCGTGAGGCATAAGCCTCAGCGCGACCAATTACAATACAGTTGGTCACAATCAGCGGAATAAATATGCCCAGCGATTCATATAGGCCAAACGCATAGGCGTTAATAAGCATCTGTACTGCACTAACGACAGAGGCAATGATCATAACATAAATAGGAATACGAATTTCAGCTGGTACCCAACGACGAAATGCGGATACGGCAACATTGGTACAGACCAGCACTAATGTTGTAGCAAGTCCTAACCCTAATGCATTGGTCGCTGTTGATGAAACAGCCAGTAATGGGCATAGGCCTAAAAGCTGTACAAGTGCCGAGTTGTTTTTCCATAAGCCCTGTACAAAAAGTTCTTTAGATTGACTCATAATTATTCAGCTCCACAAATAGGATAGCTAGAGAGATTTTGTGGTATTTTTTGCATAAAAACGGCGGTACGTTTGGTCGCATTAACAACCGCTCTTGGGGTTATGGTTGCCCCAGTAAATTGGTCAAAATCACCGCCATCTTTTTTAACTGCCCATTTGGGGTCATGGTCGGATTCAACTTTCCCTGTGAGCAAAGTGATCCAGTTTGAAATTCGTGTTTCAATTTTATCGCCGAGACCCGGTGTTTCATGATGCTCTGTCACTCTAACACCTAGCACATTTCCATTAAAATCTGCACCGACTAAGAGATGTATTGCACCTGAATAGCCGTCGGGTGCTGTAGATTCAAGGGCGGCGGCAACAGGCTCACCATTCTTTCTCGCAATATATAACCGATGTGGTTGCTTGCTGCCTAGCTCAGCTTCTGCTCCGACTAAATAACACTCCTGCCCAAATGCATTATCATACAGGCTAGTTGGTACGACTTGGTCAAGTAGCTGTTTTTGTACGATCGCCGCTTGTTGTGCGATTGTCTCTTTCGTTAAGGTATAAACAGCCGCACTAAGTGCAGTTGTGCCGGCTGCAAAAATAGCCAAGATGGCTCCATGACGACGCATTGTGTTTAACATATAGGCTCCTTACTTATGTCCATGCCCGTATGCACGAGGTTGCGTATAATGGTCAATGAGAGGCACCGCAATATTAGTTAGTAGCACAGCGAAAGCGACAGCATCGGGATAACCACCGTAAACACGGATTAGCCACACTAATAAGCCAATCATTACACCATAAATCAAGCGGCCTTTTGGTGTCGTCGATGCCGTAACTGGATCTGTTGCAATAAAAAATGCCCCTAGCATAGTTGCGCCGGAGAGTAACTGTACTAGTGGTGGCGAGTAGCGACCATCATCTAATAACCAACTGACTACTGAACAGAATGCTAAGGTGGCAAGGAATGAAACAGGGATCTGCCAACTAATAATCCGACGGTTTAACATTATGAGGCCGCCGATTAAATAGGCAATATTGACCCATTGCCAACCAATACCCGCCAGAGAGCCTTGTAAAATTGGTTGCTGTAAAACATCAGAAATCGAATGGGTTAATAGCCCTGTTTTAAAGCTGTCTAATGGTGTTGCTTGGCTCATTCCATCGACACCCATTCGCAAGGCATCCAGCGTGATCCCCGTTGGAGTATGTCCAGTGAAGATAATTGAAAAGCTCTCTAGTGCATTGATATTAAGAGTCTGTAATTCAGAGGGCGGGAGCCAACTGGTCATTTGTACAGGAAAAGAAATTAGTAATACGACATAACCCACCATTGCAGGGTTAAATGGATTTTGCCCCAAACCACCATAACATTGTTTAGCAATGATCACGGCAAAGGCAGTTCCAAGAACGATCATCCACCAAGGTGCTAATGGCGGTAGACTCACACCCAGTAATAGCGCGGTAACAATGGCTGAATTATCTTTAAGAACGTTAATAACAGGCTTTTTACGTAAACGGATAGCGATGCCTTCTGTGATCACAGCAGCCAGCATGGCTAAAACAATTTGATAGAGAGTGCCAATACCAAAGAAGTAAATTTGTGCTGCAATACCCGGTATCGCAGCCAATAAAACCCAAAGCATAACAAGACTAGTGCTTTGGTTATCATGGGTAAATGGCGCGCTAGCGATTTTTAAACGACGGTTATTTGGATCAATAGGCCTAAATTTCATGGTGTTTAATCACTTACTCATTGTTTGTTCGTTTTGTTTTTGAGCTTGTTTGGCTTTTACGCGAGCTATCGCCGCAGCAACCGCAACTTTACGAGGATCTGTTTCTTCTTCAATGGGTTGTTCAGCAGCAGGTGACAGCATTTCCTCCTCACTCACTTGAGCCTCAAGTTGTGCTTTCTCTTGGGCTGCTTTTTTCGCTTTAGCACGGGCAATAGCGGCAGCGACTGCGGCTTTACGCGGATCAATGTCGGCTGGCTCAGTTTCTGCCGTTGCAGGTTCAA
>NZ_JAMPOG010000024.1:0-107157 GCF_028480065.1 Providencia sp. PROV189
CCCGTATGCGGTCTAACATCTAAAGGTTGTGACGGCGGATGCCCTGTATGAATTCGGCCTTCCCCCTCATGGATTTGCGATTGAACGCCTACAAAATTACCATTTTTCGCATAACTGATAAAAACGTCGTCTCCGTCATCGGTGGTAAATTTGTACACATCTGCTGTACTACCTGCATATCGTAAGCCTTCTGTTGCTTGATAGACCGCCAATGAACGGACTTTTTGTGTTTCCGCTTCTGAAGCGAGTTCCATCATCCTTACAGGAACTTGGTCTTGCCCGCTCTCCGTAGAGGTATGATAGCCGACCACTTGGCCATCTTCGTCGACCCATGCGTATTCGTGTAGTCGCGGTTCCCTTAGCGAGCGCCTTTTCTTTTAAATCCTCATAAGTCAGTAAATCACTCGAGTCACTCGATTCTGTACGAGTAAAAACCCCTACATATCCCATACTCACAAGGATACTCAGTGCTGATAGTGAAGGAGCATTCACTTTTATTGTAGGTGATACACGAGATGTTGAGTAATCATCAAAAAACTTATCCGAGGATTGCCAGGTATTTTGACTCTGAGCTGCGCCGCCCGATACCGCCATTTGCTGAAGAAATATCATCGCTAACGGGATGAGTATCAATGGATTGGCTTCAGCCGTCGAAATACCAAATAAAGACGCAATGGTAAATTCTGTAGGTTTAGCTTGTTCGGACGGTATCAGTTTGGGTTGTACCTGATACACCACAGTCGAGCCAAAATAGTTACTGACTTCGACCGCGTCACCCGCATCGGTATTGCCTTCACCGCGCAAGATAGATTTGGCAAACACCGGTTCGGCGATACTCTTAATGGCAATCACACGGCGCTGGTCATACGGAAATAATAGTGGGTAACCAGTATCTAGCTGCTGATAGTGTAGAGAGCGTTTAATTTGCCCTGCCGTCATACGGTGAACCGTCTCAGGTAACACTGAGTTAAACGCCCCTGCACGATTGTTTTCACTGAGTATATAATTTTGCTCACGGCAAAAATCACTCAACATTTTCTCTTTTCCTTGGATAGCTGCTGGAGGTGAAATAGCTGTGAGCGCATCAGCAAGGGATTGAGCTTCTAAAGTTAATGTATAAGGGCGTGCGGTAAGACCTTCGACATGAATAAGTCCTTGTGGATCACTACTACCTTGTAGGATGCGGTCGGTTCCCCGCTCTGACAACATATAAGGTACATTTGCTAACGGCTGCCCTTTATCATCCACCAGTTGTAGCTCAAGCCAGAACCGATAATTTTCACAGATAATACAAGATTCTGTTTTTTGATTCATGACAGCTCCATTGTCAAAGTCAACCATCCCTGCTGTTGGGAATAGTTCAAAAATTGTCCGATGGTACGGGATGTAACATCTCCAGCCAATGAGGGATGAATATGTAACCAATCAACTAAACGTCGGTGAAGTTGACCTTCGGGGGTATCAAGTTTCATGGCATCATTGGGAACATTTTCCCACAGTTCACAAGCCATATTTTCTGCTGTCAACTGGATAAAGGTTTCTGAGTCTTCCCACGCAATTTGTAAATGATGTCCTATCACAAACGGGCGAGCTTGGGTTTCGGGATACGGCAATGACTCATGACGTGCCTGTGATTCGAATAAGTTTGCTCCATTTGGTGTATCGAGCATCACTTCATGTACTGGAGTCATTAAAACATGCCAATCATGAATATTCATTTTGGGTATCAAGACTGTAGCAATACGACTATCCATCAAACGCAGTACCACTAATTCATTATTAAGTAATACCAGTTGTCGGTTTTGCCAATGCTTTAGTTGATATGCCCAACCTAACGAGCTCCGGTATACCCACCCCCATGATTTATCACTTAATGCTTTGCGGTCAAGAAGTTGCCCTAATGGTGCGTAAGCCTTTACCTTTAACTGTACGAGCCATGGACTTTGTGCGATCAAATGTGCCAGTGACGTGCCATTATACAGTGGAAAAGATTGCTCAACCCAATCATTGGCAAACAATAAATCTGTCGGGTTTGGGGACGATAACGTATTGAGCATCAAATATACGGGGACAGTCGAGGGTTCAGTCAACCAACGTGTCCAATCATTCGATTTCATGCTTTCCCTCCTTTAAGTTTAATTACCCAGCTGCCTGTTGCTTGTGCTTGCATCGCACAGTATGGTTTGATTGGGTAAGGTGGTGACACAAATGGCGCAACACCTTCTGGCAACTGGATATTAACCGCTTGTCCTGTTCCTCCCGCACTGTCACCAATGACAACATTACCCGAGGTAAACACATTACTTGGCGTCACACGTACAAAGCTCCCCCCTACCTTAAGAGTAATTTCTGTGGCGGCATCAATTACCACTTTACCTTGGCTAGTGATATGGGTTTCTTGACCACTTTCACTAACCATTACGGCATTAACTTTCTGGTGATGACTGCCAAGTACTTGTAGGGAGCTATCACCTTCAACAAGAGATTTTTGTGTACCTTTGATATGGGAGTGATCATCCCCCTCAATCTCTGTATAACGATGTTGGTCAACACGCTGTTTCGAATCACGCTGTATATGCCAATGGCTATCGTTTTCAATATGCACATTTAGGTCACGTTGAGCATGAAGATATACTTCCTCTTGCCCACTTTGATCTTCAAAACGTAGTTCGTTAAATCCTTCGCCTTTGTGAGTACAGGTTTTAAAGGTCGTTCGTGTTTTTTCTTTTGGTAAATCTAACGGAGGCTTATTACTCCCGTTATAAGTACACCCCGTAACAATAGGCCTATCAATATCCCCATTCAAGTAGCTAATAAGGACTTGCTGACCTATGTGTGGGATACTCATAAATCCGTACCCATTACCACTCCAACCATGTGAAACAGGTACCCAGCATGAAGCACCGTAGTCAGGTATACCTCGTCTATCCCAATGAAAATAGACTATAACTTCCCCTTTACTGTTGGTGTAAATTTCTTCTCCTGGTGGCCCAACGACTGTAGCCAGCTCATCCCCATCAGCAGTCGGCTTATAGCGGTACGGTGGACGCCATTCTTGGGTACTTGGAATAAAGGTGATGGTATTACTCAATTGCGTACCTTCACCGCCACTGTTGTCAGCGAGGGGCTGTACCCCGTGATGGTGTGCCGTAATCACTTGCCAGCTATCATTCATACGGCTACTGGGATGATTAGATAAGCTGAATATTCGTCCAGGTGCTAATTCAATACAATTGGTATTAGCAGTGCCTGTTTGGCGGTTATTTTGCGATTGTTCGTAGCGGATTTGATTAAACGACTGACCTTCAGCATCTTCTTGGAAGCGCCCATAACTTTCAAATACTTCGTGTTGTTGATGTACTTCACCCGTTACCTGATGGCTCAATGGGTAAGAAGGACGTAACTGATTGTAATCTTTATCAATACGAATATCACTACATAAGCGTTCTGCATAACGCCATGCGGTGACCGTGCTGTCGGTAATATCGGTTTCTGATTGGGGATTATAAGTTAAATGGATCCCCGCTTTCATACCCAAGTGGCGATCGCTATAGAATAATTGTGGGCCTTCCTCGAACCAGTAGTTAATCCCTTCTTCGGCAGCGAGGCGACACCAAAACTCATACAGGGTTTCACGTTTTTGCGTGATATAAGAGCGCTGCAAATGCTCTTCAGGGTGATAAAATAATTTATCGTGTTTAACATGGGATTCATTCAGCAAGGTTTCTAGTATGTTGGGAACGGTAGTGTCTTGGAAAATACGACTATCTTGCTTAAGCGTCATGATCCACATTTCAGGGCGGATAACAAACTGATACCACGTTTTCACGCCATCGGTATTGCCTTGCTCGGCGCTAGCTAAAATCCCTTGTACACAACGGGTAACAATACCTTCACGCATGATGGTGATGGAGGAAGCCATCCCCAATACATCTTGAAAATCAATCTCTGATTGTGAGCTGACGGCTTGAATGTTCAGCGTAAATAACTCGGATAACCCTTCGTGCAAATCAAATTGGGTGACCTGAAAGGTCTCTACAGGAAGATCACCAATTTGGCAGGTAAATACGAGTCCGGAATACAGCTTACGATTAGCAATTGCATCGTAAATATCTATTTTCTTAGATTGAGAGGGCTGAGATCCGCTGGCGTCAGAAGCCGATTTAAGGCGCTGTGGCTCTGGCCTGTTTAATAGAGATTGCCAATGTTGGCCCGCTTTTTCAGCATCAGATACATTTTTTCTCGAGATATTTGAAGACATAGACTTAACCTTGCAAAATGGCGCACTCAATTGTTGCGCCATGGTTTTTTATAACAGTGATTTATATCCTTGTAATGGTGAGGGTGATAAATACCATGTCGGTAAATCAGCATCATTGAAATTCACTGACATTTCCAACAACATATTTTCAGATAAACAAAAAGGGAAAAAATGATATAGGTGAGTGACAAACATAAATGCCTCACCTTCATTTTCAAATTTTTGAATGTCTAATGTCACCACAAGGGATAAGCAGCGATATGGCTTTCCTTTTAAAATGTGATCATATAAATTCGTTTTAAGCGCAATACAACCTGATAATAACCGTTCAAGTTTGCGTGTAACTTGTCTATCGTTTTCACGATATAAAATATATTCCGTCAACATCTGCTTGATAGTATCAAGAGACATCAACATAAAAGCATTAGCACTATAGTGTGATAGTAATTGCCAATAATATTTATCATTCACAATCGGTGGATAACAGTTTGATAACTCGGTGATATTTGCTGTTTTTACTCCTTCTGGCACCTTCTCACTATGGCTGTTTAAGACCCCTATGCGGCTTTCTTGATATTGTTCAAAACTCACATAATTACATGAAAAACGTAAACTAGGAGGCACTACCATCGGTGTACCTTTATTATCATAAAAATTTAAATAATATAGTGTCCTTCCTCGAATATCGTTATCAATAGTGAGTGCATAAAACAACGCTTGTTGATATTGGGGCAGCAGACGTGATGCCGCAGTAAAATCCGTCATCGGATAAAAATCACAATATAAGCCACGAACCTTTTCGTGAGGCTCTAATGACAACTGAATATCTGATAAATGCGCCAAATAGTGATTATCAGGTATAGGTAATAAATACGACGATTGATTATATTTAAAATCTATTTTCAGTTCATTTTGCTTTTCTTTATCAATTGCAGGTACACAGTTTAAATAAAAACTCTCTTCACACTGTGCCTGAGTAATCGAAAGCTGCTTATTGAAATAGATATTGATCACAAACGTATCATCATCTTGCCAATTAAGCTGCTTAGTGATCAACGGTACATTAATATCGATAAAATGATGAACATGTGGTAAATAAAACCCTTCCAGTAGCTGTTGAGGGGCTGATAATTGATTATCTGTTTGCTGGAAAATTTGAAATTTTTTACCTATCTTCGGCTCAAAATAAAAATCAAGGCTGTTCCCACGATAGCTTTTTCCATCATGATTCAGCTCTATATAATCAAAATATTGGCTAAACCCGAGCATCAAAGTATCTGCAATAGCTTTTTGTTTACTCAAAAAGAGGTTTAGCGATGCTGTATCATATTCTTTTATTATGCCTCGGTATTTTACTCGTAATGAGATACAACTCCGATTAGGCTGATGAGTAATTTTTCGCTCAACAATAGAATAAGGTTGTAGGGTCACTCCATAACAAAGACTAAAACTGGCACCTTTAGGACCTAGAATCAAATTATTTTCTGAAAGATAATATGGATAATCAATGACCCCATCTTGGTCAACCTGAATAATTGTTGTTGAAGGTAGCCCCTTAATCGCTTGTGAGCCTAAACGTTGTAGTAAAGGTAAGGTAATTTCAGGAAAAGCGTCATCAATTTTTTCTTGTAGGCGTGCCGAAAGAAAAGCAAACCCTTCAAGTAAATAACCCGTATGAGGATCTTGTGGATCTAATACGTGAACCAAATGCGGCTTCTCTCTCGCATAATCGTCAGCGAGTTTTTGTAAATATTGCTTTTCTTGTAGATACTTTATTTCACTCATCTTTTAGGCTCAACATCCATTAAATTGTATTTTCTTGCCAGCTACAGTAGCCTGAAGTCCCAGCCATAACATGCTGAAATATAATATCTTTATATTTCACAGTTAGTGTTTCCTCTGGTAATTGCTCATTATTATTCGATGAATGAGGATAGTCTGACTCTAAATTAATAATGGACGCTTCTCTCAGAGTAATGGTGTAATACTTTTCTTGAGAGCCTGTTTGTGAAGTCCGATAAAAATTAAATGTCATCTCAAGTGTTTCATTATTGGCAATTGCATTTGCCAACAGTGGAGATGATTTATCTAACAACTTAATTAATGTAACAGGTTGAAAATTAATATTTTGAGTACGACTAAAGCCATTTCCTAATCGTAGGACAAAAATTTCATCTTCATGACCGTTTTGATACTTATTACCGATCGAGTCTAAACTTCCACATCCTTGAGAAATTGCACCTTGTTTGCTGCCTTTTAATGTCAAATAGATCATATTCGCCATGATAATATCCTTTTAATATGAGTTTGGTTTTAAACCGCGTTCTTCTGCCTGTTTTTGCAAATCATAGTAACGTGCTAATAAGCCATTAATTTGTGAATCGATATTACTAATTAATGTTGGTGAGATAGGTTGGTCATTTTCAATTTGTAAAGAGAATTCACGTAGTCTTTCTTCAACAGGTGTACTCTTGTTATGCTGCTTTTGAATATCATAGATAGCAGTTTTCAAATAAGAGAGAGTAAAACTCCCGCGATTGCGCTCTTGCATCACAATTTTGTCTGATAGCTGCTGTAATAATGTCGCTGTTTCTGACCAACTATCGCTAATTGGCGCATTTTCTAACCGAGTTGTTATCAAGTTTTGCCAGTTACGGCTGGCATAAGCTTGATCCGCATTGTTAGGCCACTGTTTTTTGGCTACATCCACTAATGAATCAGCGAGCTTTAAGGTAAAAATAGGTGACTGCTTCTCTAATAACCCTAAGTTATCCGCGTAGGTTGTAAGTTCAGGTTTATATAGCCATTGAGCCGCCGCGCCTTCAGGAACAGAAGCCATTGCAATAACTTCTTGCTGGGTCGAGTAATACAACGCATAGCCGATACCAGAAAAGATGACTGCGCTTGATAATAACCCTAAAAAAAACCCTTTTGTCGCACTCATTTTTTCCTGAGTAGGCATAGGTGAAGAAGGCCGTTTTTGAGCCGCTGTTTCAATCACGATTGATTGTGCTGGTGGCTCTTGCTCCGTTTTCGGCTGCTGGATATAAACTAAAGGCGGCAGCTTTACCGTTTGACCTTTATTTTGATTTAATGCATTTTCGCGCTGTTCGAGGTTTTTCGCTGAGTTTTGGAAAAACCACAAAAGGTTTTCTAATTTCGGTACTTTTGTCCACGTTGTTTGGGCAAGCTTATCGATAATGAGCTGTAGCGCACGCTCGGAACGATAGATTAACCGTAGATCACTGGTTTTAAAACTGATTTGCCGCAATGCTGAACCAGCACGGCTATTAAACCAATTCAAAATATCAGCACGATGATGGGGCTGTTCTGGCCACAAATGATCCCATTGTGTCACAACAACACTTGCTAATAGTTCACATCCCTCGGTAAAACCGTTTAAACCATGTAATTGTAAACGCGCGATGGTGTAATAAATTCCACTTTGTAAATCAATACCATGGGTTTTAAATAGCGTTAAACACAATGACTCAATTAAAGTCCAGCTCACTTCAGGGCGGGCTGGATGGTTAAGTTTATTGAACTCGGTTTTTAGCGCGATAAATTCTGGGGTCTCCAAGGGAGACCCTCCTACTTTAATCACCAAGTTTTCTGATTGCGTACTCATTTATTGTTCTATTCCCTCGTATTAATACTGAAAAATCATATTAATAAAGCGTTTCAGGTAAACGGAATCGGGTAAATAATCCTCCGAAGAACGGGTTGTTAGATTCATCAATTTGCACGCGATAAGTCATATCTCCGCCATCAATTGTGAAGCGAACTTCAAAAGAGTTTGGTTTCACATTCATTAACCTGCCGCTATCGATAAGGCGTAATTGCGCCCAAGGTCCGCTAAAGCTGAGCGAACGAGGGGATTTATCACCAGAAAGAGGCACTAATGTCAGCTTACTTTCAATGTTTGAACGCATTGAGTTTGGCCACACCATATGTACGGTGTTACTGCGCCCATGAGAGTAGTCAATAATCTGCCCATCAAGGTTCAAGATACTGCGACGTTTATTACCTGACAGTGACAACGGTTCTACCGCAAATTGTGTTTCAAGATTACCTTGAGCAGTAAAGAAGGTGTCTCGAATGCGGTTAGCAATCTCAATTTGCTCCAATACATCAGGGCGAATCAGCGATTGGCCTTCCATATTTTCAATCAAGTTATTTTCAACAAATAAACGTAGATTCTGTTGATAGAAACTATCGATGGTGCCATTTGGTTTGAAGAAACGTTCAAATTCGCTTAATGGCACATCTTGTTTAGATTTCGGATTAAATGGATAACGTCCAGCGATGTACGCGTTGTACTGTTTGACAACGTTTTCATTCCACTCGACTTCCATATAACGAATAGCTTCTTTTTGTACCACATTCCATGCTTGGTCCGAGAGGTCTCCTACCCAACGATTTAATGGTTCTGGTAATGTTTTCGCCATTTGTGATAGCTCAAAAATGACATCACGGTTATTATCATTCAAACGCATAGACACCGCTTTTAGTGCAGCTTTACCTGGTACTGGTGAGTTTTGAATACTTAATAAATAACGATGCAATTCATTTAGCTTCTGATTGAGATTTTGTAGGTTTTCACCATTGTTACTCACTAAGATCTCAGTTTCGGGTGAAAACTCTCTATCCAGCCTGCTAAGCAACCTGTATTTCGGCTCTGCCATCAATTTTTGCTGCTCTTGTGAAGACAGCGAACTATCAATGGTAGGTAAAGAAGTGTTATCTCTCAGTACCTGTAATGCACGTCTTAACGGCTGCTCACCACTGATTATCTGTTCTAATGCATTGATTTCATCTTGAATTGTGTCAAATTCACGAATCTCTAAATTACTCATCGCTCCACGCCATTGCGCAGTATAGTCATTCAGATATTGTTCGCTAATTTGACGTTGGATCTCTTTACGGTCACTCTCGCTATACTGTGTATTGCTTGATAAATTTAGCACCCAAGCATCAAGTAATGTCAGATCGACCAATTCATCATTTTGCCTAATAAAGTAGTTAATCAGCCCAGAACGGGTGAGAAACTGAGGGATTTCGAGCTTATCTTCATCGTTCACAGTAAACACTGAGTTAAAACCAGGGCCTATTTGATGACGGAGGTTTAATGGTGATGACAGTGTTTGATTCGCTTTCAGCCTCAGTGTTTGATAAACACGTTGGTATAGCGACAGCGTGCTCAGCTCTTTTTGAGCGTCACTGATTGGTTTGGCAAATGGCCCAAAGACTTTATTGGCAATCGCTGAACCTTGATTACGCTCAGTTTTCCAGTCAGTGTGCTCTAACGCATAATGTAAATGGCCGCGAAGCTGAGCTTGGATATCTCGTTGCCCTGTAAATAGCTGGCTCCAGTAGTTTGCCATATAATCTTCAACCAACCCGTTATTACGCCCACTTTTATCTTCAAGCATGCGCATAACACGTAAGATTTCGAGCTTCTCTTCACTGCCTTTTTCAGCATTATCCAGCTCAATAAGTAACCCTGCCATAATGGCGGGTAAAAAGCGTTCCGTTAACAATTGCAAGTAGACATTTTCAACTTGTGGTCCAACTTTTTGCCCCTGATATAACCCCATTTCAGACAGAATGCCATTTTTATCACGATGGTTTCCGTAAGCTAATGTTGCTTCTCTAAGTGGGTTCAAAACAGGAAGTTGTTTACTACCGTCAGTATCTTTAGTTGTCGTTGATTCAATCGCTTTAAATGCTTTAACTTCATTAAGCACATTCTCGCCCGCACGATAGTTTTTGTTGTAGTAATGGCTCCAGCCATTCCAAGCCAATATCAAACCAACAATGCTGACAGTTGAAGCAACTAAAAGTCTGGTACGATGTTTTTTCAGCCAATAATGGTTTTCCGCTGCTAAGTTTGGCTCGCTAAACAGCACATCACTGAATAAGTTGTGCGTAAAATAGGGATGTGTATCTGAAATAGGCCAAGTTGTTAGTGGTGCTGTTGGTAAATGGTATTGAACTGACGCCGTTTGGCTAAAGACGTCGTCAATCTGACCAACTTGAGTCGCAGAGGTGAGATAAACCCCTCTTAAACGGATATTTTTCTGTTCATTGTTAGCGACCAATGCAGAGATTAATTTTGCTACACTGCTTTGTAACCCTTCAATTTGGCGAACAAAACTAAATAAGTCGCTTCTTTGGCTTCCTTCTGAACGATTTAACATCATTTCAGGTAAAGCACTGTTCATTTGGCTAACCCATTGGCTCCAAAAGTGATTGAGCTGTTTTTCCCAATTAACATTTTCTTTTGAGCTAAAAGATACCCCTAATACCTGATTACGCTGTTGAGCATCAAGGGATTGGAACATCGCATCAAAACCACGTAACAAGTCCAGTTTAGTCAACACAATATAGAGTGGTAATTGACTATTGAATGTCATACGGACTTCTTCAATACGCATATGTAGGTCAGCAATGAGCTGGCTATTTTTTTCCTTCGAATTTGTCAGTAATGACAAAGTATCCACGGTTAAAACAATGCCATTCATTGGTTGTCTTGAACGGTTTTTGCTTAACCAGTGTAAAAGTTCATTCCATAAACGATGATATAGCTGGGGCTTATCCTCCTCACTCACTGGCTGGGTCAATAATTTCCCATCTGGCACAAAAAGGACGGCATTATCCGCGAGTAGACATTGAATATGCAGAGGGAGTTTCTGGTCACTAACAACATTTTCTGTTGGTGCAATATCTAAAGTATTAAGGCTATTTTTTAGTAATGTATGCTTACCACTCTCATCGGCCCCCAATACGAAATACCAAGGACGTAAATATACGGATTGAGTATGTCCGTTGAGGTGACGAACAAATTGCGATTTCCAATAATCGAGATAACGATTTTGAAACTCAATATCGTGACGAACAGGATCAACAACCGCTAATTCCACGTCTAATTTAAGGCTTTCAAGGCGTTTTACACGTTTCCATGTCGCGATCCCAATCCAACTCACAATGATGAGAAGAATAATAATCGTCGCTAACCAACGCGCGCTCAGCTCTTTAAGGGGATAACTGCCCTTGTAGTTAAAATCGGGTCCCCACCACCAAATCCAAATAATCAAAATCGCTGGGAGCAGTGCCAAACACAGCAGTAAGAATGATTTAATTTTGGGCTTATCGCCAAAAAACAGCTTCTTAAGAGAACCCGTTATTTTTGGTATGGATAGAAAAGATAATTTCATTGTTGTGAATTCCTATCAAAAGTCATTTCCTGCTTGTCTTGCACCTTCTGTGCTAAACGATTGAGCAAATCGGGTTCCCAGTCCGATAACAAGTAATGTAATGCTGCGGTATGCAGTTGCTGATACAGGTTCTCAGCCATATGCTGCATCCCCGCTTGTTCAAATAACTGGGCAGATAACAATTGGCTATAAAAACGAGCTCTCGGCTCGTTCGTAGAAGCGATAAAATTTTCGACCATTTTTAACGCTTCACTTAAGCCATGCTGTTCATAGCAATGTAAAATTTCTTGTTGTTCAGCTTGTAAACTGTGAGAACTCGTCGAGGCGTCGTGACTCGTTGATTTTTGAGAAGCTGAAAGCCAAGACTGAACCTCTTCAGGCAAGAAAGGTGTCATGTCAGAAAAACTCAGTTTGGCTAAATCAGGTAATCGGTTTAAAAACTGTTGCAACGCCTGAGCAATCGCAACACCCACCAGCGGATAGCCTAACTTTGTTGCAACTTGAGCAGCTAACATATGGCCTTCCAGCCAATAAGGCGATAACGTTAAGCTTTGTTCAATGTTATTCAACAACGCCATTGATGGTTGCGCCATTTGGTTTTTGTAATCAATCACTCGGTCAGGAGAAACAGGGGCTAATGGCGTTTTTCCATCATTATTTGCCATCGGTAACGCATGAATGGAGTGCCAAATAGCATAGCGCCGTAAGCAATAACCTACCGCATCCGAAGGCGTTTGCTCACATAACGCCTCAGCCACTTTAAGCAATGTCTGTTTCCACTGACGCTCATCCGTTTGGTTCACCTCAACTGTAGGTACTTTTGTTGCTGCCACCGGAGTCTGTGCTTGTTGAGTATTTTCTACTGTTCCCTTTTTATCTGTTGTTGGCTCTTCCGTTGCCACAACGATGACAGGTTCACTTTGTTCAATACGGCTGTAACCACGGCTTAATGTATCGACTTCAGCGGATAAATTTGGGCATTTTTCATGCCAAGATTTAGCCAAAAAGGCAAAGGAGCCAAGAATATTGTCGCGCAAGTTAATATCGGCTTGACGGCAAAAACTGTCTTGTACAGTTTCAAATCGTTTAAGGATTTGCCCTGCAAGCCGTTGTTTAAGCTTTATATTTTGCGGATAGCTATTTTCCCAATAATGACGAACAAACTCCGCCAATAATTCAGCGGCTAAAGCTAGCTCATCAGCCTCTCCTGCATGTTGTAAGGTACGCAATAAGTGCACTAATAAACGGAAGTCTTTCGTTTCATTAGCAAACAGTTGTAATGCCTTGCGCTGGATTTCCTCAATATTTAATTGAGCATGGCTAAGTGAGCCAAACTTAATCATTTCGCCGTCAATGTATTCCCAATCAGGGTTATCATCGGCAATCGGTGCTGCTTGCTGGCTTTCTTCAAGGGGAGCTAATAGCTGCTCTTTCCATTTTAATTGTGTATTAATCGTCATGATGCTTACCAGTGACAGGCCGTTCTTAGCGGTTTGATATCAGTTGAAATACCTGAAATATTGAAAGTTAGCCGGTCATTGTTTGCTAATTTCAACGTCAGTGTTTCACCGTTTAATAAACGTTTAATTTCATCAATGCCGGGAATGCCACGACTCGACTCCAATACATAACCGTTTTCACGAAGAAACCAATCGGCAGTGAATTGCGTTTTGTCTGTCGTTAACATCACACTTCCCGCCTCCTGTTGGCGAGGGAGGGCAACCTGCAATCGAGTAATATTGTCGATACAACTGATCATCATGACAGGGCGAGGCGGCGCAAAACCAATCGCAGGGATAGTCATAATAACTGGGTAATTTCCTGTTTCAGGAAGGGTGACTAAAAACCCCGCGCTATTATCTTCTCGTTGCATTTCATGCTCCATTGCCTGGCGCCATGCTTTACCCATTTGACTCGGGTCAAAAGGTGTCTGTGCAGGTGAGTCGGCCATGATTTGGTCATAGCATGCAAGACGGATCAGTTGAGACGACTCAAGGCGGCACTCTGAAAGCGCCTGAGCCAGTGCTTGCGGATTTGTTTTTTCCGCTGAGGCAGTGGTGACGACGAATAAAGAGGTCATCAACCACAATGTAAGCGGTGAAATATTCATCTCATGCACCCGTATTTTTTCAATTTGTATATTAGGGACCGTTTCGATAAATTCAGACTCGTTGCCATCGTATCTAAATCACCATTAACCTGTTGTTGTCGGTCTTTTAAAATTTGCTCTTCGTAACGTTCAGTTGCCACGGTTAAGTCATCAATCTCTCTAAAATCAGAGAAATGGTGACTCGCAACAGGTGGAGCTGACGTCGTTAACATATTCACAGCTGCCTGTAGTTGCCGTTCACGATCTTGTTGTAGTGAATTAAGGTATTGCAGGTGAGAAATCTTCTGCTGAGTCAAAGATAATTCGAGGAGACTTTTCAACTGATGGTGAAATAACGCACAATAAATAGGGAAAATTCCTTGCTCATAACTCTCCGTATTGAGTGATTTCCCAAACAAAATAATAGCTCCGCAAATTTTATGACGTAAATCTGTTAATGGGAGGCTATACAGCCCTGTACCTATTGGTAATTCAGCCACAAATTGGCGAAACCTATTATCATTGATGTGAATTCCTTGATTCAGGTTCTCCCATAGGACACTTTCACCCCTTGATATCAACTGAATCAAAGGGTGGTCAGCATCGCTGATCTCGACATCCAAATGCCCTTGTTCTACTTCATTTGATTGCTTAATACTCCAACTCTGTAAGCAATTTTCAGGTCGGTTAATTAATGACACAATCAGTGCGCTAAATGGACTGCGTGTAAAGCTAAACGTTAAAAATTGGCTCGCTAACACATCCAAATTAGTGCATTCAAGTAAGGCTAAGGCATTTTTCAGTCGTGATTTCATAGTTCAGCATTCACCGTCGCAACGAACTCATCGTTCTGTGTTGATAATTGAATGTGATTAATGTCTTCATTTTTTGCGCTGTGCTGTAGTAGCAGTAGCGATAACGGTGGTAACAGTGCGCCATCGATGATGGATTCTAATATCCGCGCACCATTCTCCGCACGAGAAGCACGACGTAAGATCTCTGTAGGTACACTGTCATCGACCACAACTTCCGCACCAAAACGCTGTTCAAGTAACGAAGTCAGACGAGCTAACTTGCCACCGACAATTTGCTGAAGGATCTCTTGAGATAATGGTAAATAAGGAACCACTTCCATACGTGCCAGCAGTGCAGGTTTGAAAAATGCGGTTAATTCCGGATAAAGCGCATCTTGCAACTCATCAGGCTTATCTGCATAGGCAGTAATGATTTGGTCGCCTAGATTAGACGTTAGGAAGAAAGCGACATTTTTGCAGTCAATAATTCGCCCTTCCCCATCGGCTAATTCACCTTTATCAAAGGCTTGATAAAATAGATTCAGAACATCAGGATGGGCTTTTTCAACTTCATCCAATAAAACAACAGAATAAGGCTTTTGGCGGATCGCTTCTGTCAGTACGCCGCCTTCACCATAACCAACATAACCTGGAGGTGAACCGATCAGCCGTGAAACTGTATGTTTCTCTTGGAACTCTGACATATTGATTGTCGTTAAATATTGCGTTCCACCAAACATCAGTTGTGCTATTTGAATAACCGTTTCTGTTTTACCGACACCACTTGGCCCCGCCAATAAAAATGCACCTAACGGTCGACCTGGGCGTCGTAAGTCAGCGCGAGCAGTTAACAAATGCTTATGTAAGCACTCAATCGCTAATGATTGCCCTTTGATTGTTTGTTCTAAATAAACGGGTAACTCCGTTACCACTGATAGAGCATCTTGCGATAAACGATTTAAAGGTACCCCCGTCCATTCAGCAATAACGGCAGCAATTTGTTTTTTATCGACATGCGGCGAGACTAATAAATGCTGTTCATGTAGCTCATTCAATTGCTCATTTAATTGTTTAAGCTGCTCTTTTAATACCAAACTGTCGTTAGTTGGAAGCTCTTCACTTTGGTCGCTGTCCAGTAGCTGAGCTCTTAATGCAATAATTTGAGAAACAATCTCTTGCTGGGTTTCCCACGCGGTTTGTAGCTCCTCAACCTGAGCATTGATAGTTTCAGCCTGTTCAGCTAGTGCACTCAGACGCGAACTATGGTCATTAAGCCCCAATTGTTGTTCACGTTGTAGCACATCCGTTTCCATACCAATCTGATGAAGTTCCGTTTTCAGCAACGAGAGCTTTTTCGGCGGTGAAGATAAGTTGATAGCCGCACGAGCCCCCGCCGTATCAAGTACATCAATCGCTTTATCTGGGAGTTGGCGACCTGATAGGTAGCGCTCACTTAACTCAGCACTCGCACGCAATGCTTCATCATCAATAAAGACCTTATGCGCTTTTTCATAAATAGAGCGTAGGCCACGCATGATGATGACGGCTTCTGCCGCCGTTGGCTCTTTAACTTGAACAAGTTGGAAACGGCGCGCAAGGGCAGCATCTTTTTCGAAATACTTTTTGTATTCACTCCATGTTGTCGCCGCGATAGTACGTAATTCACCGCGAGCCAAGGCGGGTTTTAATAGGTTGGAGACATCCAATCCACCTTGTTGGTTACCCGCACCAATTAAGGTATGTGCTTCATCAATAAACAAAATGATAGGATGAGGTGATTGACTCACTTCCTGCATAATGCCTTTGAAGCGTTTTTCAAATTCACCTTTGACCGCAGCACCCGCTTGTAAAGCACCAAGGTCTAAAGTAAGTAATTCACATCCACGTAATTTTTCAGGGATTTCACCTGCAATAATACGCAATGCCAATCCTTCGATTAGGGCGCTTTTACCTACCCCCGGCTCTCCCACAACCACGGGGTTGTTTTTACGACGACGACACAAGATATCGATCATTAAATCAATTTCATGATCACGACATAAAACAGGGTCTAATTGGTTATCACGCGCTTGCTGAGTCATATTTTGCGTGAACTTCGCCAGTAAAGAGTCCGCAGGACGACTCTCTCCAGATTGTTTTTCTGCTTCAGTCAGTGGTGCTTCAGCCGAACCCGCAGTCCAACTATCAAAATTCAGTCGCAGTTGTTCACGATTTACTTGTGATAATAAGTCAGCAACTGGTTTTGACAGATAACGTAATGGCATCTGCAAAAGGGTTAAAAACAGAGTACCAGAGCGTAATTCACTGTGGTTATATTCTGTCGAGGCTAATAACCAACTGTCTTTCATCCATTCAATCAATAACGGAGAAAAACTCGGATAGCTTTGAGTAATCGCATGATGTGGCGGAATTTGTACTTCTAACAATTCAACAAGTGCGACTAAATCCAGATCCGCTTTATGGCTAATTAAGCGAATATCCGTCAATGGTGTTTCGACCAGTTGTTGCAAAAATTGCGATACCGTAATTTCAGGCTGCTGATGGCTCACACAATAAGCCGCAGCACTTTCTAACGCATGCTTCGCGATAGGGTGAAGACGGTTAACGAGTGTCGAAAGATCAATTTGAATCATAGTGCATCCTAGCCGAGTAAAGTATTAAGCTGTTCCACGATACTGAGTGTTTGATGATTCAGTCGGGATGAATAAATGCTGTAAATAATTGCCGCTAAGATAACGGCGCCAAGAATGACGTAGCGAACACCAAAGCGCCGGCCTAAACGGTAGCGATGGTGTTTATTACCCCCTTCATCAAAAAGGATAACGGGTTTTGCTTCGCCTCTAAGTTGCTGAATCTGTTTCTGTAACCGTCTGAGTAAATGGTTAAATTCATCACTATGCCCTGTTGTCACTTTGTAGCGACCACGATAGCCAAGGCACAAACACAAATAGATAAATTCCAGCAAATCGAGATAGCGTTTAGGCTCACCGAGTAACCGCTCAATTAATACAAAAACCTTTTCACCACCCCAAGATTCATTATGGAAGTGTACTAATAACGACTGTTTAACCCAGCCGTTGTCTTGGTTCCAACCTAATCCCAATGCTGTTTCATCAATAAAGGTGCATAGAACATAGCGAAATGAAACAATAGCCCCAGGTTCATAACCTTGGGTTTGTAGTTGTTGCTCTATTGAGGTGATATCGGTCACCACCTGCTGATATAACTTTTCCGAAAGAGGGGTTTCTGACATCGCTTTCATTCTGAGAACCATCCCAAGCAATGGCGTCGCAGCATCAATCATTGGATTGATGCTATTCCCCCGCAAAGGCAACTGATAATTTTTTTGCAAGTTGCCCTGTTCGGCATAGTCATTAAGGAAAGCTGCATTAGTCATTGTCTATTCCGCCTCTTACCGCCCAAAGTTGAATATCAAGCTCAGGGAAATTGCCAGAAACGTGGAATGCCATATTGGAGTGCTGCTTAATTTCCTGCCAAACATCGCCACTTCTATCTAATTCGAAGTAGTTATAACCAGAGTGATAAGGTAATTGACGTGGTGCCGTTGATAATGGAATCAATTTCACACCTGGGATCTGCACGCTGACCACTTTACGAATATTGCTCACTGAAGAGATCTTCGATTGTTGTGGGAACAGTTGACGTAACTGTTCTTGTGGCATATTCGCTTTGACCGCAATAATAAATTCTGCTTTTTGCAGTAACTGCTTATCATGGATCGTCGCAACACGAATACCGTGCTCTTGCGTATCTAATGGAATTGGAATTGCGCGAGGTGTTAACACCACACTCAGTGCTTCCCTAATATCTTTGATGAGTGGGATATAGCTTTCAGATAAATTGAAATGTTTATATTTAGCCACAGAATCAGGTAAACGAGAGGTATTAGTGAACGTTTGTAATTCACCACACAATTCGAGCAAATCTCTAAACAGTTTTTCCGGATGAATAACCGGCTCTTGCGCATAATGCGAATACAATGGATAGGTACGATTTAATACCTGCAACATCATAAATTCTGCTACATCCGCGACACCTTGTTGCCCTGGGGAGCCAATACGTAACGCAATTTGTTTACCACGCTCATATAAAGCACCATGAATTTCATTCAGGAACTCATTTAGCATTGGTGAGATACGCACATTCAAACATGTCGGAATAAAGTCATTCTCAAGTGTTAAGCTGCCATCAGCACCACGTTCCCTAATTTTACAAATAGGCAAAGTGACATAAGCATCCATCTCTTTGGAGCCTTGCTTCAGAATCGGTCTTAATTTGGCCACATTGATCGTACTGACATCCCCACCTTCCGTATGCAGGTCGCGAACATCTTCCATACTGTCGCTATAACGTGATAACAAGCGGTTACCACTATGTTCAGTCGACACTTCATTGACCGTGCTATTCACTAAGGGAAATGCAAGGTAAACGATATTGTTATCACCATCACTAATATTTTTAATATCAATAGGTTGAGGAAGAATATCTTGATGAGGCATAGAAAAGATCGTGCCGTCAGGCATCACACCTGAAGCTTCCTTGATACCAATACGACCTAAGCTATACAATTCATCACTCAGAATTAACGAACTGAGCCCCCAAAAATGAGAAATATAGCTCTTCAGTATGCTTTCAGTAATATAGTCTTGATGACGCTGTTGCTGCTGAAAATGCTGAGGCTTAATAAATAAACCTTCACGCCAAATCACTCTATTTTTTGTCGACATATTAGTCATCTTCCTCTTGTCTAAATTCGATTTCATTTCCTCTGATATGAGCTAGGAGGAAGTAATGGCGTCCTTTTCCACGTGCCTTAACAATTTTTTTCCATTCCGCGTTATCAGGGTCTGAGTAGTAACCAATGACCCGATATAACGATTGTCTGGATATAGCTCAATGTCAGGTAGCGGCTTGTATTGCCCAGGTAAAATGGTGTAGTCCTGATGGTCGATATAGTTTTTTTTCAGTACCTTTTCGAGATCCCCATCTTTCTCTTCAATCTGGTCAAAATCGAGCGCAGCAAACAATGAATCTTCATTCATGTAGACAATCTGTAGATTCAGTGGCGTTGCTTCACCATCCTGATTTGGGTTGATGTTGGGCTCAGCCAAGATAGTCAACGATATCGTTGATGGCCTATCTTGTGGCGACCCGATAGGAATCGAAGGGTCTAATATGACTTGACCTATTTTGGATACAGCTTCCAATGGCTTAGTACATCCACTAAGCGCCATCATTGAAAAGAGTAAAAATAGGTATCCTAGTAAGGTTTTCGCACGCATATTATGCTTCCTCAAGCCCTTTTCTTAAGGCTCTGTCATAGGCATGGGTATAGACTTCATAGAACAACTTTTCAAAACCTTGCTGGCGAGAAGATGACAGCTCTTTATAGTAGTTGGTGTACATTTCCCATGCCCAAGCATCGTTTGTCGAAGAGTTATCTGAAGCACGGCGATAGTGCGCGAAACGATTTAAAAGGTGTTCAGGAGAGAAAGCAGCCAACATCGTTGAAAGTGCCGTCGAAATAGCTTCTTGGTTTGCTCGATAATGCAACTGAATGTTATGCAAACTTTCTGCTACCGCTGAAGGGGCTGATAAATGAACGGGACTACGTTCGTCCGTAAACATCAACTTCATTGTTTCTTCATAACTGCTGTTTAAACGCAATGGGTTATCTTCAATTGGTCTAAGTTGCTTATCTTGCAGGCTTTCTTGCTGTTGCTGTAATGCCAATAAACCTTCGATGGCGGAGCGAATAGTCTTCCCTAGCTCCACTAGAAAATCGTTCGCTTGTTGTGAAGTTTGTAAATTTAAATGAATACCAAGCCCTTGCATTAAAGGGTTTACAGCCACATGCTCAATGTCTGTGATAGTGTCATCAAGTGTTGGTGTGATTTTTGGTAAATCCATAAATTCCTGAACCATGGTATTCCCTTGATTATCTGAAAATGGGGAGGTGACTGAGTGCGTTAAGTGTGCTTCATTCATTAATAATGGGTCTGAAGCTTGCTTATTTTTCTGAGAAATTAAGCTAAGACTCTCATTTTCTAAGGCTTGAAGCGGATCATACGTTAGGGACCCTTGAACGGTCGGAGCAAGCTCATACTCCTCTTGCTCATAAGATTGAGTCGGTGTGGTATTAAATAGAGAATCTAATGGATTACTATCGCTAGAAACCAGTGATTGAGGGGTGACAGCCATTAAGTCTTCTGCTGGTTGTCCAGTAAGATTCACATTAACAGACAATTTAAGCTGACCAATTTTGATCTGGTCACCATGAGCAAGCCGTACCGCATCAAGATGAAGAGGTACAATCGCATTATTGACATAAACTGATTCTGTATTGGTCTTAATGCAAAAGTGCTTATCCTTCCAAAGAATAGTGCATTGCACTGGTGCCACGGAATTTTGGTTATCTTGAATCTGCCACTGGCACTGTGCGCTACTGCCTATTTGCCCGCCATCTTGTGAAAATGTCATACTCGAAACATAACCGCTTTCGAGTAATTCACTATTAATCAGGCGAAATGAAATTGTCGGTAAATACTTATCCATGCGATTTATTCCAGTACAGTAATGGTGACATTAGGTTGTTTCTCAGGTTTACCTAAAAAGCTTTGCCACCCTAATTGATTGTGTTGTTTCTGGCCTAAACGGATCCCTTCAGCTTGTTTTTCAGCAATATTGAGCCGTAAGTCCCATGCCAACTGCTCATGGAAGATGTAAGAGACAAAAGCGACAAGAGGTAAAAAATTAGCTCCATTAGGCAGAAAGGACATATAACGCTCGAGTGATAATTCACTGATTTCGACGGTACATTTGCCATTACAATCATAGATATGCCCGCCCAAACTAAAGTTATCGCCCAATAACATACGGGGCTGCGATTTCTTCCCAGCCTGATGAGAAATCACACCTAACCGATTTTGTTGATTTTCAGGAATAGGTACTTTACGAGTTTCCCAACCGATAACTTCAACGTGTTCGAGATCGAAACAGTGGGCAATTAAACTACTGATAACATCGGGAGAACGGCTTGGACTCGCTAAAAGCCCAGCATAGGCCAACATCTTACTGTGATTGATATGAACTCTTTCTCTGTTGACTTCATTCCCTAAGCCAACCAACGAAAACATATAGCGAGAAAATGAATCAACTCCCTCATTTTCAAAGCAAATGTAGTAACGGTATTTACGCCAAATACGATGTAAAAGCGTGACTAAACGGTGATTAAAAAGGTTCAAATAATCTGTCACGCTAGGTTGTTGTTGGGCATCTTCCCAAGCAAAATCATCCAGATAATAGCTCGGTAACGGAGACTGACTACCGTGTAACCCCAAGAAGGAGACTTCAAGCTCAAACTGCCCGTTTTGATTCTTTTTGACCGAGATGACATCTCTCGTAGGAAAAGCAATATTTGCACAGGACTTAAAACGAATTATTTCATCCGTTGTTTCCTGCGTGGTTGTGCTTTTACCTTGTAACTTATTAAGTAGTTCAACAAGTTGATAAAAACTATATTCAGTAACAGAATTGCCAGCTTCATCTAGCCAGCGCGCTATCACTTCAGTATTTGCTGATTGATTTGTGCTGGCCACCGGTAGGTTTCCTTATTATCAATATTGATTACTTCCAGCTCATGAAACATATTCACGCTGGTATACAAAGCAAAAAATTGAGCAATAACTGTACAAAACAAGTACAAGCTACCCTCACTTAAAAAAGCACTTTGACGAACCGTTAATGTCGTTTTTAATCCTCTTACTGGTAACCCACGATAAAGATGCTCAATATGCTCTGTGTTTAAGCTAATGAGAGAATCTAAGCACTGCTGAGATTGCCTTGCTGTTTGACGATTAAAAACAGACGGTAAATCATAGAGTTGAAGAATCTGCTTCAACGAGGTTAGATTCAAAAGTGATTGATAATTTAACGAAAGATTCGTTAATTCAGACCAATACAATGTTTGACCCAACAATGGGTATAATGGCGCTGTTGGCTTAAACAAGTTTGTGGCAGATAAAGCACCTTCCGGTCGATAGGCTTTATCAAGTGAAATCGAATGGGTTGAAAGCCTTGAAGCAACATTCCTATTTGTGCAATTTAATGACACAGAAACGGTTTCTTCACAGTTTTGTAGTTTTGTTTCATTGTCACGCACAAAGGAGAGCGTATGCCGATAGCCTACCGCCTCTCTCATCTGATTGATTTTTAGCCTGTAATAGCCATGATTTTTATCTTTCAGGTTATGGCTTTGGTGATGAAAGCTTTCAAATGCGGTGTAATTGACGGCATAAGGAGAGGCATTTTGTGGATACCTTAACCCTTGTACTTGGTTAATCGAAAAAATGTCATAACAAAGTGGTGTTCGGTAACTGGCGCTCAAGATGTAGTCATCATTTTTACCTGTAAGGTCAATAGCTTCACTGTCAATAGTGAACAAATTGGCAATAGGTACACAATTCAGTTTGATGCTGTCATCTCGGATCACCACCGCGTCAGGGATCTCCGTTTCAAACACAATCTCTAATGTGAAGGAATCTGTATTCAGTGCTAAAGGTAGGTCTTCAAGGCCTTTAATATCCATAAACATAAAGGCTTCAGGAAAACAGAAGTACTCTTGCAAGATACGATACCCATCGTAGCTATTTTTTGGGTACGGCAATAAAGCATCTTCTTTTTTGAAACCCACTGGCAATGCTGCAAAATTATCTAAAGGCAACCGATGATGTTCGGTGACAAGCGTCACTTGCTTAATGCGATGGCTCAACAAATAAAATAATTGATGTGTCGTATAGGTTGCACCATTCAAATGGATACGCAACTTATCTAAGCCAATTTCTGCTAATACGCGGGGTTTATCGAGTTTGAAGTCAATCTCAATGGACTTGGTTCGTTGGCGTACATGTGAAATTTTTGCAGGTAATAACCAAAGGTCTCTGCATTGGCTAAATCGGCATTGGTGCAGGCTATCTGCATTTGGGGTTTCGCCTTGAACATACAAGGGCTTAGCTACAAAAGGTTGGCCCGCGGCTATTTTGCTTGCATAGCTGAGTGTCTGAGCATCTGTTTGATACTCAACAATAGTCATGCTGGGAAAAGGACGAGCATAAGCAGGCCACAGCATATTGACTAGGCTGCTCGTTAATTCAGAGAATTGCCTATCAAGCTGTTCACGAAGATTTCCTGAAAGATAGGCTAACCCATCCATCAAGCGTGCACCATCAGGATCCTGAATCTTATTGGATAATAAATCAACAAGATGAGGCTTTTCTATCGCTATATGACTGGCAAGCTCTTTTAAGTACTCTTGTTCATTCGCAAAATACGGGTTTGAAGACATATTAGAATTGTTTCAACTGATATCGCCGGTTGTTATCGAGCTGCATATTAAATTCAATGAGCTGCCGCTGGCTGTCGAGATCGATAAAAGCGGTGATGCTGAACTGGAGCAACAAGGCATCTGCATCATTTTCGATAAATGTCACTCGGACATTACTGATCCGAGGTTCGAAGTCTTGAATGCAGGTTGTAATAGAATGTTCTAGGCTCCGCCTAAAATCTGTTGCTGCTTGTGTTGCATCATTTAAATCAGGTACTCCTAGGCTAGCCGAACTTTGACAAGCATCTGGTCGACTGTTTAGGATTTGATTTAAATTGTTCTTAATTGATCTCACTAAGGCATCCATTCGAGCATGATGGGAAGAGCCGGAGCTCTTCCCTTGGATGCGTTCAAATAAGCTGGCAGTCTCTGAAGAATCCCAGTTATAGTTAGCAGCCATTGCCTTACTCTTTGTCTAGGCGACCAACAAGTGACAATTCAAAGTTAGCACCCATGTATTTGAAATGAGGGCGGACTTGAATCGCAACTTGATACCAACCTGGATCCCCTTCAACATCGAGAACTTGGATCTGTGCTGAACGTAATGGACGTTTGCTACGTACATCAGCCGGTGGGTTTTCCTGATCAGCAATGTATTGCTTCAACCAAATGTTCAGTTCACGTTCCAAATCTTGACGTTCTTTCCATGAACCGATTTGTTCACGCTGTAACACTTTAATGTAGTGTGCTAAGCGGTTGATAATGAACATGTAAGGAAGCTGAGTTCCCAATTTATAATTGGTTTCGGCAATTTTACCTTCATGAGTATTTGGGAAAGTTTTAGGTTTCTGAACTGAGTTCGCAGAGAAAAACGCGGCATTGTCGCTGCCTTTACGCATCGTCAATGTAATAAAGCCTTCTTCTGCCAATTCAAATTCACGGCGATCAGTAACTAAAACCTCAGTTGGAATTTTAGCTTGTAATTCGCCCATTGCTTCAAACACGTGTACAGGAAGATCGCTAACTGTACCACCACTTTGTGGGCCAATAATATTTGGGCACCAACGGTACTTAGCAAAACTGTCATTGATACAGCTTGCTAATAAAAATGCCGTATTTCCCCAAAGGTAATGGTCATGATCCTGCTTAACATTTTCAGTATAGTTAAACAACTTAACCGGGTTTTCTGTTGGTGAATATGGCAGACGCAGCAAGAAGCGAGGTGCTGTTAAACCAAGATAACGGGAATCTTCTGCTTCACGCAATGAACGCCACTTAGTATGTGCAGGGCCTTCAAAGACAGACTTAATATCTTTGATCGCAGGTAATTCTGCATAGCTGTTAATACCAAAGAAATTAGGTGAAACGGAAGAAAGGAATGGTGCATGCGCCATAGCGCCTACAGCACTCACATACTGCATTAATTTCAAATCAGGTGTGGTGTTATTGAAAGCATAGTTACCGACTACAGCAGCTACTGGCTCACCACCAAACTGGCCATAACCGGATGAGTAAACATGCTGATAGAAGCCTGATTGTACGATTTCAGGAGAGAATTCAAAATCTTCCAATAACTCTTCTTTCGTTGCATGAAGAATATTAATTTTGATGTTTTCTCTAAAATCGGTGCGGTCAACTAACAGTTTCAGTGAACGCCATGAAGACTCAAGCTCTTGGAACTTTGGTGCATGAAGAATTTGGTCAACTTGTGTACTCAGCTTGTTATCTAACTCAACAAGCATTTTATCAATCAATAGCTTATTGATTTGCTCTTCTTCATTTTGGCTAGCAAAAAGATTGCTAATAAATGCAGCAACACCTTGTTTGGCAATACCATAAGCTTCTGACTCAGGAGACATACGAGATTGAGCCATAATCTCATCTAACAATGAAACATTGGATGAGGAAACTTGTTGTTCCTGCGTTTCGCTATTTAATGACATGAAATAATCCTCTATAAACATTATTTTTGGCTAGCAATATCAAGTTCTTTCAGCAACTGTTCGCGAGTTTCTTCATTATCTAGAAGCTCTTGCAGACGTTTTCTAAAAGCAGGAATATTGCCAAGAGGACCTTTCAAAGCGACTAATGCCTCTCTAAGTTCAAGTAATTTTTTCAATTCTGGAACTTGGCGAGCAACATTGTCGGGAGAAAAATCTTGAAGGGATTTAATATCTAAATTCACGTTAAGATCAGAATCACTTTTCTCATCAAGTGTATTTTCCACATTGATATTTAAGCTTATTCCAGCACTCTCCATGACTGAATTAAAGTTATTCTGGTTAATGGAAATAGCTTTACGCTCTTCAATCGGAGTTTCCTCCGTTCGACCAATCATGTCTCCCACGATTAGCATATTAAGCGGCAATTCTATTTCAGATTTAGCTCCACCATCATTAGGTGTATATTTGATATTAATCCTTTCTTTTGGTGCAACACTACCGAGATCTTTTTTACTCATTATAAGTTAAGCTCCCTTATTAGCTTAAAATCTTAAACCTGCTTACATGATTAAAAATTGCTCAAAATTATAATGAATAATAAATTCAGAGCATAGAAGTCCTAACGAGTACAGAATACCCATTAAGAGAGTTAACTTGTCCCGGTGGTCAAAAATATAGGTGTATAATTATTTATACTGATTATTTTGGCTTTTATCGGGATATAATATATAAATTTTGTTTATGGTCAATAGCAAAACTCACCTTAAGGAAAATGTTTTTTGCAATCATATGTTACAGAGCAGCAAAAAAAGCATAAAAGTCAATTAATTAACTAACTCTCCTTAACGTTAAAAAAAGATAAAACAGGCGTAATTTAATAAAAAATTAATTTTTTTTAGAACATTGGTTAATGACTATATAATAGTAAAACATTATAACTTTTTACGAGTTAACAAGGAAAAAATCATTATTTAACAAGCAATTAATGTGGAGGTACGTATTTAATAATAAAACAATAAAAGTAGCGATATCCAGCATTAACTTATTCTCAACATTCAAATATGCTGAGTAAATATAATTTGCTCATAAAAACAAAATAATAATCTAGATTAAACTTATTTTAAACAAAACGATAAAAAAATTAAAAATAAGAAAAATCCAATTAAGAACCATATTATTAATAATAAATAAGACTAATCTCAGAAATAAACAGCGATAAATAGTTAACCCTGTTTATAGTTGGTCTGATTAATTTCTACAATATAAAACAAAATTTTTTATAAGGTTAACAAAATATTTAACCAAAATAATAAAAAAAATAATTAACCGCAGTTAGAGTATAATCTCAACAGCTAAATTTTATAACGTGATAAGTGATTAGGCTTAGTCAAGAGTGAAGTGTTTATAAGTATAAATGGTGTTGATTAGATAATTTTCTTGTCGTTCTTATTAACAGCCTATTAAAACCTAGAATAAATAATTTATATATATAATTATTCCATAAATTAGTCACTATTACCTATAAACAATAGTTTTTTAATTTGCCCTTTGAGAAGGTAACGCTGACCTATATTTTAGGTGCAGTACGATTTTATATTCAAAAAAACGAGCACCATAAAGTGCTCGATTGATATTTAGTTTAATTAATGGAGTAGTACTACACCTCTATCTCAACTTGCCAGTCACGTCCTTCCCAGCCCTTAGCATCAAACCTACGCGTAAATTGTAGTGTTTTTCCTGCCAATGCGCTGACATCTAACGCAACACCATATAACCCTAAACCGAGAGGTTGGCTACTCTGCTCCTTGATATCCTGCCAATTGTCATAACCATAATGCAAAACAAATGGCTCTTGTGCTTCAATCCATAACTGGCGATTGGCGGGTATCGCACCACAAGATAAATTATCACGCCAATGACGTGCGCGTGGTGCTGGAGGCTTATTGCCATAACGCTCACTCACCGATTTTAGTTGCTCAATAGGCACACCCGTCTTTTGCACATAGATTAACTTGATAAGCTCCGCATGAGCCCAAATCAGTGGCATCGCACTACCGCTTGGCCTCCCCGTTAATAGCCCCCTCTCAGGTATACTCTCCTTATCCCAAATTTGCTCCGGCAACATACCACCTGTACTTGCTGAAGCCAAAATGGCATTTAAATAAGGCTTAATATCCTCTTTACGGGCGGCGGCATAGTGCCCTCTCTCCCCACTGAGCAACGGCCAAAGACGACCTACACCACTACCATCAAAAGCACGCCCATCCTCATGCTCGCCATATCCATCCTCGTTATAACGATAATAATATGGCCCCGCGGGTAAATTGACACACAGTTGCTCATCAACAAGTTTAGTCGTCTCTTCAATCCGCTTATCTGATGCCTTACGTAAACCTAAGCGAACAAGATAGAGATATTCCATCCCCAATAACGCACGCGTATTGATGGTTTCATTGTTCCGGTTGCGCAACATCACCTCACCAAAACGTGCAGAATGGCAATTTGGATTCAAGCGGATGTAATGCCCAGAGATACCAAGCTCTTTATCTAACTCCGTGTTAGCCACATACACCCATGATTCTAACCGCTCATTCCAATCATCCGCTAAGTCAAGCGCATACTGCTTATCTCCATCCTCAAGGAAGCCCGCTTTGGCGCCAGCCACCAATGCTGCTATCGAAACCGACAGCGTAAATGGGTTGATCCCTGAATTCTCCTCCCAGCGGTCTTGTGGGCTGGCTGGGCCATATTGCGCAATAAAGGCTAACGCTTTGCGCGCCATGCGGATTGCCGCACCTTGCATTTCCCCCAGTAAGCCCTGTTCATGCAATTTCGCTGCAAATAAAACAGGCAATGCCACTTCATCTAATTGGATCCCCTGCCAATAAGGCCGACCATCGGTGAAATTGTTTTGCATCCAATGACCATCTGGCTGTTGAATAGCAATCAAGTAAGCCAGTAAAGCTCGAACCTCAGTGATCAAACCACACGCCAACATGGCAAAACCGACTTCAACGGAGTCACGAGGCCAAACAAGGTGATATCCTCCCGGATCCTTATGAGTATCTCCCCATGGCGTACTTAAACTCGCCACCAGCGAGCCGGGGAATGTTCTACCCTCATGGGTTTTCAAGACCACAACCGAAGTGCGAACAGCATCCGATAACGTTTTAGGCAGCTTATCTAACCCAGGGAAATTCACCGTTTCATTCCATGCCGCCCACAAATAAGCATACTGGCGCCTTGCTTCTTGGTAGCCCTCTGCTAGGGCGCTATTAGCTAAGGTTGCAGCACCTTGTGCACTGGCAGAAAATGCTAACGCCAATACGCCTGAGTTATGATTTAACTCGCCTATCATCGCGATATTACCTGGCCCAGCCTGCTGGTATTCCCAACTCATACCACCGTTTTGACTAAAATCCTGCCAACCATCTGAGCTACCAACATACCCCACACTGCCTCTTGCAAAGCCATTTTCAGCAGACAAGATCAGATATTGCCCGTTCTTCTGAGCCGCTAGCCCTTGAGACGTCACCGAACCATAATTATTGTCACCATCGCCGCCGAGATGTGGTGCTAATAGCGGATATAATCGCAGCCCTTCACCTTCAAGATGATAATGGATCAGCAAGACATCGCGCGCAGGATCAGTGATAATCTCTAATTCAAGGCGATAACGCTCATGTTGATGCACGATTTTTGGCAGTGGTAAGGAGGATGACGGCGTAGTGATACTGTATTGGTGGACACGCTTTACCTCTGACCAAAAGTCATCCCCAGCAATAATAAAACCTAAATCACGAATTTGTGGCGTACTGCAAGAAGGCCAATACACCTCATTTAAGATGCCATAACCTACGGTAAACCATACTCGTCCTTGACCGATTGCCGTTCCCACCATGTCTTTTGCACTACTTGTCCACGTCGCAGTGCTTCCCGGGGCGCCCGGGGCTTGCTGTGCTATCATTCGCGACCCTCCTGTTCAAACAGTGAACGCCATTGATGACCGGGGCGCATGATCCGAGATTGCGTATCTGGCCCTTCCGTTCCCGCCTTATACAGGTCAGGCATTCCCTTCTGCCACGCTTTTAGCGCAGGGTCGATGACCCGCCATGCCCATTCGACTTCATCAAAGCGGAGGAAATGCGCACGCTCACCATGCAGTGCATCAATTAAAAGTTGCTCGTAAGCCGAAACTTCATACTGCCCCGGTAAGGTATAAGGCGCGCTGAGCACGATGCCATGCGTATTTAAATTCATCCCTGGCAACTTCGCCGTCATATGCATATCCATCCCCATCGTTGGGGATAATCTAAAGACGAGCCAATTATTATCGACCTGAATATCCCCCGGTAATGCACCGGCCGGAGCTTTAAATTGCACAGCGATTTCAGCGTAATTATTGGCTAACCGTTTACCACTTCGTAAATAGAAAGGCACACCTTTCCAGCGCCAGTTATCTATCTCTATTCGCAATGCGGCAAACGTTTCTGTGTTGGTATCGACAGGGATACCTGGCTCGTTGCAGTAATCCGTCGCAGTTTCGCCATTCACTTGCCCTGCACAATACTGCCCACGAACGGCCCAGTCATTGGCATCCATATCATCTGTTGGTCGAATGGATTTCAACACTTCCACTTTATGATCACGTAGAATCTCACCATCCCAGCGCCCTAATGGCTCAATTGCCGTTAATGTCAGCAATTGCATAAGATGGTTTTGCAGCATGTCACGCATCGCACCAGAGTGGTCGTAATAGACAGCTCGGTTTTCTACACCTAATGTTTCTGCATAAGTAATTTGCACCTGCTCAATATGCTCAGCATTCCAAACAGGGGCGAGGACGCGGTTAGCAAAACGGAAAATCATCAAGTTTTGTGTTGCCTCTTTTCCTAAGAAATGATCAATACGGTAAACTTGTGATTCATCCCAATAAGCATGTACTTGCCCGCGCAATACCTCTGCCGATTCAAGATCAGTACCAAACGGTTTTTCAATTAAAATACGTCGCCAATTATCACCACTTTCTTTAGATAGCCCCGCTTCGCCTATCGCCTGCGCCGCTTGCCCAAATAAGGTCGGTGGTAAGGCTAAATAAAAGAGTGCAGATGGCGTTAGTTTACTTTCCAACGCCTTCAAATCATTCGCTTCTAATGAGCCACTGACGAAATCCAAATGTTCGCTAAACGCTTTCCATTCTGTTTCATTAAAATCAGTAATAAACTCCGCCAATGCATCATGGATATGTTGCAAAAACGAGTCATGATCCCATTTATCAATCGAATACCCGATAATGTTCAAATCAGGGATCAGTCCTAATCGATGTAAACGAAATAGAGAAGGCATCAATAGACGTTTAGTTAAATCGCCGCTTGCCCCCAAGATCACCAAAGAGAAACGACTCATTTCGCCCCTCCTTGATCCTCAGTTTTTTCTTTATGGCCACCAAAAGCATGGCGCATGGCAGACTGAACTCGGTCTGCAAACAGGTCATTGCCACGAGAGGTGAAACGTGAGTAAAGTGCACTCGTTAATACTGGTGCCGGCACGCCGAGGTCGATCGCCGCCGTCGAGGTCCAGCGGCCTTCCCCAGAATCTGAAACACGACCTGCATAATTTTCCAGATCAGGGGATTGATGCATCTCTTGTGCGATCAGATCGAGTAACCACGATCCCACCACACTCCCACGACGCCATAGTTCACTGATCTCACCAACAGGCAATTGATATTGATAATACTCTGGATGTTCAAGTGGTGCGGTTTCTGCATCTGCTGCCACTGGGTGCAACCCTTGATCCGCATGTTTTAGAATATTCAGCCCTTCCGCATAAGCCGCCATTAAGCCGTATTCGATGCCATTATGGACCATCTTCACAAAATGGCCTGCTCCACTTGGCCCACAGTGCAGATATCCTTGCTCTGCTGGTGAAGGTTCACCATGGTTACCTTCCGTACATGGCGCTGCATCGACTCCGGGTGCTAATGCACGAAAAACAGGTTCTAAATATTGGTAATGCTCTTTTGGACCACCAATCATCTGACAATAACCACGCTCTTCACCCCATACACCACCGCTGACTCCCACATCCATATAGTTAATTCCATCGGCTTTCAGTGCATTGGCGCGGCGAATATCTTCTGTAAAGTGGGAGTTACCGCCATCGATCAGCGTATCCCCCTTCTCCAATAAGGGTTTGAGCTGAGCAATCACAGTATCCACGACCGCTGCGGGCAACATTAACCAAATATGCCGTGGTGCTTTCATGTTCTTCACTAATTCTTCCAATGAATGGTTGAAGATAACACTGTCAGGTAGCTGCTGGCGGATAGCCGAATTTTGGTCATAAACAACGCACGAGATGCCTGCTTGTTGGATGCGACGAACCATTGCTGCACCCATTCTGCCTAGCCCTATAAAACCGAGTTGAAGTTGATTGTTAGATGATTGATTCATAAGTTATTTCCCCAAATTCTGATTCCACCAAGAAAAGCTTTGTCATTATCTCCACGCCGTACATGTTCCGGTAACGTCGTAAACTGATGCACATTCCCGCCACCGATAACAATGTAGTCCGGCATAAATGCTTGATAAAAGAGGTCTACTACCGTCAGTACACTCTGCCGCCACACGGCATCACCTTCGGATTCACGATAATGTTCACTGACATAGTATTCATAGTCGTGTTCAAGGTATGGCAGGTGCGCGACTTCCATTGGCTGTAGCTGCTGATTAACAATCAATGCGCTTCCCAATCCAGTTCCAAGCCCTAAAAACAACATACTGCCACCTTCATAGCTACCGACGGCTTGCATTGCGGCATCATTAATTAGGCGAATAGGGCAAGGGAACGCATCGGCTAAATCAAAGTTGACCCAACCACTGGCTAAATTAACGGGTTCCTTAAGGACGCGATTTCCAGAGATAGGAGATGGAAAGCCAATACTGACGCCATCGAACAGAGAGGTATCAACGCATTGATTCACATCATGAATAAATTGTTCTGGTGTCATGGTGTGCCCAGAAACGAATTCAATGGCAGGGGTGTTGGGGGCGGTATATAGCTTGACATGAGTACCACCAACATCAATGACTAAAATTCGCTTTGTTGTGGGAACATCCGAAATTGTAATAACACAAGATGTTTTACTCGTTAAAGACATAGAAAGTTTTCTCCGCTTTGCCAACGTTGGCAATGGGTGTTGTATTACAGGAAACCCCCGAGCTTAAGTCGATAAATGATAACGCGACCTAAGCGAACAACTTTCTTCCTTCTGGTGTTGAAATAACTGCAACGAAATAGGTATTAGTCAATAATCGATAACAAGGTTGAATTTTATTTTTTGTTGATAAAAAAAGTATACCTATAAATAGTTTTAATAAAAGTAAAAACGCCTTTAATTAAATAAAACTTAATTGGTATTTAATTTTTATTGTCATTAAATGATGAGTTTGCGTTTTATTTTCCAATATTGAATCAATACCGATGGTATTTAAATAATCATATAAATACTATCGATTTGCGCTCTTTGTTTTTTATTTTTCATCATCTATGATGATTAAGAAATAGGGATATTTTTCTATATCCATATTAGAACCTTTTATGAAAAACTCATCCAATGATCGTTAAATATTAAGGTGAAATTATGAAAAAATATTTTATTGTCGGCATTATTGCAGCTTCATTAACGAGCCTTTCAGCAATGGCTGAAGATAAAAAAAACGATACTAAGCCTTTAGCAGAGTGGACGTGTGAAGAGTTTTTAGCTATCGATGATAATTTTTACCCAACGGCTGTCGGCTTTGGTGAGCTATTAACTAAAAAAGATAAAGTTGAAGATGCAGTTTTAGATGTTGATGGTATCCAAACACTCACACCGGTTGTGATTGATGCCTGTAAAAAAGACACGAAGGCTAACTTTGTTGAACAAGTAAAAAACGCTAAAAAATAAGCCAACTAATATCGTTGCGTAGCTTATGGCTACGCAACTTATCGAGATACTCACGTCACTTTTTGAGTATGACGAATTGCCGATAGCGTCATTATCAACGCAAATAGTACACAGAGTGCCGCAATAAAATAGATCCCTCGATATCCCAAATAAACCACCGCCATACCCGCTAACGGCCCAGTAATACCATAGGCGATATCTTGGAAAGCGGAATAACCACCTAATGCGGTTCCACGCATTTGAGGCGCCACAGTTTTAACCACTTCCGTTCCCACGGCAGGGTAAACTAATGAACACCCCGCCCCCGTCAAGGCTGCACCTAAGAGTGCAACCCCATACACTGGTGCCGCCCATAATATGAGCAACCCTACAAACTCTACGGCAAGAGAGACTACTGCGACGCGATAACCATTCATTTTATCTGGCAGCCCGCCCCACAGCACCCGCACTAATACAAAAGTACAGCCGAAAGCACTGAGGGCAAGTCCAGCGTTTCCCCACTGTTCAGAAACAAAATACAGGGAAATAAAGGTACCAATTGCCGCAAAACCGATACCTTTTAGCGCCAATATGATACCCATTTTCCAAATTTTGCGGATCACTGACCAGAAAGGAAGCCATTTGCCATGTAAAGGCGCCACCGCAGGTACTGTGCCATTAATCAGCAAAGAGATGCAGGGCAACAACATAACCATCGCACTCACCGCGACAAAACCGTAATGTTGGTAGATAACAAGCCCGAGTGGCGCGCCAACCGCTAGCGACCCATAAATCGCCATACCATTCCATGACATGACTTTACCCGCTTGTGTCGCCCCAACCAGCCGCATACCCCATGTCAAATTACCTGTTAACAGCTGGCTTTCCCCTAAACCAAGAACCAAACGTCCTACCATCAATAATAGAATTTGGTACAAAGGTGCGAGAGGTAATAATACCGCGAGCAAACAGAAGCCCCCTGATATTCCACAGGCACACATCCCTTGCAACGTGGTTCTTTTAGCGCCTTTTTGGTCAGCTAAGCGGCCTGCATAGCCTCGAGTCAACACCGTCGCCAGAAACTGAATACCAACGACCACCCCGACCCATACATCGCTAAAGCCTAATTCTTGATGGACAAATAGGGGTATCACCGTTAATGGCAGTCCAACGGTCATATACGAAAAAAACATGGCAGCAGAGATTCGAAATAATGGCATTGATGAGTGTGATGCTGATACTGACATAATTGGAGGATGCCCATATTCACAGAATAGCTTTTATTTGCTGACATTAGGTGAGCGAATTAACAATGTCAATTAAGTTAATTTTGAAATTTCTATTTTGTAATCAAGTTGACACTTTATTAATGAACTATTTGATAAATATTATTTTTCTAATATAACCCGCCTTAACCAGATTTATTTTATGGCTATATTCTATTTCTCAATTGTAACGTCTAAATAGCGTAGAAGTTGCAGCTTGTTGATCATTTTACTTCATCCCTGTTAACCGCTCATTTTTATCATTTAATTAGCAAATCACTTATTTATTTTTCATCTATTTCGGTGATACTATTTGTATTCAATATGATTATTACTCTCATTTACATTTGTATTTTGTTTTAAGGGTTACCATGTCTATTCAACGCCACTACACACAACTCGCAGCGGCTGTTATCGCTGCCATTTCATCTCTTCCTGCCTTCGCCCAAGAAGATCCAGACAAAATGATTGTGACTGCATCGGGATATTCACAACAGTTACGCGATGCCCCCGCGAGTATTACGGTTATCTCTAAAGAGCAGCTACAAAATAAACCCGTTCGCGACTTAGCTGATGCCGTAAAAGATGTCGAAGGCGTGAGTATTGTTGGTAGTGCCAATAAACAAGATATTAATATTCGCGGCCTACCTGGCGAATACACCTTAATATTGGTCGATGGTCGCCGCCAAAATAGCCGTGAATCTCGCCCAAATGGTAGTGGTGGATTTGAAGCGGGCTTTATGCCTCCCGTTGAAGCGATTGAACGTATCGAAGTGATCCGCGGCCCCATGTCTTCCTTGTATGGTTCAGATGCAATGGGTGGGGTTATCAATATCATCACGAAAAAGGTGACCAATGAGTGGCATGGCAATGTAGCATTGGGTGGTATTTTACAAGAAAACCGTGATAGTGGTGATTCTACTGATGGTAATTTCTACCTCTCCGGTCCATTGATCAACGATAAATTAGGGCTACAACTGTATGGTGGTGGCGATTACCGCCAAGAAGATAAAATTACTGAGGGCCATAACAAACGCGATAATCGTAGCCTGACAGCAAAACTGACTTTTACCCCACTCGAAAATCAAACCTTTTTACTTGAAGCGGGTAGAACAACGCAAGAGCGCACCTCAACGCCGGGTAAATCGTTCGCTGAATATACGATGCGTGGCGAATCAAAACAGAAAAATACCAAAACTGAGATACACAATGATAGAAACCATTTCGCTCTTACCTATAAAGGGGATTGGGATCTGTTCAACACCGAATTGAGTGTGTACCAAGAGCAAACGAAACGAAATACCAAATCAGAAGTTAAAGACAGCGCTGGCGATTACCACTTTGTTTATGAGGCACGCGTACCCGAAATTACCAATACTGTCGTTGATGGTAAGGTTGTGGCGTTCTTACCCGATAATATTCTGACAGTAGGTGGTCAATTCCAACACGCTAGGTTAAAAGATACTTCTGCAACAGGGAAAAAGACCACTGAAGACACAACACTCCGCGCTGAACAATATGCTTTCTTCTTAGAAGATGAATTTACAGCAACAGATAATTTGATACTGACTGGTGGTTTGCGTTTAGATCACCACGAATTTTATGGTAACCACTGGAATCCTCGTGGTTATGCCATCTATTACTTAACCGATGAAATCACCATCAAAGGTGGTGTATCACAAGCCTTCCGCGCCCCAACTTTACGTGAAGTCAGCCCAAGCTATGGTACGTCAACCGAAAAGGGTGAAGGCATTATCTATGGTAACCGTGATCTGAAACCAGAAAAAAGCCTAAGTGAAGAAATCAGTATCGCCTATGACCACGAATCAGGCTTTAATGCGAGCCTGACGCTATTTAATACTGATTTTAAAAATAAACTCACCAGCTATTATACGGGTGAGCCAGACCCTATCACAGGCCTAAAACTCTACACCTTTGATAACGTGGGTAAAGCGAATATTAAGGGTGTTGAAGTCGCAACAGGTATCCCTCTTGCAGAAGATTGGAAACTGAGCATGAACTACACATATGTCGATTCTGAACGTCGAAGCGATGATGAAAAGTTGAGTAATAACATGTCATTGAAAGGTTACCCTCTAGATAAGACGCCGAAACACACCGCTAACGCTAAACTCGACTGGCAATATAGCGAAGACTTGAACCTCTATACCCGCGCCCATTATGAAGGCAAACAGGTTTGGGCCGCTCAGCGTAACGGTTATACCGCACCACGCTACCGTAGCGGTTACACCACCATGGATGTTGGGATGACGTATCAGCTACTGAAAAATACCAAACTCAATTTGGCAGTATTGAATATTGCGAATGAAAAAGGCCCCAAAATTGATACCAAAGGCGGCAACTGGGATGTTGAAGACGGACGCCGCTATTGGGCTAACGTCAATGTTAGCTTCTAAGTTATCTTAGCCATCGGCAGCGAATATTTGGCGTCATCGGCCAATATTCGCTGTTTGCCTATGCTGACGCTAGGCCTCCCCATAGACACCGTCAACAACTAAAAAACATAATAACCAAATGATAAATAAACTTATTATCTCCAGTTTACTCTTTTCAATGGCTTTGACGACCGCCTATGCTCGCCCATCGCAAACCCCTCCGGCATTGGATAAGCAAGTCAGCCAATTTTATGATGTTCAGCATCATGATATGGAAAATCCCCATAGCTCAAAGGGAAGCCGTACCTATCGAATTTTTAGTGCTGTGCCTCATGGGATGCAGTCACCAAGACCTGTGCTGTATATGCTTGATGGCAATGGGATATTCCCGCTTGTCGTCAATCGCGCCATCCAAAAACTCCCCAAAGATAAACTGCCTATTATTATTGGGGTCGGTTATCCAATCCATGAAGCCTTTCCTAAGCAATTGCGTACCTACGATTATACGCCCCGCGTTGCTGGTGATGATTTCGCACAAGGTGGTGGATCAGAGGAACTATCTCAATTTCTGACAAGCCAAATTCGCCCTTGGGTGGAGCAGCAATTTGCTATTGATAAACAAAAACAGACCCTATTTGGGCATTCATTTGGTGGGCTATTTACGTTGATGGCTTATCAAAAGCATCCTACGGCATTTCAATCTTTTGTTTCTGCTAGCCCTTCTTTATGGTGGGGAAAAGGCACAATGATAGATAAGGCTCAGTTAACGCAACAACAAAATGCGTCACCTTTATTTATCACCTTAGGAGAGTTAGAAGAAAAGCCTGATTTATCGCGTCTCAGCGAGGAGCAGATTAAGCATTATCAATCACGCTCAAGTTGGATAACCTCACGCCAATTATGCACCATGCTCAGCGACCATGGACGCCATTGTGAATTTACACTTTACCCCAATCAAAGCCATGGCAGCGTGATCCCTGACGCTATCAATAAAGCTCTGGATGTCACCGTTCAATAAACACGTAAAATGTGACGGGCTAATTAATGGGTTTTAACAAATCACTATAGAGTTTCGTTAGAATCCCATTTGCGGTGAATTCCCTACGGATCCACTGTGTCACGAGGCCCGTCGCAGAATGCTGAGTTGCTAATAACATGTGCGAGTCTTGCCGTGGGTTTTGGATCTGTTTTATGACCAACAGGCCATTCTTAACATGCTCTTTCACCATATAATCCGGCAAAAAACCAATCCCCTCACCTAAAATCTGACATTGGCATTTGGTATTGAAGTCAGGAACTTGTATCGCTTCTTGCCCATGCAATAGCCAACCAACCCGCTTATTAATGGTATGTGCTGTATCTTCTACCATGATATTAGGATATAAGCGCAACTGGCTTTCGGCGATAGGCTCAGGCATCAACGCTAATGGATGCGTTGCTGAAATGGCAAATTGCCAATGAATTGTCCCGATTTCCGTATAATCAATGCCTCCGCCATCCATCAAAGTACCTGGTGCACCAATCGCAATATCAGAGAGATTATTGATGATGGCATCCCATACCCCGTTATACACCTCAGTGGTCACTGTTATTTGGCAAGTCGGAAATTGTTTTTTAAGGATTTGCAGCAATTTTGCAGTGTGATAAGGCGTATATAGCAACTGATTAATACAAATACGCACCCGAGCTTCAATCCCCTGCTCAATAGAGTAAATACTCTTTTTGATCAGATGAAAGTTATTTAATAAATCCGTGGCTTTGCGGTAAAAGTAGTAACCCGCTTCTGTTAATTCAATATTCCGTGTATCACGAATAAATAGCACCACGTCTAAATAAGTTTCGATACGTTTAATGGTGTAACTAACCGCAGACGTGGTGATCCCCAACTCTTCTGCCGCCTTACTAAAACTGGCATATTTTGCAGCCGTTGTATATGTCAGTAAATTTTCTTCGGTAAATATTGAATTCATACTGGTGACCCGAAATTGGATAGAAAGAAATTAAAAAATTTATAATCAAAATAATTCGAGCTACAGAAAGGCAGAACATAGCGGGGTCACTAGCAACATCGATCACTGCGAGACTCAGATCCGTGAATACCGCCAACAACCCTGTCGCTTAAAGTAAGAAGAATATATGTGAATTATATTTAATAACCTATAGATATTGGTTGTTTATCAACCATTTTATTACGTTTAAAAGAAATCTTTTATCATACTGAGCCATTTATCAGAGCTGTCTTTTTTAGATGAATTAACTGCAAAGAAAGCCCATTAATTTATAATCAAAATAATTAATAACATTGAAATAAATACTAGAGCATCCCCTTAACAATCTCGCTGATCTCGATCAATTAATTCACATTTTTAACAGTTGCAAAACCTTTAGTTTGATGCTTATCACAAAACTGACTAAATCCTTTATTTCCTATCTGATTGACCAGTGAAATTGGATTATTTCGGTCATTTATTACGCAAAAAAACTTAGAAATTGATGAAAAATTATGCTTTCGCGCACAAAAAAACGAATTTGTTGATTTTAATTCAATAATCAAGGCTGCTATTGATGAATGAATTTTAAATGGATTCTATTTATTTCAACAGCTTGCTATGCTTAATCCATCATAAAAATACCCATTCTTCTCATACATAATGCGGATTGGGTATTACATTTAAAATTGTCTTTATCTATTTTGGTTGTCGTCAATGAAATGCAGATAACCAAATAAGGGGAAAACCATGACATTAGAGCAAGAGTTTTTATCCGCAGCAGAACAAGGCAACCTAGCGTTATTGAAGCACTGCCTCGACAAAGGAGTGGACATCAATACTACCAACCGCCAAGGCCGGACAGCTATCGTGAATGCGAGTTTAAATAAACATTACGAATGCGTCACTTTCCTCATTAATGCCGGTGCGGATATTAATAAGCAAGACCAAACTTGCTTCAACCCCTTTTTGTTAAGTTGCTTGAATAATGACTTAACCCTATTACGTATCGTCCTTCCCGCTAAGCCCAATCTTGATTTATTAACTCGCTTTGGTGGTGTAGGGATCACCCCCGCCAGCGAAAAAGGCCATGTTGAAATCGTCCGTGAATTACTCGAAAAAACAGATATCAATGTGAATCACACCAACTTTGTCGGTTGGACGCCACTGCTTGAAGCCATCGTATTAAATGATGGCGGCGAAAAGCAGCAACAGATCGTCAAGCTGTTACTCGACCACGGCGCCAACCCACATATGACGGATAAATACGGTAAAACACCCTTAGAACTAGCACGCGAAAAAGGCTATCACGAAATTGCTGAATTACTAATCGCAGCGGGCGCATAGTGCATCACAAGGAGGCTTGTGAACAAGACCAAGACTCAAAGGCAACAACTGTTTGGGCTTTCGGCTGATGCGACATTTTTAAATTTATTCGATCAGCCTACATTTTCAGGACAAATAGAGCAAGTTTTTCGTAAAGCAATTAATATCTCTATTAATAATACGCTTTTTACTTTACTCAGTGCTGAATTAGATAATGCCCCTAACAGTTGTCGATTATTGAATAACGACTTATCTAAATTAAATTTAAAAGAAGGGGAATATATTTATTTCTGTAATAAAACACTGTATTTGGGTAAATATTATTTTATATCGTTTTGCTTTTGCCATCCATGGCAGCCCAATAATGTGTGTTTTATCCCAGAAAACATCAATAAAAAAACCTATTTATCCTTTTTAAATACACAAATAAGCGTAATCGATGTTTTGCTAAAAAGAGAAGGACACTCTTTATTTCATTATCATGGAGATAATTTATTTTATTTAACCGCAGCAAAAAAATTAAATTCATTACGCATTGAACTGATTAATTTATTAAAGAAAAAAGACCATCAAAAATTGCCTGAAATGGTTAGGCAGTTTATTGGCCTAGGTATTGGTTTGACCCCATCTGGGGATGATTATTTGGTTGGATTAATGGCGTTTTTATTACTTAAACATCATCCAGCTCAATGTCTGCATCCGTTTTTTGAACAGGGTATTCGCCATGCTAAAGAGGCAACCACTAAAGTCAGTGCCATTACCTTAGAAAAAGCAGTAAACCGTCACTATCGAGAAAATTTGCTGCAACTACTACACATATTAGCGACTGCAAATACAAATGACGCCAAGCCTTATTCGCAGTTGCAAAAGATTTTAGATATCGGGTCAAGCTCAGGCAGCGACATGTTATTAGGCATTCGTGATGCACTGTACCTGACCCTCTACTTTGGAGAAAAGTATGTCGACTAAAGTTGTCATCAAAAAGAATACGTATTTTGATTCCGTATCACTGATGTCTATCTCCACTAAAGCCAATCAACTCGACAATGTTGAGCAGGCATTTGTGGCAATGGCAACAGAGATGAATAAAGGCGTGCTGAAAAATTTAGGGTTATTAACACCAGAATTAGAAGCGGCAAAAAATGGCGATTTAATGATTGTCATTAAAGGCGCCAGTGATGAAGCGAATGAGGCGACGCTTGTTGCCATTGAAGCGCTATTTAATAAGAAAAATCAAGGTGGGTCACAACACGAAGCCAAATATGCCACTCTCCATTCGGCACATAGCCATATTCCAGAAAGCAACTTAGCGGTCATTTCAGTTAATGGTCAGTTTGCTGCTCGTGAAGCCCGTATTGCTCTTGAAAATGACCTTAATGTCATGCTGTTCTCTGATAATGTCTCTATTGATGATGAGCTAGCCTTAAAACAGCTTGCTAGCCGTAAAGGATTATTGATGATGGGGCCAGACTGTGGAACCGCAATAATCAATGGCGCGGCTTTATGTTTTGGGAATAACGTTCGTCGCGGCAATATCGGTATTGTTGGCGCCTCCGGTACAGGCAGCCAAGAACTGAGTGTACGTATTCATGAGTTTGGCGCGGGCGTTTCACAACTGATCGGAACGGGAGGACGCGATCTGAGTGAAAAGATCGGCGGGATCATGATGATTGATGCCCTAAAAATGCTTGATGCTGATGAAGAAACTCACGTCATTGTGTTAATTTCTAAGCCACCAGCCGCCACCGTCGCTAAAAAAGTTTTAGCACAAGCCGAAAAATGCCATAAACCTGTGGTGGTCTGTTTCCTCGGTAATCAGCCAATCCCCGACGATAAGCCTGGCTTAAGCTTTGCTAAAAGCACCAAAGAGGCAGCATTGAAAGCGGTTTTACTCACCGGTATCAAAAAAGAACAACTGAATTTACACTCACTCAATTGGCCTCTCATTGAAGAAGTCAGAGCCAAACTATCACCAAAGCAAAAATACATTCGCGGTCTATTTTGTGGTGGCACCTTATGTGATGAAGCGATGTTTGCCGCTTTAGAAAAATATGATGATGTCTACAGTAATATCCAGCCAAACCCTGAATATCGCTTAAGCGATCTTAACCAGAGCATCGCACACACCTTCTTAGATTTTGGTGATGATGACTTCACCAATGGTAAACCCCATCCAATGATTGATCCGACCAACCGTATCGAACGACTACTGCAAGAGGCTCGTGACCCAGAAGTCGGCGTTATCGTTATGGATTTTGTGCTGGGATACGGCTCCCATGAAGATCCTGTTGGCGTGATGATCGATGCCATCAAAGCAGCAAAAGAGATTGCCAAACAAGAGGGTCGAGAGCTGGAAATCCTTGGTTATGTTCTCGGTACTGACCAAGACACTCCATCCATGGATGCCCAAGTGAAAATGCTCACCGATGCAGGTGTGATTTGGGCAAGTAGTAGCACCAACACCGGTTTGTTAGCCCGCGAATTTGTCTGGAAAGGGGAGAATGCGTAATGACTTCATTATTTAAACAGCCATTAAATGTGATTAACGTGGGCATCGAAATGTTCAGTGATGACCTTAAAAAGCAGCATGTTCCCGTCACGCACTTAGATTGGACGCCACCCGGGCAAGGCAATATTGCCGTGATCAACGCATTAGATAAAATTGAAAGTAATAGCGCATTACAAGAGAAAATTGCCGCTGCCAATGCGCAGGCCTTAGAACGCATTATTCAGTCACAACCTGTACTTGTTGGCTATGATCAAGCCATTAACGTCGTACCGGGGATGACTAAAAACACCATCTTACATGCTGGACCGCCTGTTGAATGGAAAGACATGTGTGGCGCAATGAAAGGTGCAGTGACTGGCGCACTGGTATTTGAAGGGCTAGCAAAAGATTTAGTAGATGCCGAACGCGTAGCCGCTTCTGGCGAGATTATTTTTTCCCCTTGTCATGAACACGACTGTGTTGGCTCTATGGCGGGTGTGACCTCTGCCTCAATGTTTATGCACATTGTCGAAAACAAAACCTATGGTAACCGCGCATTTACCAACCTCAGTGAGCAAATGGCAAAAATTTTACGCATGGGAGCCAACGACCAAAGTGTGATTGACCGCTTGAACTGGATGCGTGATGTTTTAGGCCCAATGCTACGTGATGCTATGAAGCTGGCCGGCGAAATCGACTTGCGTCTGATGTTGGCTCAAGCACTGCATATGGGGGATGAGTGCCATAACCGTAATAACGCAGGCACCACGCTGCTTATCCAAGCACTAACCCCTTATATCATCCAAACGGATTTCTCAGTTGCTCAACAAAAAGACGTTTTTGATTTTGTCGCAAGCAGCGATTACTTCTCTGGCCCTACATGGATGGTGATGTGTAAAGCGGCGATGGATGCGGCTCATGGTATCGAATACAGCACCGTCGTTACCACCATGGCGCGTAATGGTTATGAATTCGGATTACGTATCAGTGGGCTACCGGGTCAATGGTTTACAGGCCCTTCACAGCAAGTTATCGGCCCGATGTTTGCTGGCTATAAACCCGAAGATTCAGGCCTCGATATCGGTGATTCCGCCATTACCGAGACTTATGGCATTGGCGGATTCGCCATGGCAACCGCTCCTGCCATTGTCGCTTTGGTCGGAGGAACCGTTGAAGAGGCCATCGATTTCTCACGTCAAATGCGAGAGATCACATTAGGTGAAAACCCTAACGTCACGATCCCGCTGTTAGGTTTTATGGGGATCCCCACAGCCATTGATATTACCAAGGTTGCCGCCAGCGGTATCCTTCCGGTCATCAATACGGCCATCGCCCACAAAGACGCAGGTATCGGTATGATCGGGGCTGGTATTGTGCATCCCCCGTTCGACTGCTTTGAAAAAGCTATGTTGGCTTACGCCGAAAAATACGCCTAGTCGCCGATAATAAGCCCAACTTCGGTTGGGCAATTAATAATACGCTGTGATTCACCTGAGCAATAGGGTTTTTAATCATGACTGCCCCCGCAGTCTCTTCTTTGAAGGATACATTCCATGAGTGTAACGAAACTAAAGTGGAAACGTGGTGACTGGGCGGCCTACTTCGGGCTGATGACCAATAACTTAACCAATCTGCTCACTATGATGGGATTACTGATCTTTGTCGTCGGCATCCCTAAAGATCTTGTTTATGGACGTATTGCACCTGCATTTGGTTTTGCCGTATTGCTAGCGAGTATCAGCTATGCCTATTTTGGTCAGCAACTCGCCAAACAGACTGGGCGCGATGATGTCACCGCACTGCCTTCCGGCCCAAGCGCTCCCTCTATCTTTACCGTGACCTTTTTGGTCATCATGCCTGTTTACCAAACGACTCAAAATGCCGAGTTTGCGATTCAAATCGCACTGGTTTGGTGTTTTGTAGAATCGATGATCCTTGTCGGTGGCTCATTCCTCGGCGAAACTATCCGTAAAATGATCCCTCGCACCGTATTGCTCTCCTGTCTCTCTGGGCTAGGTTTGCTATTACTGGCAATGAACCCGATGTTACAGGCTTTTGAAGCGCCTACCGTTTCATTTATCGTATTACTGCTCATTTTTATCAACTGGTTTGGTAAAAAACCTATCTTTGCGCGTATTCCAACGGGGTTATTACTGCTTATTGCAGGAACTGTGCTGGCGTGGGTCTTTGGCTTACAAAGTCCTGAAGCCATTAAAGCCTCCGTTGCTTCATTTGGCTTTAACCCGCCCGGTATTCATATTGATAGCTTCTTACAGGGTCTACCACATGCCTTACCCTACTTGGCTTCAGCCGTACCATTAGGCTTAGCAAACTATATTTTCGACCTTGAAAATATTGAAAGCGCCCATGCCGCTGGCGATGAATACAATACCCGTAAAGTGATGTTAGCTAATGGATTATCCTCTACTGTAGGCTGTTTTATGGGTAACCCATTCCCTGTCACTGTCTATGTGGGTCATGCAGGTTGGAAAGCTATGGGAGCCAGTATCGGCTATACACTCGCCTCTGGTATTACCATGTTCATCGTACCGTTGTTCGGTCTAGGCGCTTTTATGTTAGCCATAATTCCGATGACGGCTATTGTGCCTATCCTAGTGTTTATTGGTGTTGTCACTGCTAACCAAGTGGTGCGAGAGACACCGAAAGTGGAAGTGCCTGTCATCTTTATCTGTCTGTTCCCTTGGATTGCCAACTGGGCACTGACCATGATGAACAGCATGATGGGGGCGGCGGGAACTTCTGCGGCACAAATCGGCACAGATGTCTTACTCAGTAAAGGTGTTTACTACCAAGGTTTAGTCCATCTCGGGAATGGTGCGCCATTAGCCAGTATGTTATGGGGCTGTATCGCTATCTTTGCCATTCTCAATCAGCCACTACGTGGGGCTATAACAGCCGCCGTAGGCGCGCTACTGGTATTCTTCGGTATTATCCACTCACCGATGGTAGGGATAGCACAAGGACCCGCCTTGATGTTTGTATACGCTTACCTCATGATGTCGGGCTTATTTGTGATGAAATACTTCTTAGATAAAGGGAAATCAATAGAAGCGCAACAACCTGAAACCGCTGAGAAAATCAGCAAATCAGTGTAATGCCATTAACCTCCGATCGTCGATGTGCTGAGCACATCGACTTATAGACTCTGTATCAGGATACAATAACAATGAAAGAACTCGTGGTTGTTGCCATCGGGGGCAACAGTATTATCAAAGATAACAACGGCCAATCGATTGAAGCTCAAGAAAAAGCGGTACAAGAGGTCGCTTCCCATGTCTGTGATATGCTTGAGGGTAATTACAATATTGTTCTGACTCACGGTAATGGCCCTCAAGTGGGATTAGATTTACGCCGTGCCGAAATCGCTCACACCGTTGAAGGGCTACCACTCACACCATTAGCAAACTGTGTCGCTGATACACAAGGTGGTATTGGCTATTTGATCCAGCAAGCCCTGACAAACGCCTTGGCAAAACGCCATCACCGCCAAGCGGTGACCATTGTGACTCAAGTTGAAGTCGATAAAAATGATCCTAATTTCCACTCACCAACCAAGCCTATCGGCGCATTTTTCAGCCTAGAACAAGCTGAGAAGTTAAAAAAAGCCAATCCCGACTGGCATTTTGTTGAAGATTCTGGCCGAGGTTACCGCCGTGTCGTCGCCTCACCGGCGCCTAAGAGTGTCATCGAATCAGCGGCTATTCGGACGCTCAGTGAAAATAACTATGTTGTTATTGCGGCTGGTGGTGGGGGGATCCCTGTTATTAAAAATACGAATGGCGGTTTCCAGAGTGTCGACGCCGTCATTGATAAAGATTTATCAACCACATTGCTAGCAAAAGAGTTAAAAGCCGATATTTTGATTATCACCACTGGCGTAGAGAAAGTGTGTATTCACTTTGGCAAACCTGAGCAACAAGCGCTTGGGGAGGCGACAACAACAGAGATGCTGCAATATATGCGTGAAGGGCATTTTCCAGCGGGAAGTATGTTACCCAAAATTGAAGCTAGCCTGTCATTTCTCGCCAATGGTGGCAAACGCGTGATCATTACAACGCCTGAGAGATTGCCACAAGCCTTACGCGGTGAAACTGGCACGCACATTGTTCAAGGTTAGCCCCACACGATTGCAGGTTACGCCGAGTAACTTGCAACCCTCTCATTAAGGAGTTTTTATGCCATCCAACAGAAGAGAGTTTCTTTCAACGAGTGCAAAACTGGCAGCCACCTGCACGCTATTTGGAGCGATATCCGGTATTGCTGCCGCAGATAATGGCCCCACCTCATTAAATAGCACGACCACCATTAAAGATGATCACTACTATCTTGATGATGTGTTACTGGAAACAGGCTTTCGTTACCGTGATGCGAGCGTGATTGGCACCAAAACGGCCCTACACACCCTTGAAATTAAAAATGGAAAAATTGCAGCACTTCTCGCGAATAAACAGCATATTGATAAGCAATTAGCAGCCTATAGTGCAGATGGTAAACTCATGCTACCCGCTTTTCGTGATATGCACATTCACTTGGATAAAACCTTTTATGGTGGACCTTGGCAAGCTCCCGAATCACGAGAAGGTAAAACTATCCTTGATATGATAGCGCTTGAGCAAAAGTTGTTGCCGGAATTACAGCCGTATACTCAAGAGCGCGCACATGCGCTTATCAAACTGATCCAATCCAAAGGATCAACGATAGCCCGCAGTCATTGTAATATTGAACCCGTTTCCGGTCTTAAGAACCTTGAAGCGCTCACTCAAGTTCTTGATCAGCACCAGCAAGACCTAACTTGTGAAATTGTTGCCTTTCCTCAACATGGGTTATTGTTATCCAAAGCAGAGCCATTAATGCGAGAGGCAATGCAGGCAGGGGCGCACTATGTGGGTGGACTTGATCCCACGAACGTTGATGGCGCAATGGAAAAATCGCTCGATACCATGTTCCAGATAGCGCTAGATTATAATAAAGGGGTCGATATTCATTTGCATGAAACAAGCCCAGCTGGTCGCGCAGCTATCGACTATATGATTGATACCGTCGATAAAAACCGCACTCTTCGTGGTAAAGTGACTATTAGCCATGCTTTTGCTCTTGCAACACTGACACCTGAGCAGGCACAAGAAACCGCACAACGACTCGCCGAACAACACATAACTATCGCCACCACAGTGCCTATTGGCACCTTACATATGCCACTAAAAACACTCAATGAAAACGGTGTCTTTGTGATGTCTGGAACCGATAGCGTGGTTGATCATTGGTCGCCATTTGGCCTCGGTGATATGTTAGAAAAAGCGAATTTATATGCCCAGCTCTATACCCGCCCCGATGAACTATCCCTATCACGTTCACTGGCAATTGCCACCGGTAATAAGTTGCCATTAGATGACAAAGGTAAACAAGTGTGGCCATTAGTTGGGGATGATGCCAGCTTTGTACTCGTCGATGCATCCTGCTCCGCAGAGGCGGTCGCCCGAATTTCGCCAAGGCAAGCCAGTTTCCACAAAGGGAGCTTAGCGTCAGGCGCGATTAAAAAACAAATAAGCTAATTTAAGATGCTATCATCTTTACTCTTAAAAAGAGAGTTTCGTATATGTGGCTCTCTTTTTATTCTTGTATTATGTTAACCCTATTTTAAATCTATTTTTTATTTATCTTTCGGCTATGCTAAATATGTGTAGTGTAACTGATACCAGATATTGAATACCCTTGTTTATCTAGCCACTAAATTATTTCATCCTATCTGCAATCCCTTTTGTACTCACAAAAATACTATTTTGGTAGTAATCCTATTATCAGGTTTCTTTTAATTATTATAATTCATACCTCTAATTTCCAATGAGCACTACTACTATGCAAGATAATATTCAATTACCTGAAAAATTAATAAAAGCATTTCCTACAAGAGACTTACAGTTAACCCCACTAAAAGGGGATGGTGGCATAATACGCTTAATTTTTCTTGTTCTCGTTCTTATCGGTTTAACCGTTTTTGTTGCTTTTCAATTACCTGGTATCGCGTATGACTATAAAATTGGTCAAAATGCGGTTCCTGTTAATGCCAATATAAATGGCTCTTGTAGATCAAGTTTGATGGTTATTACCCATTGTAATGTTAAGGTGACATACCGCGGCCACACTGTTTCACATAGCTTTGGTTTCCTAGGAACTTCACGAAATGTTGCCGTGCAACCAATCGCCGATGCCAATGATCTATCACGCTTAACGGTTGATGTGGCTGTCGAAAATGTGATGCTCCGCTTTGTAACTACAATTATTATCATCGCATTATTAATTTTTAGCCTTGTATTTATTATTTACCGCTACATAGCGAACAATAAGATCAGAAAAGTATTATTATCTAGCGGCAAAATGCCACTAAAACTTATCGCTGTTCCTGCCAAAGTTGTTAATTCTAACCGCCTATTGATGGTTTCTTATAAATTCAATTTAGATGGTAAAAAAATATCGACTGGCTATTCAGGCAATAAAAAAACATCCCCTATAGTCTTCGAAGAAAATGGCAAAAAATATACTTTAGCCGTTTGTGAACCGCAAAAAAACATTCCTTATATATTGGATTTATCATTAAAAAGAATTCAAGCCACTCCGGAAGAAGTGCAACACTTTCATCTCGCATTACAGGAAGAAGGGCTAATTTAATCTCTTTATTACCCAGTTGGGCCTAGATAGACCCAACTCACTTAGTACTCAGAATTATTTTAAATCAGGGAAAAAGACTCGTTTAATCGCCAATTCAACACCACGAACTTCCGCTAATCCTTTTAAACGCCCAATCGCAGAATAACCTGGATTTGTTTTCTTTTGCAGATCATCCAACATTTGATGCCCATGATCAGGACGCATTGGTATGCGCCGCATATTACCGACTTTTTGGCGACGATCTTCTTCCGCCAAAATTGCTTTAACCACGGCAAACATATCCACATCGCCCCCTAAATGCGCTGCTTCATGGAACGTTTTTGGATTATCTTCACGGCACGTCGAGCGCAAGTGTGTAAAATGAATACGATCACCAAATTGCTCAATCATTTTGACTAAATCATTATCGCTTCTCACGCCGTAAGAGCCTGTACACATAGTGAAACCGTTGTGAAGGCTATCCACCGTCTCTTTTAGCCATTGCATATCTTCAATCGTTGAAACAATCCGCGGTAAACCTAAAATAGGCCGCGGTGGATCGTCAGGATGAACGGCCATTTTCACGCCAACCTCTTCTGCTACGGGGATAATGGCTCGTAAAAAATAGGCCATATTCTCACGCAACTTAGCCTTATCAATGCCTGCATAAGTTTGTAAATGTGCTTTGAATTGTTCAAGGGTATAGCCTTCTTCTGCTCCCGGCAGGCCCGCAATAATATTACCAACCAATTTATCCTTATCGGCTTGGCTCATTGCTTCATAATAAGCTTTGGCTTGAATAAGCTCTTCAGCCGTGTAATCTTGCTCAGCCCCCTCGCGCTGTAACAAATACAGTTCGAAAGCGGCAAATGCTATCTGATCAAAACGTAATGCCTTCGAACCATCAGGTAATTCGTATTCCAAATCAGTTCGTGTCCAATCCAGTACAGGCATAAAGTTGTAACACACCGTATCAATACCGCATGCAGCGAGGTTACGAATCGATTGCTGGTAATTAGCGATATGCTGTTCATAATCACCACGATGTGTTTTGATCTCTTCATGAACAGGAATACTTTCTACCACTGACCAGACAAGGCCTTTAGCTTCGATTTCCGCCTTGCGTTTTTCTATCTCTTCGATAGTCCATACTTGCCCATTTGGGATGTGGTGCAAAGCCGTTACCACCCCTGTCGCCCCTGCTTGGCGAATATCACTCAAAGAAACAGGGTCGTTAGGACCATACCAGCGCCATGTTTGTTCCATATTACTCACCTCAATATGTGGGCACAGACAAGTGCCCTAAAAATTACTGTGTAACGGTTTCTTCAATCGGAGTTTTAACGATGAAGAAGTAAGCTAATGCACCCGCGAAGGTCACCATTGAGCAAACAATGAGCGCCCAGTTAAATGAACCAGTTGTATCTAATACCCAACCTGTAACAATCGGTGCGAATGATGCGAAAACAAAGCTACCAAAGTTCTGAATACTGCTTACGGAAGCGACCATTTTGCTTGGTGTCACCACTTGCACGAGTCCCCAGCAAGAAGTGCCCGCAAAATGCACAAAGAATAGCGCCAAGCTGATAAAAGCAACTGCCATCGCGGTAGATGTCGATTGCACGACCAATAAAGTGCAAGCCGCTGAGCAAATCAGCCCTAAGCAGATAAGGATTTTCCGGCTATTCATCAATGAATAACCTTTTTTCGCCAGTCGGTCTGCCACCATGCCATTGACCAGCATCCCTAGCGAACCGAATAAAAATGGAATAGCGGCGACCCACCCTGTATTGGCCAAGCTCAACCCACGTTCGGCCTGTAAATAGCCTGGTAACCATGCAAGGTATAACCAGCCGGTATAGTTCACGCCACTGAAGCCCAAAATCATGCCCCAAACTGTACGTTTCTTAAACAGAGCACCCCACTCTTTCAATGTCACTTTCTGTTTTGGCTGCTCCTCACGACCTGAGTTGAGATATTTCAAATCCTCTTCAGAGAGCTTTAATGATTCACGGTTACGGTAGTAAGCATACCAACACACCCCGATTAAAATTCCAGCCACACCAATGATGATAAACATCATTCGCCAGCCAAACGCTAACATGAGAGCCACAAGGATAGGTGGCGCAAACGCCTGCCCAATTGTGGTCGAGGAGTTGAATATCCCCATGGGAATGCCGCGCTCTTTGGCATTAAACCAATCATTCACCACTTTAACGCCACTTGGCATAAAGGGAGCTTCGCCGACCCCAAGGCCGATACGCAGCGCAATAAATTGCCAGAAGTTTTGGATCAACCCTGCCATACCTTGCATCGTTGACCAGAAAATTAATCCTGCTCCTAACACAATACGTGGGCCAAACCTATCGAGTAGTAAACCAGAAGGAAGCTGTGAGATACCGTAAGATAATGAAAAAGCGGATAACAAAACACCAAATTGAGTTGCTGAAAGCCCTAAATCAGCTCGGATAGCTTCGTTAGCGACCGAAAGAGAGCCTCGGTCAAGAAAGTTAATGATCCCAGCTAGAAACAGCAGCAGTAACGAGATCCGTTGAATTTTCTTAATCCTGGCGGTTTTTGCAATATTATCGGGTGTTATGTCAGATGCTGAACTCTGCATAGTTACATCCTCAAAAAGTAATTATAGTTGTCATGTGACCTGAATGACTGATGGCTTGATTGTCAGGTGGTCAGGCCGGTATTATAGTTATTGAATTGAGAAAAAATTAACTTGATATGGCTCACAGATCTGTTTTTTTGTGATTCAGATTAGCAGTCAATCAGGATTAAAGCGTATGATATGTGCCGATATGGATGAGCATACCGAGGAATTAACATGGCATTAGCCCCACTGAAAGTTGAACGATTATACCGCCAGATCTCAAACCTTATTATTGAGTGTATAAAACGTGGCGATTTCAACGCAGGAGAGCCGTTGCCTTCTGAACGAGAACTGGCAAAACAGATGGAAGTCAGCCGATCATCCATCCGAGAAGCTTTTATTGCACTGGAAATGACGGGTTGGATTGAAATTCGGGTTGGTAATGGGGTCTATGTGGCAAATCCGTTACCGCAGTTTGAGCCCAAAAAAGAGGCGGTCAGTACAGCAACAGAAAAAGATGAAACAGAATTTAGCTTACGCGATTTATTGAAGGCGAGGCAATCTTTCGAAACCATGATTGCAGAACTTGCTGCCCGCAATGCAACTGATGAACAATGTGCTGAATTACAAGAGATTATGAAAGATCTCATCAAACAAAAAGATAATGATGAAAACTTTTTGCGCGAGGATAAACGCTTCCATTTGTTAATCAGTGAAATGACAGGCAACGAAGTATTACACAGCATGATGGAACACTTATGGGATATGCGACAATCAACACGCTTTATTCGCATGGAGTCACACTATGCGGATATTGATTTACCCAAAACCATGAATGAAGACCATCAATTAATTGTGAATGCAATTTTGGATAGAAACCCTAAAGAAGCCGCCAAATGCATGCATAACCATTTACAACATGTCTATGAGTGCTTCTTCAATATTGAATGATGCTCTACCCCATAGGTATATGGGGTAGAAAACACATCACTTAATGGCCGATGCTACGGTCACGGCGAATTTTACGCTCCTCATAGAAGGCGACTACCGCTAGCATCACAATACCTACAGCGGTTGCGGCAAATAACAGATAGAAAGTATCTGACCAACCATGAAACGTGAAGCCCCCCACTGAGATACCTTTCCCTGTTGGATCAGCGATACGAGACACTAACACTTTTGCCATTCCATCGCCAAACAGATAACCAAAGAAGCCTGGAATGGAGTTCACTACCGCGGTTGCACATTTTGGTGCAAAGCCAATGATAGAGATGCCGATTAAGATCACAGGGCCAAAAATAAAGAATCCTTCAAAGAACAATGCAATATAAATGCCCCATACGCTGGACATATTTTGATAAGCGATTAATGGGAAAATCACTGAAATCATACATAACATACCGAGTAATGCGCGGCGACCGCCCATTTTATCGGACACATAACCCCAAGTGAGTGATCCTAGAAATCCGCCTAATTCTAATGCCGTAATCGTACCTATCGCGGAAATATCATCCCAATCAAGCGCCATTTTGACATATGCCACACTCCAGTTATCAACACCAATACGGATGGTATAAACACAAAGGTTGGCAAAACATAAAAACCAAACCGCCGGATTTTTCAGCACATATTTCACAAAAATTTCAGATTTTGACATACTCTCCGCGGCGGTATCATCTTTGGAGATTGGTTCATCAAAAATCTCTTCTGGCGTATTCCACCCTAACTCAGACGGATCATCTTTACCGAAAAACATCCCAAATGTAGCAATAACCCCAGCAAAAAGAATTGGGAAAATAAACATTCCTGCCACATTGCCATTAAAGGCATATTCCATACCAAATAATGCAATCGGCCCAGCTAAAATTGCCCCGATATTATGTGACGCATTCCACCAAGAGATAAAACGGCCTCGATTTTTTCTTGGCGTCCAACGGTTTATGGTTGAATTAGAGCAAGGGCCGCCCGGCGCTTGAAATAGACCCGTTAGCGCCCATAAGAAAATAAAGATCCCGAGAGAATGCCCTGACGAAAGTAAAAACATCCCGATAGCAAATGAAGAGGCACACGAGAGCATTAATAAGAAACTGAGTATTTTCTTGGTATTTTTACCGTCAATATAATACGAGAGTAATACACGGCCTAGACTGTATGTAATAGAGAACCCAAAGCCAACTGTGCCTAAATCACTTAATGTAAAACTGGTTTGTTCAATAATAAATGGGGTTGCTGCTTTGAAATTATAGCGAAGAAAATAGATCCCTGTATAAGCCAAACACATCACGATGAATGGCTCCATAAACTTTCTTAACCATAAATCACGTTGTACAGAGAGGGGTATTTTTCCTGCCGGTAGCCTTTTAATATCAAAAAACGAAAATTTAGAACTCATATTATTGACCTTTTACTAATTTTATTATTTTAATCTCTAAATGAGGCGAGTTGCTGATATACCCCAGGGCTAGATGCCAACACATAATTCCCTTTTAACAAGAAATCGTCCTTTTCTTTATAGTTATTCATGACACCGCCAGCTTCTTGAATTAACAATAAGCCCGCAAGGCAATCCCATGAATTTAAATGAGGTTCGTAATAACCAATTAATTTCCCAGCCGCCACATAAGCCAACATTAATGCGGCAGAGCCATTGCGTATAAACATTCCTTTTGCGTGGAGCAATTTATCGAGAAAAGGAATAATGTATTCAGGCGATAGACGCGTTGAAATACCAACGCCAAATAAACCTTTATTCAGGGATTGAACAGCATTAACTTGGATAGGTGATTGGTTTAAATAAGCGCCATGACCCGCCATTGCATGAAACAACTCCTCCTGTACGGGATCATACACAACCGCAATTTGTGTATTTTGTTGTTCATCCAAGAGGGCTATCGCAATACACCAAGAAGGCAATCCAAAAATAAATGCACTTGTGCCATCAATAGGATCAACAACCCAAGTATATTGCGATGCGCCTTGTGTATAACCCCCTTCTTCACCAAATAGAGCATCGAGGGGGTATTGCTGATGAATTTTCTCACGAATAAATTGTTCCGTATTTTTATCCGCAATAGTGACTAAATCCTGCCCATCCTCTTTTTTCTTTTCAATATTTAATTGGTTTCGGTCATGATAGTAAGATACGGCTAATTTGCCGGCTTCAATAACGACTTGTTGAATAAACGTATATCTCGCTGAAATCGCATTCATCCCCATCTCCAGATAGTGAAATTAATGTTTCGAAATATATATTTAACGAATCGTACATTCTGTGATCGATTTCATGAGATGATGATTTAATGTAATTTTTATTTTATAAAATATATTTTATTTTTAATAACTTATTGTTGTAAAAAGAACATAAATAAAATTATCAAATTAACCCCATTATTTTTCATTTTCTATTTTTTGTTTTTTTAAAACAAATTTTTCATAATCAACCCAAAAACAAATCTTTTTATGATGACTCAATGCCGATTTTAAGCGATAACGCTAACGAGCCTTTTGTTAATGGCTCGCCTAAGTACCACTGGTTTTTGGATTTGCCATGAGATTATCTTTAACTGGCTAAATCAGATTTATTTTGTGATATGTTGTTTTGAGAAAATACTCGTCGATGGCTATTTTTCAATATAAACACAAAGACGTTTGTATTAATAGAATAAACAGATGGTCTAATATTATGTGAATTTAACATTAAGCAGTAAACAGAATTACTGTTAAAGATGTTGTATATAGAACAAGTACGATTACCACGGATATGACCTGAACATCCTTGTTATCAGGTCATGATGTAAAAATAATTTCAGGTCTTCGTTTGAGAAAGGTAATCAACAATATCCTGTAATCGATGCCATTTTACCCAGATATTATCGTTTAATCGTTGGCCAGTGTAATCTTCAATGGCGGTGATTAGCTCAAGCATTTCCAATGAATCAATATGTAGATCTAAAATTAAGGTCGAATCCATCGTAATGGGTTTATGGATCCCCGAATAGGCACGGATCGCTTTTATTTGCTCCGTCAGCCATGTTTGATGAATTAAATTATCTGTACTCATGACCTATTCCCTAATTTAAATCGCTGATCATCGCCGATATAACGTTTTTTCTGTGACAAATCTCTAGCCTGCCCACCTGACGTCGTATATATCCGATTATCCGTATTCACCTGCCAACGATAATTTTTCTTCGTCACATCGCTATCTGCTTTTTTCTCCGTGGTTTCAGTATCATGAATAGGCAGTGCTCCAACCGGTTCGGCACTCTCTTTTTCAATAACGACTGTTGCCGTTGGCTGCTCTTCCACAACCTGTGCCACCTTAGCGTGATAAATCCCACTTGCATGGCTGCTCAACGGAAAACTTGCTTTCGATTGAACAGCCGGTTTCTCTTTATCATCTAGTGATTGTTGTGTATCTAACTGGCGCGTAGCTTGTTCAGCCGCTAATGACGTGTCTTTCAGCACCATGGCAGAGCGATTTGCCACATCCAGCATATTGCTTAATTCAGTTGCCACTTGCTTTGCCGCATCCACTAAATGTGAATGGCTATTCGGTTGTATCTGAGCATCAAACAGATGATCTGTCTGTTGAGTCACTTGCTCTTCTAACGACTGAGAGTCGATTCCATCTACTGCTCTTTGTCGTTGTGCTGCAATGAGCTGTTGATCGGTCGGTTTTGCACTCTCAACCTTGGAATCACTCGCGCTATACTGCAACCTGCCTACAGGGTTTGTGCTTTGGTTAAATCCCCCGCTGGTGATCACAAATGGGGCAGTTTGTTGTGTATTTGGTAACCATTTACCATCCATTGTGCGTGTATACCCCCCCATTTGATGGCGAGGAGGAAGTTCAGGAGCCTCTTTTTCTTGATTGGATTGCAGCAGAATCGCCTCATTGACCCCTGTTTGTGGCTCAGTGCTCTCTGATGTTTCACCACTCGATTTATCTTTTAACGCTGGCTGGTGAGAGGCGCTATCATCAACTTGAGTGGCGTTATTTGGCGGTGTCGGGCTATCCTGTTTTACAATTTTCCCGTCACCGCTGAGCTGAACATGCAATTCAGTTCGGTAGGTTGTTGGGGTTTCCGCCGCTGGTGTCGCGGTTTTTTGCGCTATCGTCTTACTCGGCGCCGCCTGAAAAGAGGCCGCGCTGTCAATATTTACCGTCGTTGCCACACTACCATAACGACTCGGTGTATCGGACACCTTACAAATACAGTGAGGGCAAGCATAATTATTAGTTATATAATAATTATTGATAATCGGCGCTGACGTTTGGCTACTGGTTTGATATGGCACACCATCCACATCATCTGACTGTTGTGGATTGGTCAATAAAGTTGGCTGTTCTTGTCTTGTTGCTTTTGGTTTCATCTGTACAGGAGCATGATCTGCACTCGGTACACTCAACTTATTTACAAGAATAATTTCAATGTGTTCCTCTAAATTTTGAAAACATTGATTCAATCTATAATTCTTATTACTCCAAGATTTTAACTCTTGGCTCGACTTAACCCCACGCTCAAATCCTGTTAGTTTTTCCTGTACTAACGTTGGATTTAAAAAATGATTAACCAGTGTTGTATCATCAATCTGTTGAGCAGAGTCAAGACCTGCCATCTGCTTCAATTGACTATCAGTATAAGTTTCATTTAATTTAGCTTTAATCGCAGGCGTAACATATTCCGATAAAAACCGTGTTTGCAGTTTGCTTTCAAATTTAGGTAATAAATTGAATAATTCGCTACTTAAAGTTTTACTTGATACTTCCGCTGAGGACTTAGACATCACCGCAATATTTTTGGCAAGACTATTTAATACGGAAGAAGGAATTTCATCTTTGCTTAATAATGAAAAGGAAGTTAACACTGCATTGATATTATTCTTGTCTTCTCTTAGAACATTTACAATCATATCAGGTGTCAGATGATATTTTGCTACTAAATTGTCTGATGAGTTTTTTAATAATGTAAATAAGTTATTTGCTTTAGCACTATCAAGCTCACGATGTAGAACTTTACTACTTGCAAAAAAATTGATTCTTTTTCCCATTTGTATAGGGCTACTATCACCGATATTTAAAGCTCCATTCATAACATTTAACAATGTATGAGTGGATTCATTAGCCTGAATATTACTCCTATGCTCAACGGTGCTTCGCATAGTTGTAGAGGGAGAGATTGTTGGCATAGAAACTCCTTTTAATTATATAAATATAATTAGCCATTTCGATACAATAGAATAGAGCAGGGTATTTAAACCCCACTCTATTAAGATACATTGTCTTTAAACAGTTATGTATTAGCAAAACCTGCATTATATTGAAATAGGTCTTTTAATAACTGAATTAATAATTGAGTTAAAGTTTCAAAATGGCTATTATCTTGACGGAAAGCTTCTAATAAACGGGATACACTATTATTCACTGAATTTTTTTTACTATCAATCGCCGTTTGCATACTTTGGAACGCTTGGGAAATTAGGTCACCATCCTCATTTAATTTAACACCATCAACTATTTTTTTTATTTCCTTGACAACATTAAAATCAGGGTAAATTTTAATTTTTCCATCTGTTTCTTTCACAATAAAACCTTGCCCTTCTAATTTTTTCTTAAAAAAACTTGCCACCCCCTCTATAGTAGATCTTGTCACCCCCTCTTTAAAAGATATAGAAGCGATATCATTAATAAAATCGCTTATTCTATCATCATCAATAACTGGCTCTCTCCAAGCATCCCATGCCGTACCGGTTTTCGGTATAACATAACCCTTTAGAGCTATCATAAATTGATTGTCAAACTCTGACCTATTAAAGTGTATCTTACCATCTTTTCCTGCTGAAATATAAGTACTCAATAAGCCTAATGCTTTATTAAGCGTTTCCATATATTTCGTCGCCTCTTTAGTTATTTCACCAAAGCTTTTTTGGTAGTTAGTGTTAATATTATCAATTAACCCCTTGATACTTTTAATGTGCGATCGGCCATCCTCAGTTTTTGTAATTTCCGCCGACATTGAGGCAATAAGATTACTGGTTTTATCCATTGAATCTTTAAATTCAAATTGTGCAAGTCTCGTTAGTGCCAAGATTTGCTCATGGTCTTGCATATTATTAGAAATCAGGTAATTCTTTTTTTCAGGATAGTCAACACCATATTGCTGCAGGATTTTTTCAGCTCGTTCCTCTATAGGGAGTTCTAAATCGGGGACAAATGTCCCCTGTAAATTCAGTGGAGATACCACGCTATCATCATGAGTTATTGTCGCTGATGATGGTGTCATCGAAGCAAGAGCTGATGGTTGGATAACAATATTAACTCCGTTCATACTCTAACCTCTGGTTGCAACAGCTTGGAATGTACGGATTTGCCCCTCAATAATTTCTTTTAAAATATCAAAGACTTTTTTCATCAAATCCAGAACAGTATCAATCTGTTTTTCTTTATCACTTGCTATAGCACGTGCAGTATCACCAATATCTTGTAGCACCATTTTTTGGGCTTCTAGTGCTTTCACCTCTATATTAAGCGCAGAAGTTACCAATTGACCTGCGTTATCGGATAAACGAGTCATTGTTTCAATAATGCTCGATTTCTTTTGGGTCTGGTTGGTAATTCGATCGAGTTGCAGTTGCTCCCGCTCCGCTTTTAACTGCAATCCTTTAACCTTATCTTGAACGTTAGTAACATGTAACTCGTTTTGTTGTTCAAGCGCTTTATTTCCCGTTTTTTTCATATATGGGCGACTGCTTTCAATCTCTGATTGTGCTTGAGTAGATAATTTATGCCTTTCGACACCGTGAACATTAATAGCTTTGGTTTGTTTCACTAATTGCTTAGTTTGTAATGCCGCCCCCGCAAGTGTTACACCCAGAGAAACCGCAAATCCCATCAGTGCTCCTTCAAATGCTTTTTTACCCTCTTGAATCGTTGTATCTGCTGCACTTTGCACCATTTGCGTTTTTAGCTTTAAAAAATCCGCTTGTAGTTGGCGATCAGCGGTATTAATAATCGATTTAATCTGGCTCAGTAGGTTACGTAGCTCCATTAAAATATCGCTACTCATAATGCCGATAAATTGGCTCTCTTTTATTGCGTCAAGTGACTGAATACCAGGTTTTACATCCTCACTATTTGCTTGAGCCACTTGCACATCTTTAATTGCCGAGGCTGCCAGCATTAAATTAACCCCTTGAGATAATTGCTTGATCTCGCTTTCGTCCAAATTAGCGATTGTTGGGAACATTTTTTCCAACTTGCTATTTTCTTCCGTTATCACTTCTCTGACGGCTTTTTCAACTTTGATTGCTGTGACGGCAATATGCTCCTGAAGGTTTGCATAAGCCGATGAAAATCCACCTATGACTTTCGAGGTCTCTTCAAGCTCGACCTTGTTCATGTTTTTCACTTCAAACAGGAGTGATGGACTAACCGTCGTTTGCTCAGGGAGCTTTAATAACGGCTTATCTTGCGTTCGTGGCACAGTAATATCGACAGCATCTTTGATGGACACTTGCTGTCCTGGTGCTTGCGTTGACATCGTTTGAGTTTCGCTACCGGTTAAAGTAGTCAGCCCCTCAAGATTGCCTAACTTTTGGGTTGGAATAGAAAACGGCATTGGTGAGGAAATAGTCGTCATAATAGAGTTCCTTAATGAAAATTAGGCATAATTAGAGAGATTGATTGAATTGGCTTTACGCTCATTTGATTGTTTCAATGAGGTCAGCGTGTCAGTAAATAGGTTATTAAACACCTCATATTGTTTTGACAGCATCTTAATCAGAGACTCAAGCAACTCATCGAGGACTTTAATGATTTCATCATTCATCATCATTTTGGCGAATAACGTCTTAAGCTCTCGTAGTTGCGCAGCTCCTTCTAAGCGTAATGCTCCAACAGTCACCGCACTTGTCACTGACATTGCAACGCCAGCCCCTTTCGCACCAACTTCGACACGTGACGCTAATAGGCTCTGTTTGCCCAGTTTTTTCCCTGTATCAACGATATCAGCAACATCATCAACCTGATCAGCGACTTTATCGACCACTTTCACCGTATCTTGGATGCTATCTGCTTGCTGATGCACCTTATCAACGGTTTTCACGGCATCCTTAATACCGTCTGCTTGTTCATTCACCTGATTAACCGTTTTCACTGCATGCTTAGCGCTGTCTGCCTGTTCATGTAACTTGTCGACCGCTTTTGCAGTATCTTTGATGCTATCAGCCTGCTCATGCGTCCTATCAACGGCTTTTGCGATATTTTTAATATCACGAGCCTTCTTCACGACCTGATTGGCTGTTTTAACGGTACTTTGTAACTCTTCCGCCGCATCGGCTAATTTAGTAAATTTCGTTAATACCACCATGTCATCCGCGGCTTTGCCTAACGTTTTAATTTTACTGAGCAGGTTTTTAACGAGATTGACGATCGTATTTGCCATCGCCTTTAATGTGCTTTTCACGACAGTTTTCAGCGTATTGGCCGCAATTTTGACGACCGTTTTTACGGTATTGGCGATGTTTTTCACAAAAGAGGACATAGAAACCAAAGAGAGCGCCAGAAAAGCAACGGCTGCGACAACCATGCCAACAATGCTACCAATCTTTTTCGCCTCTTCGGCAGACATCCCAAACGATATCAACATATCCGTGACAACATTTGAAATTTCCGTCGCTAACATCTGCATTAAACTTGCATTACCCGTCTCTTCCAACACGATATCAGTGACAGAAATGGCGATACCGATTGCGGCAACGGCAAGGGTTAATGGTGCAGCCGCGCCGAATGTTGCGACTGTCGCAATAACAGAAACCGCTAACATGACGTAGCTAAAAATCTTACTGGCGCACGATGCGGCTTTATTGGCAGCATCTGCTTTACGCTGAGCCTCTTCGGCTTCTTTGGCTTTTTTCTCTGAATCTTTACGAGAGGCTTCGCTGATCTTAGCCATCACCTCTTCTTGCTCTTTCATATTGCGGATAGAGTCTTCATTCATCGCTTTTTTCAGCGATGCGGTTAACATGGTCAATAGAGCAAGCGTGTTTTCCCATTTTTCGCCGTCGACTTCGACAGGGCGCGGTGCATTTTGGATAAATTTATTTAAAACGTCGCGATCACTATTAGCAGCCACAGTGAGTTCTGCTATTGTCGAATACGCTGTCTTAAGATTGCTTTCAATCGTAGATAGTTTTAATTCTAAATCAGCAAGTTGGGTATTACTTTGTGCAAGCTGAGCCGTTAATTGCCCCCCCTGCTGTTTAAGCTCATTCACTTCCGTTGTTAGCTGTTCAATTAACTGAGTCAGTTTTTGCGCATCTTGCTTGTCATCGGCTGTTTTAGGGGGTTTTGGTATCCCACTTAAACTCGCTTTAGCAAAATCGAGTGCGTTGGTTTTACTGGCTAACGCCTGCTTATTTTCATTCAGTCGATTCTGCTGCTGGGTCTGTGTTTTCGTTAGCTCCTCTAACTCATTTTTGGTATTAGTATGGTCAACGCGAATAGCATTCACATCTTTTTCAGCTTGCTGTAGTTTTTCTGTATTTTTAGCAAATGAATCTAATAACGCATCACCATGTTGCCTCAGCGCATCGGATTCAATATTTAACTGATGCAGTTGATTACGTAATTCATTGATATTATTTTCACCTAATATCTTACGTATCGATGAGAAAGCCTCCATCATTGACACTCTTGCATTCACGCCTTTTTTCGGCTCTTGCAGTTGCGGCTGGCTTTCTAATTTACTGCGTTTCACTTGTTCATTTGATGTTAATTCTTCGCATGCGGTCTCCATACTTAACATCGCTTTGGCGATGTTATCCCCCATTTCTAATGGATTAACACCTTGCTGAAAGGCTTTGACTAGGCCTATCCTATCAGATGTTATATTGGTGATTGCTGCCATATTGTTTCCTCTACTTTATTGAAGAGTCTTTCTGCACTGAATCAGTCTTTTCAAGATTCTTTTTCAATGCATTAAGGTAAGCCTGAGATTTGGCTTTTAACTCACTATCGGTACTGCTATTACAAACACTTTCGAAACAGTGCAGTGCTGCACTGCTTTTTTTAAGCATCAAATTACATTGGCCAGCATGAAATAAAGGACGATAGTCATCCTTAGCCAATACAAAAGCTAATGCATAAAGTTCAGCGGCCTTTTCATAACGTTTAGTTAATTGGTAAACAGCGGCAAGTCCCATCACATAGTCGGTATTATAAAAATCATAAATACTCAAAAAGCGAAAAAAGGTTTCTGCTTCTTTTAATTTTCCTTGTTGATAAAACTCATAAGCGTAGGCATAGATGCCATCCATCATCTCTTGTGAAATACCATGAATATCTTTATAAGTTGCCCCAGACATTAATGCCGACGTAACATCATTAAGCAATTCATCCATATCTATAGACTGTTTTTCTTTGTTACTCATATATTCACCTTATAAAAATGTAGGATATATGACGCAATATCATTAATAATTGCATCATAATTATTCAAAACTGAATTTTCTTATAAAAAACGATATTATCGACAAATGGTTAATTTAACTGTCTTTATCTTCCTGAATGATTTTTCTCTCATTTATTAGTTTCATTGATTCTTCATCGAGATCTATTCCCATCTTTTCTAATTCAATGCGAATTAACCAATTGATGATCCGCATTACATCCTGCAAACCATGCTCATCAATAAAACTATCTTTCCGATAATAGCGCCATATTTTTCTAGCTAATGGAATATCACGGACAACAGGAACGCCTTGTTGCTCGGCATATCGAACAATCATTTTTGCCTGTAATCCATGGCTTTTAAATAATAAAAAAGGTAATGGCGCAATATCATTATTATAATAAATTAACATTGCAATATGCGTCGGGTTTGCCATCACAAAAGTCGAGTTACGCACATTGGATTTCACCTCTTCCGACAATATTTCCTGATGCAGCCCTTTACGAGCGCTTTTTAAGTGAGGATCCCCTTCATTATCTTTATACTCTTTTTTCACTTCCTGTTTTTCCATTTTTAATCCCTTAATAAACAAGAAGAATTCTGTGACCACATCCACTAAGATGATAAATAACGCAACGGCTAAAAAAACGACAACAAAGGTAGCGCACAGCCCCACCCATTGATAAATCACTCCATTTATCGTGCTACGATACAGCAAGAAAATGTCATGCCGCCAAAGAATAAAAAATACCATGGCCGAGATAGAAAATACGATCAGATAAAGAAATGCTTTAATTAATTCCTTAAGAGAATTCAGTGAAAATATTTTCTTAATCCCTGAAATTGGATTGAGCTTTGAAAAATCAATTTTAATGGCTTCTGTTGCTAAGCGGAAACGACTTTGTAATAAAGAAAGTATCGCTCCTGAAATAAAACAGGCGAGTAGTACAGGAATAACTATTTTTAGAAAAGCACCAATAAACTCCCTTAATAATATATTGATATTAATATTATAAGGTGATAACAAAATACGTTTCATCAATCCAGCTATTTCAAATAAACTGGTTGTTCCTGTGATTACATAAACGCTAACGACTAACACTAATGCCGCAACACTGTCTTTACTTTTAAAGCTTTGCCCTTTTTTAGCAGAATCTTTAATTTTTTTCTCGGTAGGTTTTTCGGTTTTCTCTGCCATTTTATATGTGCTCTATGCTGGGTCCGATAATATAAAGATGTCATGTAATGGAGAGGTTGAAATCATATTAACCAAGATATCAGGCACTTCATTCTGAAAATAGAGCAAAAAAACAGCAAATGCGATAATTGACTTAATGGTTAAAGATAAAGAAAACGCATTTAACTGTGGGCAAAAACGTGAATATAACCCCAATGCAGCTTCACTAATAAATAGGGTAATGAGAATAGGTGCCGCCAATATAATCGCTTTTACCACCATTTGGTTCATCCATTCCCCTAATGGCAAACTATTAAATTGGGAAAAACCTGCCGCAAACGGTAATAGCTGATAACTTTGTGCAAATGTTTTAACTAATAATAGCATGCCACCTTGCGATAAAAAGACCATACACACGATATAACTAATAAAGACCGCAAGTTCGGACGCTTCACTGCCACTGGCAGGATCCACAATACTGCTAATTGTTTCACCACGCTGAGTATCAATCAGCTCACCGATAATATTCGCTATCATAAACGGTAAAGCTAAAATAAGTGCCGTGATTAACCCTACCGCTAATTCATACAGCACTATTTCCATAAAACCAACACGCTCTTCTTGAAGATTATGAGTCGATAGTAGTGGCCAGAGTCCTAATACAATATAGACAGTCACACAGTTTTTAATCATACCGCTACTGAGTAACTTGTTACTCAAAAAAGGTAAAAAGAAGAGTGTTGGAGCAATACGTACCCAAGCGATAGCTAATGTGATTAACCCTTCCTGAAAGGTAAAATACATGGACGAATAAAAAGACAGTATCTCTTGATTCATCCCAAAAGCCCTATTGCTGGAATGGCTGTCGTTAACACTTCTAACGCATAATTCATCACTTTATCTGCCAGCCAGCCTGAAATCATAAATAACGAGCCAAACACCGCCAGCAATTTAATCCCAAAAGGAAGCGTCTGCTCCTGTAATTGCGTAACCGTTTGGATTAATCCCACCAGCAACCCAACCACTGTCGCCACAATAACAGGGATAGCGGATAACATAACAATCAATAACATTGCTTTATTGCTGCTATAAATAATCTCATCCATTCATCGTATCCTTGTTATTGCTGTGCCAATTCAAGATATTGCATCACTAACCCTTTCGAAATCAGTGACCATCCATCAATAGCGACAAACAGGATCAATTTAACTGGCACCGAAATAGTGACTGGGCTCATCATCATCATACCGAGAGCTAACAGAATGCTAGATATCACCAGATCAATCACAACAAAGGGTAAATAGATATAAAAACCAATTTCGAATGCTGACTTAACTTCACTTAGTGCATAGGCAGGTAATAGTGAAAATAGTGTGGCTGAATGCGCTTCGGCATCCATTGGCTCTTCATTTCGCTGCTGTTGTACTGATTCGAAAAATTGCACCAGTTCAGGATCAGAATATTTTTGTAAATAGGCCTTATAGCGCCCTAAGCCGCCATCAACAAAATTATCGACCGATTCCACATTGCCAAAATCCACCTTCTCTTCACGCATATAATGGCTAATGTCTTGTACCACTGGCATCATGACAAAAAGGGATAACAACATCGCGATGCCATTTAAAGCCATGGTTGAGGGAACCTGTTGAACCCCCATGGCATTACGTACCATGATTAATACGATCGATATTTTTAAATAACAGGTGCCTGCCGCAATAATAAACGGCAGTAATGTGGCCAGTGAAACCAGTGCCAACATGGGTATTTCGTTGGATACAATGGACATGTTATGGCCTTTTATCACCCAGATGAGCAAGACGAGTAATTTCTAAGCCTAACTCGTCACTCTCACCGATATAAATCAGCTCTCCCTCAGCAATGAGCTGCTTATTGGCATACACTTTGACTTCACGCTCTTTATTTTCACCAATCGAATATACGGCTCCCGGCTGAATATCGGCTAACTCATTCAGCGTAATTTCAGTCTGACCAAGTACAAACGTTAATTTGATTGTCATCGCATTCACATCGAATGGTTTCACAACCTCATCTGAAAAGGTTTCTTCTTGTAATAACGCACTCTCATCGGCAATAGGGGCGATCGTCTCTTCAATCATAAATTGACCTTCTTGTTGTTTTTGAAAACGGGCAAAAGGGCGCCCTGCGATTGACATATTCAGCAGTAATTGCTGAATACAAAACACATCATGCAACTGGATAGATTGCAGAAGTTTTGCGCTAATATAGCTATAGCCCAATACCCAATCCGCTTGTAACTTAAGCTTATGCAACGCAAATTGTTGTTTTGATTGTTTTGCTAGCCCTTCTATTGATGAAGGTAACAACACCTGGCCCAAAGCCGGCTCTTGCACACACAACCAAGGCTTTGCAGGGCTATCATCAATAATTTCGAGTGAACCACAACGGAAATGCTCGGAGAAAAAGCGCATTCCACGATTTTCAGTCGTAAATAGACTGATTAAGTTATCCTCATCAATGCTATTCCAAGCATAATGCGTGAAAGCGGGCCAATGGTGGTGACACCAACGTTCCACATTGACCAGTGCTGGTACTTTTTCCGTGTGACTGATTAACGTCAGTTGGAAATAGCGCTCCCCCTGTCTGGGGGAGACGGTTTCCAAATCAGGTTGGTAACATTGCTGCCAAGCGCGTACTTGGAGTGCTCGCTGGCTAATACGGCGAATATTCAACATGATTAATGATCTTCTTGCTCAGACTGTTGTTGCCTTTGTTGGCGTTGTCGCTCATGACGCGACTCTTCATCACGAATTGATAACGGATGATCGCTGCGTAAAAGGTGCTGATTTTCATGTAACGCACGATGAACTTCCGGGCTAGTGGTGGTAGCCAATAGTTCACTGCCTCTAGTGGCTAACTCAAATGTCACCGAAGGGCTGTTCTGCCATTGATTAAAGGTATAAGTGAGGCGGCTTCCTTCAATTTGTGTCACTTTATTCTCTGTCGCTGCCGCCATCGCTTCTGTGCCCATATCTAGGGTGGAATTTGCTTTATTTGTGGGTTGACGAGATTGCACCATCGGAGCTATTTGCCCCTTTTCATTGCAAGTCGTAGTGGCTAATGGTGGTATCACCCAATCAGGGGAGTCATCGATTTCCAATTGCGGATATGGCTGGCTAATCTCAGGCACTGTATCGCCTTCATCTATTTTTTGTGATTGCGTTGGCTGAACAAGCGGCAATGAGGAGGGCGTACTGTACTGCCCCTGATCTGCCACTGAAATAGAAGCCACAGATGGTGACGGTGACATTGGTCGTGCGGTTATTTCGGATTGAGGCAAAATCCGGCTTTCATGCGTAGGCAGAGATAGCGCTGGCGCTTGGAAAGAGAGGGGGGATACAGACATCGCCTCTCGAGTAACTGACGTTGTTTTTACGCCTAGCGGTATTGGCATTTCATGATGGGTTTCATGGTGAATATGCAAATCATTTTGCTCTACTTCACGATGTTTAATCTGCGTTGATGGCGGCAATGCGTGCTTATTGTGCTCTGCTCCTTGCCATTTTTTTGGCTGAGGCGCTAAAGCTGTTATTGACGCTTGATGTCTCACCACATTTTTATTTGTATTTGCAGAGATAGATAAATTTGCATTGGTTTCTACAGAGACCGTTTCAGCAGTATTTGATAACCGATTGCTCTCTTGTTGCCAGTGAGTTTTCCCGATAACACCTTGCCCAATCGCAACATGATTAGGAACTAATGGCGCATCAATAAGCGCTTTATCGGTCGAATCACCCTCACTGTCCGACGATATTTCTGTCATCGGTAGCGCCCTATGTGACAGCGATGCTTCTATCACAGGTAATTCACGGTGTGATTGGGCGGCTTTCACACCCGCCGTTGCATTGATACCCAATTGGCAAAATGCCATCATTTTTTCCGCCGTTTCAGTATGGCGTAGGTGCACAGGTAACTGCGCCAATAATAGCGCTAAGCTGTCTTCCATTTCTTTCTTGCGTCGTTTTTGTGGTGGCGACGTTTGTGCTTTCTTCGAAGCGACCTCCGCCATACGCTGTTTAATTAGCGACTTGCTATCGGGTTGTTTACCTTTTGCTAATGGGAAGGCAGCATGGTTTTCCGCTACCCTAGTACTCAGTTCATTCAACGCCAGTTTTACTGTTGCCATAGGCGGACAACTCCTCAATTTCATTTTGTTGCTGACGTTCCGATTTTAAACGCCGAGCACGGTGTTGCTGCTTGAGATAATTTTGGAATTTCTCGCACTTGTTACGTAACGCAAACATACGCACAACAATATTTTTTCGTGATTGCTCATACCGAGTCATTTCCGTATTAATTGACTCCGTTTGGTATTGAAGATGAGCAATTTCCGCGAGCAAAGCGGCTTTCAGCCTTTGGCTCTCCCAAAAAGCCATTTTGCTCAGTTCGGCGGATTGCTCATATAACGCGATTTGTGTCGTCAATATCGCAATACGCGATTGAATATCCGTTAATTGTTGTTGTAGCGCACGGATTGCTGACTGCACTTGCCATTGTTCCTGTTTAGCGCGATCAAGGCGTCTTTCCGTTAACGTAAGAAGACTTTTAATCATCAGGAAGCCAAATAGTCGAGGCGGTTTAATACAGTTTCGAAATGCTCAGCTTCATCCATCTTTTGTTGCAAGAACTGTTCAATATCTTCTTTTTTATCCAAAGCATTGTCGTTGTCTTCACTTTCCCCACGTTGGTATTCGCCAAGCTCCAAATACAGCTGAATTTGTTCTAGCCTAGATAGACGATCACGCACTTTTGTTGCGGCTTGGCGATGTGTATCCGTCGTGACTTTTTGGAATACACGACTAATGCTGTGCAAAATATCAATCGCTGGGTAATGCCCCTTTCCCGCCAACTTATGGCTAAGATAAATATGCCCATCAAGAATCGAGCGAATTTCATCACCAATAGGGTCTGACTCTTCTTCACTTTCTAGCAATACGGTATAAAAGGCGGTAATTGAGCCTTGCTGCATACGACCTGGGCGCTCAAGCAACATAGGCAGTTGCTCAAACACCGACGCTGGGTAGCCTCGTCTTGCTGGAAGTTCCCCCGCCGCCAAAGCAACATCACGTAATGCTCTGGCGTAACGTGTCATTGAATCAACAAATAACAAGACATGTCGATTACGGTCACGGAAATATTCCGCGATTGTCGTAGCAAGCAACGCCGCATTACACCGCTCTATCGGTGGGCTATCGGAAGTGGCATAAATAAGCACCGTTTGGGCTGCATGAGGAGAGGCTTGTAACTCCTCAATAAATTCAATGACCTCTCGGCCACGCTCACCGATTAAAGCAACAACATGGATATCCGCCTTCGCGTGGTTAATAATCATATTCATTAATGAAGTTTTGCCGCTTCCTGCCGCAGCGAAAATACCAATACGCTGCCCAAGACCACAGGTTAATAAGCCATCTATCGCACGGATACCGGTGATAAGTGGTTCATCAATCGGACGCCGAGATGTCACGCTCGCGGGTGGACTATCAATACGCATTAGTCTTGAGTCAGGGCAGAACGCTGTTTCGGCAGTATGACCGAGCACACCAACCTGCTCACCCGCCGCATCAAAAATTTTACCGGCAAGCTGCTCATGCATTTCAAACACGAAAGGTAGGCCCGTTGGGCGGATCACCACATCACGCGTTAACCCTTGTGCTCGACCAATTAAGCTGAGCACAGTTAAGCCCTCTTTAAACCCCACGACTTGTGCTTTTGCTATGCGCTCTTTTGACGTTATCGAGCGTTCAACAACACAGATCTCACCAATAAAAACTCCCTGCAAAGGGGCTTCCATTAAACAGCCATGAATGCGCGCAGGGTGCGCGCAAGAATCAAAAAGCTTCATGATTTAATTAGCTAATACTGTTTGGAATTGATTACTACGCTCAAAGAACTCTTCAAAGCTGTCAGCAAATTGTTGAGTATCGTTTAAGGCTGACTCTTTCATCACAGCCGAAAGCACCAAGCTATTATCAATAAGATTCAATGCCGGTTGCCCCAATTGAAAATTGCGAGGTGAATATTCCACGATCATGCTCAGTAGCATATGCGCCATTGAATCAAATTTTGCGGGACTATATTCAGCAAGGTGACACCAAATAATTAAATCATCACCAGAAAGATCGATATTAATCGCTGGCGAGTCATTCATTTCTAATTGAATATTTGAATGACAGTCGAGTTGTGGATTAATTAGATCACTACGGCCCATTGAATTTAAAAATGTATTTAATGCTTCTACAAAGCGGTATTTCATAAGAAATTTCCTTATATTGTCTTAATAATATTCACTTTCACCATTTCAGATACCTCATTAAATGAGAGCACCTCTAATTCAGGAAAGCGTCCTTCAAGGATTTTTTTCACAAAACGACGTATATCGACCGGCACCAGCACATTAATATCTCGAATAGATAAATGGCTATTTTCGAGGGCTAGCTCGGCAGCTTGAATTAATTCATTGGTCTTTTCTGGTTCTAAATGCAAATAGACTCCCCCAGAAGATTGACGAATGCCTTGGCGAATGGTGTCTTCAAAAACAGAATTCACCATAAGCACATTTAAGCGGCCATCAATGGCAAAACGTGAAGATATATAGCGCGCCATTGAGGTTCTGACATGTTCAACGAGCATTAAGCTATCTTTCTCTCTTGGCACCCATTGCACGAGAGTTTCAATAATGAGTTTCATATTACGCACTGAGATTTTCTCCATTAATAAACGCTGGAAAACCTCTGTCACCTTTTGCACCGTCGCGTGTCGATAGCACTCTTTTAATAGCTCAGGGTATTTGCCTTCTAAATCATCTAGTAAGTTTTTCGTTTCTTGGATCCCAAAAAACTCATTAATATGACGCAGCAATAGTGTACTAACGCAATCAATCATTTCGGTCACATCATCGCGCACCATCAAACCAAGCTGTTCTATATGTTCGTGATCTTGCTTGCCACACCAAGAGCTAATTGCGCCATACTCATCAGTAAAATGAGTCAGCGTTATGCCTAAATATTCCAATTCATCACTCATGGTTAATAAGCGAAATCCACCGAAACAGATATCGTATTCACCTGCTTTAACTTCATTAATTAAAATGATGATTTTGTTATCTGGAACGATAGGTGAATAATTAATGGCAATATCGGGTATCCGGTAACCATAACGAACAAACACATCCTTTTTCATACGAAACAAAAAGTTTTTTTCTTCGAGCTGTTTTTTATATTGCTGATTAACCGAAATAATAATCGGCAAGGTTTCAGGAATATATTCAGGCTCAAAACGGCTATTTTCCCTTTGTGTTTCCCCTTCGGTGACTTCCGAATCGACACTCACCTGCTCAGTTTGTGATATCTGCTTATTCTTCTCTTTACGCGTTTTCCAAAAACGAACAAAAAATAGTACTGATAGCAAAGAGGCTAAAAAGAGAAAAATAGCGGTAGGGAAACCCGGCAGGAACCCCATAAATAAAACGATGAAGGCAGTAATAAGAATCGTAAAATTATTCGCAAATAACTCAGAAACGATATTTTGACCTAAGTTTTTATCATTGCCTCCAACGCGAGTCACAATAAAGCCTGCACTAATAGAGATAAGCAGTGCTGGGATCTGTGCCACCAAACCATCACCGATGGTTAAGAGTGAGAATGTATTCAGAGCCGATGACATATCCATGCCCTGCTGTGCAACACCCACAGAAATTCCCCCGATCAGATTGACAAAAATAATGACAATCCCTGCAATCGCATCCCCTTTAATAAACTTCATTGCACCATCAAAAGAACCAAATAATTGACTCTCTTTTTCTAAGTCGCCGCGCCGCTCTTTTACCGTCGATTCATCAATCACCCCTGCCCGTAAGTCGGCATCAATACTCATTTGCTTACCCGGCATTGCATCGAGGGAAAAACGTGCTGCCACTTCAGCAATACGTTCAGACCCTTTCGTGATCACAATAAATTGCACTATGGTCACAATGGCAAACACCACCATACCGACCACTAAATTATCTTGGATCACAAACTCACCAAAGGTGGCAATAATATCGCCCGCGTCAGCCTCCAATAAAATCAAGCGGCTCGTGCTAATAGATAATGCGAGACGAAATAATGTGCTTATTAATAAAATAGAAGGGAATGATTGAAAATTTAATATGCGAGTAATATAGAAAGAGCTCATAAAAATGAGCACCGATATCATAATATTCAAGCCAATTAATAAATCGACCAATATTGTTGGTAATGGAATAATCAGCATGGCGATGACCATCACCATAATAACTAAGACCATCAATTCTGGGCGATTGCGGATCGCCAAAAGAAATCCCGTAAATTTATTCATGCGGTTTCTGTTCCTTATTTAGCAAACCGTTGCGCATCATGATTTCCTCTTGTGCCTTCACATAGTCCATATATATTTTCAATTGATTGAGCAGCTCTTCTCGTGCTTCCAATGATTGAAAAATTGCGGTGGGTATTGTTCCAAATGCCAAAATTAATAATTGTAAAAAACGCGCCCGTAAGTCCGTGCTCATCGCCCCTAACTGTGATGAAATAAATAACAACAAATTCTCTTCAAATTGCGCTTGGCTACGAATACCACTGGTAAAGAGCTGACTGAGCTTTTTAGCAAACTCAGAATTAATCAGTTGGCTGTGCTGCCGAAAAAGCCCCGATTGGAAAAATTGTTGCGTGAACACATGCTCAAGTGACTGCAATTCACGTAACCGCCCGACACGGAGAAAATAATCACCAAATTCACTAATATTAATATCGCCCAATGGCAGGGCTTGTAGATCACACGCCAGCGCTCTGCTTAAATAACGCATAATATTTTCGCGCTCTTGGCTTTCCATCTCCTCAACCCACTGCTCATATAGATAAACTACAGGGCCGTCATAACTAAGAAACTCACGATATAACATGCGTAAGTTCCCTGCGGATTGCTTAATTTTTTGCGCAAACGCCTTCGCAACCAGTGCAATATTTATCCCCGCTTGAGTGCTTCTATCGCTATCCTCAGCGTTAAGTTGTTGCTCCAGCTCTTTTAGTTGTTCGAGTTGCTCAGCCTTCAATTTCCCTCGATTGATTAAGGCCGCAAGCGCCATTAACAAATCGCTAGGGTCGGCAAAAAAGCGCAATAAAAATGCTCTTAGCTCTTTAGGAGTCATAAACTGCCGATTAAGCGCACTTTCAACATGTAAAATGGTTTCATCAGCATGCTCATCAAGGATGCGCTCAGCAAATTGCATCCAATCTTCGGTTTCTCCTTGTTTAGAGCCACTTTTTTTTACATGGCTCGCCGCCAACATCGACATTGAGGCATATTCCCCAGCACTATCGATAACCCCTTGACCGCGCAATACTTCGTCCGAATCATCACTGGTTTTTGATGATCGACTCTTTTCATGTGAACTGCTGACTATGCGGGAACCAAAGCCCAAAGGCGTTATTGCCATGGTTGCTCCATATAGGTTTTCAAAAATTTAACGGTACTGTGCAACTGCCCGTTTTGTTCTTTAATACGCTGATTTTCCGAGAACTGACGCCCATCCCATACTTCGTTTTCGTCCAATAAACGCGGTTGGATCAAAAACAATCGCACCATTTTTTGCTTATTAACGGAGGTATGACTAAAGAGGCCGCCGATCAGTGGGATATCCCCCAATAAAGGAATATGACTTTCATTTTCAACCACTTGTTCTCGGGTGTATCCCCCAATTAATAAACTGCTATTTTGCGCAATACGCGCAACCGTATTGATAGTCGTACGATTAACAGATGGAAGGCCTTCCACATTCGAAACCTCACCACTTTTTGATTGTTTTTCACCGCCGTCTTCAATATTCACTTCCATCTCAACTTGATGACTAGATGAAATACGCGGCATCACACTCACCATGGTGCCGTAAGTGACTTGCTCCAAGGTGGCAATACGTTCCCCTTGTAACTTGGCATAAAAACTGGTGTTGTTATCAAATAAGGCAGGAATGTTCTCTTGGGTTAGCAGAACAGGACGAGAAACAATATGGCCATTACCGCTTTTGCTTAAGGCATCAACGCGTAACAGAAAATCCGTACTGTTTGATAACGTGCTGCGATTAAAAGAAAATGCCGTGTTCCCCGTATTAATCGTGCCAACTTCCCAATTGACGCCTAAATTATCCAATTCACTACGCGTGATATCGATAATCCACAGTGATAGCTCAACTTGGCGGCGACGCGTATCTAACGTTCTAACCAGTTGGCGAACATAACGAATTTGTTCAGGGGAACCTTTAACAATTAGACTGTTACTATCAGGGTGAGCCACCAAAGAAAAAGGCACATTTGATGATGAAGAGTGACTAAATGTCGCTAGAGACTCAGAAGCTTCACCGATGGGTGCATCCATCAAGGCATCAATATCATCTCCAACCTTCTCTTTGGGAGTTATTTTTTGCGTCGGTACGGCGCCGGTCGGCGTATCTTTGAATAGCTCACTGATAACTGACAGCATGCCCGGCACCGTGATGTTATTACCGCGCAACGCATAGTTTCTATCTGTCACAGAAGCATATTTTACGGGGATCACTGCCAACTCTCCCCCAGATAACGACTCCTGCTTAACTTGCTCATCAAGATACAGCGTAGCGGCTTTTATCAATTCAACATATAACGGCGGCCCAGAAACAAATAGCAGGCTATTTTCCCCTTGAGTACGGACAGGAAAACGCGGGTCGTAAATCCCATTTTTCTTAATATAATTGAGGACTTGTTGGCTACTGGCATTATTCATCGGAATAATTGCACTACGCATTTCGCTATTATCATAAACATAAATCGCTGCACCATCGTCATACCAAACCAGCGCAATACGGCGAGTTAATGCTTTAAACATTTCATCGGCATTCGCTAAATTAAAATTACCTGTAATGCGTTTTTGTGCCGCAAGTTTGCTGAGAATAATCGGCTTATTCAGTCGCTCAGCGATAGAATCAAACACTTTTCCTACCGCAATATTATTGGCGACAAAGGTCTCCTGACCCATTTCTTGTTTAACCGGCTCTGCTGTGATCACTGTCGTTTGCGCTAAACTATGATCCACACTCAGTAAAAAGAGTGACAATAAGATCACTCCGCCTCTTTTACTGCTCATATAATTTTGCTCCAAGGTGCCTAATATCAGAGGGAGTTAACCCTAGCTCTTTTTTAATATCGTTAGTAAAATGCGATGCGGAGCAATAACCCGCTTCCAACCCAACATCAAGTATTGAATTATCGCTTTCAATTAATTTCAAAATGGCTGACGCCATTCGCACACTCATAATTTTTCTTTTTGCTGTTTTATTAAAGTTTTCTCGATATAGCTGCCTAAAATAAGAAGCCGACACGCCATACCTTGCACATAGCTGGTTAATATTGGCATTTTTATCTTTTTCGGCGGCAGAAAGTAAAAAACGCATAATGCCGTATGCTTCATAGCGCCTTAATATATTGCACCATGAATAAAACTGAGGTTGCCGTTGAATAATCAAATCAATAACAATATTCTTTATTGAATATTCGGAAAAAATATCACTTGATAGATGAATAACTTCATCTTCTTTATTATCTGATGAGGTTATTTCGTTTTCTGCAAGAAATGATTGCCCCATTGCGGTATCAATAACAGCAAGAACTTCAATGACCTCAGAAAGTAGCATTGAATGAATAAACCAGCCCTTTTTATTAATAGAAGTAATATCTGATGATGGGAATACAAATAAAGATTGCCCCATTACCTCTACTTTTTTACCCGAATAGGGAGAATGAAAAATTAACGCTGTTTCCTCAGCGTTAGGTATCGCTAAAACTAAGCTGTCTTGTAAAGAGAAGCAGCCTTCTTTATTTTCAAGTAATGCCGCAATATTTGTATTCACCATGATGTTTCTACTTTATCTAAAGAGAATCAATAGCGCTAAAATGGCGGAAAATGCATCATGGCACAAAGGAATAATCCGGAATAACTCATACTCGATATCTAACATAATAGGTCAGAATGATTAAGATAAATTCTACTGACGGAAATGCAGTTATCAGTTTTACTAGCGCCAATTTCTTGTCATTGGAATTTACTTTATGAAAGATACAAATAGCCGCGCTTGTATAATGAAAATTGCTAGCGGCCCCATGAATGGACATGAGCTAATGTTAACTGCTGACGCTCATTTGATTGTTATTGACCCGAATGTTGAATACCACACGGAGGTCGATAATGATGGGCTTATGACTTACTATATCCCTAGTGAATCAATACATTACGAACTAGCTATCACAACAGAGGATGGTTCGAATGATCATATCAATGATGCCGATGAACCAATATTTTATCTTCATATCAATGATGGTATGAAATCAAAGTCTATTCCTATCCCTTTTCAAGAATTAATATTGGCCGACACATTTCCTATTGCAATAAAACCAATTGATGCACCATGGAACCTATCAACTCGTGAGCCTGCATTACCTGAAATTTGTATTGAAAATGACAGCCAACCTATGCTGGAATCCAAATTAACCAAGAAAAATTTTATTTTCTTTGGGCTATTTGTTTTAACTATTTTTTCAATAATTCTAGTTATTCAATACTACTCTGGAAATAATTCTTTAAAAAAGATAAACACTGTCGAAAACATTCTACAAGGTAGCCATTATCCCATCATTGTGACTCTGAACCAGCAAGGTGAAACCTTAATTTTAGTGCGAAATCAGCGTGACGTCGACTGGAGTATTCAACGCCTAAGAAAAGAGCATTATTCTGAAAAGTATCAGATAACAAAAATAGCTCAGTTGGAAAGTGAAATTGAGAATAAAATTTCCGAAAACGTACCGAGTTTATTAAAGATTGATTTAAGTAATCCTTGTCACCCTATTGTTAGAAAAGCCAATAAACAGGTAACCACTAAGGATGAAAAAATCATTAATAATATTATGAAAGGTTATCTTGGCTGCTATAAAAACAGTGAAATTTTGACCGTCAATTTAGACGAACTGATAAAAAAGGCGGAAATAGGATTAACAGAAAGTAACGTTCCGTGGAAACGAGTTGATAAAGATAATATGACCATATTTATTGTTCAAGGAAGTTTGGATGATAAACAGATATCGTCTACTGTTCGGCTCGCGGATCAATTTATTAATCAATGGGGAAATCAGCATATTCAGTTTTCAATTTCTCTGGCAACGAATCAACTAACAGGGAAATCATTTATCCGTAACGATCAGGGTTTTATTATTTTAGGCCATAACCATTGGTCGTTTAATTCAAACACAATTAATTAATGAGGTGATATATGTCAGATTCAGGTATTCTAGGTATTAATAAAGACACGGGTAATTGGGAGTCATCCGCATTCGAAACGCCGGTGGCTGGTGATAAAAACTGGGGAATGATGTATCGCAGTAGTGCGAATGTCAGTAACCGAGCCAAAGAGTTCGCCGATGAATTAAAAGACATACTTGATGGTAAGACGACAACACCTGATGGTAAGACGGTAAAGTTAGAAGTCGATAACCCACTGACTCTCGGAAAAATTACCGCTTTAAGTGGTAGCTACAATATGGCAAGACAGTTACAAAGCAACTTAATGAAATCCATTAAAGATACCGCTCAAGCCATTATCCGTAACGTTTAATTTCACAATAGAGCATCGCTTTGTGGGTGCTCTACCTTTTAGGAGCCTATGATGATACAGCCTATTAATCGATCCGTTTTCATGTCAATGATGTTAGATAATACTACTGACAGCGTATCGACTCAATCTCTTGAAAGTACGGTTAGATCTCTTTATGCACAATATTCTGTTGAAGTACAAAATAAAAAAGAGGCCCTTTTTCACCAAGCCGATACCATAGATGTTAGCAATCCCATTGATGTGATGAATATGCAAAATTCAATCGCCCAATACAGTTTAGGCCTCAATTTTGTGTCGACCCTCACCCATAAAGCCACAGGTGCTATTGATACTCTACTAAAAGCCCAATAAGTCATGAATACATTGAAGAAATTAATCCTAATTACCTTCGTCGGGTTATTGGCTGGGTGTGATAACCAACTCTTACTCAGTCATCTTAGCCAACGCCAGAGCAATGAAGTCCTAGCCATCTTACAAGAGCATGGCGTTGAAGCTTCACGTAAACAAGATAATAAACAAGGGGATTCTATAAAGGTATCGCCGCGTGACTTTGTGATCGCCGTAGATTTATTACGTCAATATAACTTACCGTCTAAAGACCCTGTGGAGATCATTCAGGCTTTCCCGGGAGACTCGCTGGTTGCTTCACCACAGGCGGAACGCACTCGACTGCTCTCCTTGATTGAACAACGCTTAGAGCAATCTCTATTAACGATCCCTGATGTTGTTAATGCGAGGGTGCATGTCAGTTACCCTCTGAATGGTAATACCCCGACTAAGCAGACGCAAAAAGTGTCTAGTTTAGTGACCTACTCTGGTAATGAAGACCCGAAATTGATGATGAATAAAATCAAACTATTCCTAACCAGTAGCTTTGCAGAAACCAATTATGACAATGTTTCTGTGGTGATTGTCAGCCGCCCACCTTTACAGCATCAAATTCGCACTGAACCTGAATCAATATTTAATCCTATTTGGGTTGCCATACTGACGCTCGGGGGAGCCGCTGTTCTTGGCCTAGCCATATTCCTTTGGCACCGCCAGCAATCATTGAAAAATAGAGATGATCAAGACAAGGCCGCTATAGAGGCAAAAATCGATGACACTATTGCATAATATTCATCCACTTCTGCAAGCAGATATCTTCTTAGCGCCGGGGAGTTATTTCCATTTAGAATACAGTGATGTTGATTATCATCGATTACCTGCAACGTTAAAAAAACTGCATAACCAGCAGTTGATCCAACAGTATCTTTTGCCTTGGCCTGATAGCACAACGGCACGGCTACCTCGTATTTTGTCGATGGAGTGGAATCAACTCCCAAAAGTCGCTCTCGGATTAGGGGCTATTTTACATTCAGGCGCGCTGCCTTGGTGGGGAGAGTTGGCGGCTTTTTCCGACTTACGCCACAAATACAGTGACCCACGCTGGCAGTGCACTGATAGAGAAAGCCCGACTCCCCAACATTTACTTGCGCTTGGGGCTGAACAACTTTTCGCCTATATCACTCCCTTCGGGCGTGCTTATACCGAGAGGTTAAAATATATGTTCAGCAATCAAACGTTAGCGCTAATCCCTTCATCGTTTAACGCGATGCTACCTTGGAATATCATTGAAGAAACTTGCCGTTATGTCAGAAAAAATACAGCCTGATATCCAACAAACCGCATGTGAAAAAGTATTGATTAAACATCATGCTACTCGTGCGTTTCGCTATGTGAAACAGATTGAACAACAAGCTCAACAGCAAGCCACAGAGCGTTATCAACAAGCTCAGCAACAGGTGGAACATATTCACAAAATTGCCTATCAGCAAGGCTACTCTGATGGCTTAAAACAGCTCCTGTCTAAATTAATTGAAAGCATTGAGATCAGCGAAAAGTGCTATCAACAAGCCGTGAATCAAAGCCAAGAAACGTTATTGCAGCAACTTTCTGCGCTTTTTCATGATCCACACTTACAAGAAATCATTGCTAAATACCTCATTCAGCAACAAGAGCGACGCCCCATCACACTGTATTTACCTGATAGGTTACAAAACATGTTTAACCATATCGAGGCGGGTCTAAAAATCTTACCCAGTGTAGAGGGGGATATTGCTTTAGAAATAGGTAATGAAGTCATTCATTTTTCCCCGACGATTGCCGCCGAGCAGACTTTGCCTCAAATATTATCCGTCTCAGCCCGCTGCCAAATTTTAGCAGAGAGAAAATCAGCCTATCAGCATATCATGGCTTTGATCGAACAAGGAGATTGTAATGATATCCCCACTAACGCTTAATAGACTCAACGTAGGAATGAATGAAAAAATATCAACAGGTTCGAATCGCCTCAATATTACAACCAAAGTGAGTGATGCGTGGCACACAAAATCTACCACAGTCAAACCGACAGCATCTCAAGAGCGCTATATTGTATTAACTGATGCTGAACATACCGAGATCAATCAATTATTAAGTCAATTAAAAATTGATGACACAAATAACGAAGCGCGCAGAGCCAATTTTTTGGTCTTGTATAAAAAACTCGCCAACTCAACGAATGAAGCAAAAGAGCGGTTTATTACTGGAGCAATGCAACGACTAAAAACTCCCGACGCATTTGCTGATCAAGAACAACTCAAAGCAACATTTGAAAAAACCTTATATCGAGTTAATGCAACTAACCTGATGACTCAGCCATTTATCAACCAGATGAATGATAGTATCAGTAGTATTAGTCTAGAGGGTGACCAAGATGATGAGTTCAAATTTTATTAATCAATTAAATTCATTATAGCACACTTAAAGCGTCACTCCTTTTAATATCCCCACCTTCTCATAGACTTAATATATTATTTTTATGTTAAGTCTTAACCCAAAACATTCCATAGAAAAATATAAAAAATCAATATACAAAATTGATATATATAGCGCGTCGTAAAGTTATAAATTAAGTCATCCTAAAAAAACAGAGAGTTTTTATTAAAAATCGTCTTTTTTTTATAAATATCTTATAGTGTGTCGTTTTTTTATATTGTGGCACGACGTATTGAACGTTAGGATATGGAAGAATAACTTGTCGATGAAATTATATTTACGGAAAATAATATGAATAATACTGAACAAATTGAACAAGAACCTCTTATTATTTTATCTGAACATGTTGTTTATGACCCACTTAAGCGAACCCTGTCTCGGGGGAAGAAAACGATTAATCTTTCAGAGAATGAATCATGCTTATTGAAATTATTACTGAATAAAACCAGCAGTAAACGAGAAATTATGTATGAGATCTGGGAAAAACGTGGAACAATTGTGACTGAAAGTAGTTATTACAAATTAGTCAGACAATTACGCCTCTCTTTCAAAAAAATGGAGCTTGATGAAAACCTAATTATGACGCTGCCTAGAGTCGGCATCCTCTATACGGGCACTAAATCGGAGGCTAGCCATGCGCTATTCAACCACCAAAAGAAAGGGGTTTATTCATATATTCAATGTTTCTTTCAAAAAGTATTTAATCGCACTATCTTATAAAGATAAAGAGTATCAATATGAAGATTATGAATTATAAACAAAGATTAAAAACATCAATATTTTTATTTATTCTCGCTTTTTTTCTATCTGGTTGTGTGAAAAAACCGCATAACCTTAGTAATAAAGAAAACGCAATGAGTTTACAAGGTAATATTTATTCCAAAAATATTGATATACCAAATGAATCGATTATTACTCTGTCATTTTCACCATTACAACAAAATGATAATGAAAATACTAAAAATGATAACTTTCAGTTTAAAACTAAAGAGACTGGACGCACTATTGCATTTAGTGTTGCACTCCCTCCAGACATAATTATTAGAAAAAACAACTTAGGTATTAGTGCAAGGGTAGAAAAGAATAATGAGCTAATTATGATGACCGAGCAAATTAGCCCATTCCCTAAAAATAATACTGATAAAATTTCACTGACCGTTGTCGCAAACCAATAAATCATCTGTCATTTTTTATTTCCCCCCAGGGACGATGTTATTCTCTGGTGCGGGTTTTATAAACATTAATAAGGTTAATACTATGATAACAACCATTAATGTAATGGCGAAGCCATCAATGAATGAGCCAACATGAGCTTCTCTACTGATAAGAGACAAACTCATATTCACGCTATCCATTGTGGGTAATTTCTGCTCCCCAGTCTGAATAAAAGCTCTTTTTGCCTCAAAGTGCTCATCAAAAGAGATTCGTAAATAAGTGTTCATTAATGCGCCTGCTATTGCAGGCATCAATACGCGCGCAATAGAAATGTAGGCGCCTAAATTTAATGCATCTTGCGGCTTAATATTGACCACAAAAGAAGCAATTAAGCCAATGAGCACCAAGCACTCCCCAAAAGACTGCATGATCATTAATGGAATAAATTCATCAACTCGCCACTGATAATCAACCTGCATTCCCAATAGACTCGCGCCACCAATAATAGACACACCGATGATCATTAATAACCGCGAGTCCACCCGTCTAGCTAACCAAATTGCGATCGGGCTAAACAATAGGTATGAAATAAAAGCAATATTCGTCACTTCGCCTATCTGGTGAGGTTTTAATCCCCCAATTGTGATTAAAAATGAGGGAATAAACAGCGAATTTGCTAGCATCAAAAAGCCGTATAAACAGGAAACGACAAAACAAAGAAATAAATTTCTATTCATTAACCAGCTGGGGTGAGCAAAAGTCTGCTTAAAAGAGAATGCACGAATAATAAAAATAGCAAAAAGAGCCACACTCGCGATTAAGCAAGCGGTGATCAAGCCTGAATCATACCAACCCAACATTTCACCTTGCACAACACCAATATACAGTAGAACCAAACTGACACTTTTCAGCGCCATGCCTCCCCAATCTGTTTGGGCCAAAAAATCATGGTTAATTCCGACTAATGGCATTCCCTTCCATGCAAAGATAAATATTAAACAGGCAAAACAAGCACAGACCCAATACATCCATTGCCAGCCAAAAATTTCAATAAAAGATCCTGAAATTCCGACCCCCGCATCCATCCCCAAAGAGACGCGCAAACTATACGCGGCCATAACGATTAACCAGACATTCTGTTGTAGGTTTCGTAAAGCCAATGAAATTGTCATCGGTAAATACACACCTAAACAAAAACCAATAACAAAATGGATCAAGACTAATGCAGTAAATAGATCCCCACCTTCCCCTATTAATGGAAAAGAGAGAAAGCTCACCAACAATACGGCACTGGTACTCATTAATATTTTTTCGGCACCCAGCACGACCATAAACCAAGGCGTCAATGTCATGCTGATTAATTGCGCAGCGTTTAAAGAGACATTAATCCATGTGCCTTCTTGTACATCTAACCCAAAAATGCCTCGAATATCCGCCAGTGATAAAGAGAACATGCGTACAAATAACGTCGACAATATCGCGCCGATAAATACGGATATCACAACAAAAAGTGGATTCGTTTCTTTGCTATTTTGCAATATTGCTAATCTCATCTCAGTCTCCTTGTGACTGCGTACTCTGAGTATCAATATTCACAATGACCGACATACCCGGACGCAACTTATCTATCGCCGATTGCTCTGATAATAAACTGATATAAACAGGGATCCTTTGGACGACCTTCGTAAAATTTCCGCTGCTATTATCTGCGGGAATTAAAGCGGACTCTCCGCTACTTTGTGCTCCAATATCACGCACTACGCCACTAAATTTCATATCAGGAAAAGCATCCACTGAAATGGCTACAGACTGCCCCGACTGGACATTTTTTAATTGGGTTTCTTTTAAATGAGCAATGACATAAGGCTGTGAACGCGGTGTGACGGTGACAATTTCGGTGCCTGGTGTTACCAAACTTCCTACATTCAGCTTAATTTTATTTAATTGCCCATCAAAAGGTGCAGTAATCGTCGCATACGAAATTTGCGTATTTGCTTGTTGATAATTGGCCAAGGCAATATCACGCTCTGCAAGACGAATATTCTCTTGTTGAGCTAAGAGTAATTTCGATTGTTTTGCTTGCTCCCATTCGGCTTTTGCGGCTTGTTCCAGTTTTATTAACCGCTGTAAATCTGAGTTCGCATCAAGGTAATTTTGAGAAGTGATCGCCCCACTTTTAATTAATTCTTTACGCAGTAAAGGACTACGCTGCATTTGAGAAACCTCAATACCTGCTGCTTTATAACGGTTCCATAATTTTTCAATGGTCAGGTCATACTCTTTAATTTCATCCGCAAGATTATTGAGTTGCTGCTGTGCTTTTTTATAGTTAGCTTTAGCAATCTGTTGATTTAACAACTCCTCTTGGTTGTTAATTTCTGCAATCACGTCTCCCTCACGGACATATTGATAATCCTCCACCAAAATACGTGAGATATACCCCGTCATTCTTGATTTCAGTATTGCAGAGTCCGATTTAATGTAGGCATTATTCGATTCTTGATAGCGTCGATTACTTTGCCACCGATCCCAATTGAGGGTCGTCATAGCAACTAATACGCCGACACACAACAGACTAACCCAAGGTGTTAATCCAATGATTTTTCTTGAAAATTGTTTAGTCTCATTTGTCGTCATTCTATGGACCTCTATACTTACACCGATTGGCAACGCAATAAATAACACCCGCAATCTAACATTGTTAGGTTGGATAAATATGTTAAACTAACATTGTTAGGGAATAAAGAGCTAAATGAGAATTATTTATGAAAACTCCAAAAATCACACGATTACAAATACTTGAGACCGCGCTTCAACTTTTAGAAACAGAAGGTATTGATGGATTAACGATGCGCAAGCTTGCGGACGCACTGAATATCAAAGCCGCTTCACTTTATTGGCATTTCAGCAATAAGTTATCGTTGGTCGAAGGCATGGCAGATCACATTGTTGCGGAGGTTGCACTCAATGAGTGCGATAGTGATGATTGGAAATCTAATTTACTGAAGATCACAACTCAGTTACGAAAAGCGCTCTTACAACACAGAGATGGCGCCCGTGTTTTCGCTGGGACCTATGCAATTTCAGATAATGTATTACGAATTAATAACGCATTAATCAAAACATTCGTACAGTCAGGAATGTCCGCCGACAAAGCAGCAAGCTGCACCATGACCGTGTTCTATTTTATTTTAGGGTGCTGTATTGAGCAGCAAGCGGCTCTCTTTTCTAACGGCAATGATCTACAAGAAAAATTAAATGAATTCAATAAATTATCGAATGATAAGTACCCATATACATGGGAAGCTAAAGCAACATTGTTTTCTGATAACTATGACCAACGCTTTATAGACGGGCTAAACCTCATCATTGGTGGCTTAGGAACATTGAAATAATTCCCAAAAAATTCATTAAATGCCAAAAGCAGGCGGCGGTATTACAAAATACCAGCCGCTAAAAAATATTGATATAACTTAAAATAAAATCACAAAAAACCTGCCAAACCAGTATGGCAAGTTGATAATTTATCTATTTTGATTATTTAAAATACGTTATGTTACTTACTGGTATGTTAGGCGCCAATGTGTATTGGACAGGTAAAGTCACTGGCAGTGCGGAACTATCTATTATTATGCTGGAATAAAGCATCCTATCCTCTCACATCGGTCATATAATAATGGCTCGGGTGCTGTTAATTATTCCCGTTTCAAGAAATATTGCTTAATCGTTTGCCGCAACCACTGATGAGCAGGGTCTCTATCCAACCGAGGATGCCATGCCTGAACAATAAATACGGATTCCAATTCAAGAGGCAATTCGATTTCCACTAACGGCAACCCAATACCTCAGTAACTCGCAGTTTGTTAGATGCCGTCACTCAACCTGTACTCGTCATTCCTCGTCAACCTCAATAATCTATTTATCCCCCAATGCGATATAGCAATCACATTGGGGTATTAATGTATTTGGCTTTCTAACTCAAAATCCTATCTAAAAAGTAGATAATGTGGAAAAGAATATGAATATTGCCACTGGTTAATATTTCTTATTATATAATCGCCGCCAATCTAATCATAAATGACTTAGAGAGACAAATTAGATTTATCTATCACAAAATCATCAATACCTAATTTATCCATTATTTTAGGTAGAACTTGATGAATTACGCGAATTCCTGTTAATATTTCATTCATATATATATCGGGATGGATACGACTATCATTAAACCCTAAACTTTCTGCTTCTGCCTCATGTCCCAGTTCATCGTGACTTTTATTTACTAAATTTAACAATTCAGCTCTCAGTGGAATACCCGACTGAAATGCTTTATTTTTAACAATTTGAAGCCAATTAGAGTATTCGTTATTAATTTTGAACGTAAACTCATAAAACTTCGGAGCAAAAGAAATATCAATATCAACTTTTGTTATGGCTAAATCGATTAAACACGCTTCTATATTAATTGCATCAGTATCAAAAAGATCTAATGAATCATTCATTATGAAATCGCTTATATAAGCTGCATAAAATCCATATAGATCGTTTAATGCGTCAAAAATTTTTTTTATCGTACATGCATATAGGTTATTATTAAGGCGTTGCTCTATTACTTCATAATCGTCATCTTCAAAATCAATATCTAAATCAATATCTAAATCTTGAGGAAATTGAGTTGGGATCTTAATTCCCACATCAGCAAAAATTCGCATTATCTTAGAAGATAAAAACTCCGTGTCTTCTACTAATGGTAAAGTTGTATATCCAGTCTCTGCATTTTCACTAGCTAAATCAGCTATAAATAAAATAAGCCTATTCCATTTAATTGCATTTTCCACACTACCAGTTAGCAAAATTAATGAAGGATTTAAATCACCAATAGCTATTTTTTTTCTTATACGCTCCTCCATTTCTTGTGACATATACTCACCTTTTTTCCATTTACTAATTTGTGTTGGTGATACATTCAAATCAGTTGCCAACTCTTTTTGAGTACAAGAAAGTAGTTTTAAAGATAGTGTAATTAAATCTTCACTGAACATAATAAGCCTTTATTTAGTAAAATAATAAAAACAATTTACTAAATAAATATTTAGACAACAAGAAAAATATACAAAAATAAAAAATAAACTATTAATAAATAGATTATTTCAACCAAATAAAAGAATAATAACCTGAATATCTCATAAGAATTGAAATACTCTAGTGATTCTGAAAAATTTCGTAATTGCAGTCACGGTTAAATCTTTTTCCTATAAATAAGCTCGTTGTTCACTGATATAATATTCCAGATATGTTCTAATATTTCATCAACTTACCAAATACAACAACCCAACTAACTGATCAATTATTAGACAGCCATCATTTAGCGAATTTTATATCAGCGAAGGTGATCCACAAGCAGCATCAATTGATTATGGCTAAGATGGAAAAGGCTTATCTTTAGCCGTTGATAACGCTTCACTACTTATTTATCACGTTGCTAAAGGAAATAACATATAGAAAATTCATCATATCAGCCCTCAAAAGCTAACATTGACGATCAAACAGAAAATGTTTTATCGGCTAATCATAAGTAAAAGCACCCCAAGCCTATCACCGTTCGCATTTTTCCCGCCGTAGCTTGCCCTTGCGTACGTGCATAACGGGCACTTAAACCTAAACTCACTGACGATGTTCCAACCCGACCCAATTGTACATTTTGGTTAGCCGAAATGACATTACCATTGCGTAAGAGTTGTATCCCAACCCCTTTTGCCGCATTTGTACCAGAAAGCGTATTGGCAAATATCGAATTACTTGTATCCGTTATACCGATCAAATAATAAGAGATATTTTGATTTGAAGCACAACCAATAGAGAGAGATAGATTGCGCACTTCCAGGATATTCCGGCAATGTCACAGTGACATTACGTGAGGAAACATCACCGCCGCCAACAGGAACAACAACATCGTTATTAGCATATAAATTCCATACAAACGTTGCCGTATGTACATTACCACCACCAACAATATTTGACCCAACTTGGTGTATAACCAGTGAAGCAAAAAGCGATCCTCGATTAATCACAACACCGCCAGCCGCTGAAACGGCGTGTAAGGTAAAACTGAGTATGCCAAGGAACATAATCACCTGAGGGAAAACTCTGCTAATGCGTTGGTGAGGCGAGAGGGAATGAATAACTTGACCCATAATACCTTATGGACCCCGTAAATTTAGAAAGCGCTCCTCCATAAGCAGACCCTCTAATCATACTCACCATATCCCTTCGAGTTCTGGGCTCATCATTTCTGCAAAATATCGATTTTGACAGATCAACCACTAAGTTCTGCACCGGCAACACGCTAGGCTGAAGGTTAACATAAACATTCGCTGCCGCCGTTAACTTTCACCGCATCCGCAAATGCCGCAACTGAACTTAAAGAGAGAGCTGAAACAACAATAAGTGCTAGTGATTTAACTTTCATAAAGTTTCCTTATGTTTATTTATTGCAAAAATATAGGTAATCGCAGAGGACTAATTATGGTTTTAATAACCCATAATTATAACGAGCGAATTTAATTGAAGTGGCTTTATCGCTATTATTTCATTAAAAAAATAAGTTTCTTTATAGTTATGCTAAAAAGTTCCTGTCAATGATTCTGTGTGTTTACCTTTCCCTCAATGTGATAGTTCTAGGCGGTCACCAAATTGAATAATAAAACGACTCATTACATTTTTATAAATTTGAGTTGCATATTCCATTTTTTAAAGGCCGGCTCCATTGCTAACTAAATCACTTCACAAACAAAATCATCTGTCAGGAATACCTTGCACTTCTTAGTGACATGGCAAATAATGCTATTTAATGACGCTATTGCATTGGTTATATAAATCACTTTACGAATATCATCCAAATAAATGTGTTCAAGCTTTTCCAATGTCCATGTGCATAACCACTTTTGCTAATTTGCGGGCATTTTTTAGCCCATATGAGAGCGAATTCTTCCTGTGCTAGAGTACCGAAATCAACAATCTAACCCGATATTTAAATCCAATATATTATTTATAATTCCATTCCACTAGCTTTTTGTTTGCTATTACTTGTTGTTATTTTATAGTTTCTTCCTTCAATGGCTCCTGCCTCCCCCTTACATGAGATTAGCATTTTAATTATTATTTTTTAAGCTGGAAGCATGAAATATATCGACCTTTAGACTTCATCTTTACTTTCTCATAATCTTCTAAAAAATCAGCCGGTAATTTTTTTAATGTATAGGATGCAGAAAACCAGTCCACCATATTACCAACGACCCACTCTATACCATTTCCATGTTCAATCTCTTTGAATAAAAAAGAGTTTTTAGAAATAATTATATCAATAATTTCATCTCTGTTTATTGATATATCCGTTTTTAACCTTTCTATAATGATATTCTGTATAACCCTGTTAGTGACATCTTTTTTAAATAAACTCATACTCACTCCTTAATACCTTTATCCTAATTTTTTATTACGCCAGTAAAACCAACCTAACTTTAGAGTCTTGCAATCAATCTGATTTAATGAAGCAAGATACATTGATGATAGAATATAATCCAGCGGCTTTGACGCTTTAATTTTTATAACATTAAGAACCATAATAAAGCCCCTGTAATCCCTATCTATGACATAGAAAAACGAAAATTATGGGGTACCCCAATGATTCCTCCAACAAGAAGTGATATGGGATAATCTCAATTGAACTAAGTTAACTATGAATAGCTTTTTATATATTAAATTTAAAAGGGTGGATTAACTTAAGTAGATTACGGAAGTCTCATTTGATGGGTAATAGCATTGATACTAAATAAGTTTACTGAGTTGGATAGATAGCAGTGCGCCCATTAATGCCCCCAAATTAGTTTTTGAGGGTGTAGTGGTTAGAGAATTACGAAATAAAAGTATCGTGATGTTGAGTGTAGCAATCAAACCTGAGATTGATAGTGTTTGTTATGAGCGAGAAGCGGATATTAACTTATAGATTAAAAGGGGATTCAAATGTCAATAGCGCGACTTTCTGGGATACTTATCGTGTCGCTGGCTAAGCCTCGACCTCTAAGGAATGTCTTACACATTTGGTGGTCTTAATGGAAATGTTCTTCAAATCGTATCAGACAGAAAGTTGTTGCTTATGCGGATCTAGTGGTTCTCTCACCGGAGAGCACAAAATAAAAGCTTCGGCGTTGAGAAAAATTTTTGGAAGCAATGCAATGGTCATTGGAAATTTTGATGATGGCGACATTCTTCGTACAGCACAAGGTCCTAAGTCTAAGGCTTTCCATTTTTCGGTACGAATGTGCTCTTTATGCAATGGCTCTCGTACTCAGCCGGCAGATCAGGAATTTGATCTATTTCACACTTTAGTTTCATCGCTTTTATCAAGAGGCAGGGATCCTTCCGAGGTGTTTAATATGCCAAAGTATATTTTAGGATCAGAAGATTACCTCAATGTGTTTAGATACTTTTCCAAAATTTTATGCTGCCAAATTGCAGAAGCAGGAGGCCCTCGCCCATTAGAAACTTGCGAAGTTGCTATAGGAAAAACGAGTAGGAACATTATCTTTTTACACATTGATGTAGATCCAATCTACCAGAATTATCGAGATACATATGGAGAACATGGTTTTGCAAGTCATGGAGGACTTATTGTCCCTTTTGACTCAAAAACACACAATCCAACATGTTTCCAGAGCTCGTTAAGTTTAGGGCTGTGAGATATCTTTTTTGGGTTAGATTTGATGCGCTTGTTGGAGCTGAGTTACGTGCATTCCATCATCAATTTTGGCTCAAATGTGAGGCAGCGTATCAAGAGGCTATAAAAAACCCACTATCGGATGAACAGTGATATCGCTTAGGTATTTAATTAAACTATATGAAATACGATACTGTTCTGATTTGAAGGTCTGAAGATATCCGACCCTGCTCCGTATGGAGCAACGTTCGCTTCCGGCACACAACGGCTAGGTTGAGTGGTCGTTAGATCTACTGTGAGCGAAAAGCCGAAGTTCTTCACTCCAACAACTACACGACTAACATTGAGGAGCCTTAATCAACGGAGAGCAGACCATAGTCACTTTAGCTGCTTTAATGGATAAGAGTTAGTAGTCCTGGAACCGTCACTGTAAAGCTCGGTAATAATAATTTTTTTATCATCAATAGCATATTTAACCGTGCTGTCTGCAGGATCATCTCGCCAGCGACCGGTACTGTCGGGATTGTCAGATGCCCACATAACTTGATCACCTATAAGTTTGCATTTGATTGCCCAACGAGAGCTATCGTTCTGCCGGATATAATGTACGTAGGCAATACCTGATTCGACTTTATCCAACTGCATGATCTTATGGTCACGGCCAAACATCGCAGCAGATGCAGCCTTGCAAACCTGACCTACAGTGACTCCAGAAGCCTGCACCGACGCAGTAAACACCAGTGGAACAAGAAGTAAGAGTTTTTTCATACAGATCAATTCATTTTGTTTATTTTCAGTAATAACGCTGAACGTATATATCGGCAACCTAAAGCGTTTCTTGACGATAATTAGCGTTGCGATGATAGGACTGATTAATTTTTTCCCTAGCATAATCTCAAACTTTGCCTGACTGTCAGCTTTGTTCCTGCCGTGCATCCTCAGTGCGGTAGGCAAAAACAACATTGGGCATGAGGCCAGTTTCCTCTATAGTTGTCGGCACTATCTGAGTAGATACTTCAGCGATAACCTTCATCATCTCATCTCGGGTTTCAACATACGCAAGGTTATCTCGGGGACAAATGGCTCAAAGAGATGAGCAATTGCTTTACCGTTAACAGAGAGGCTGAATGGTTCTGCGACACGACCCACATTCCAGATAAAAATGAGAGGACCTAACCCAATATCCTCTCAATCATCTTCGTTACGGATCCCTGAAAGATAGACGGGCATAGATAGCTTTTCATCACTCAGTGTCAGCGCAATAATCGGCAAGGTTCTTAGTGAGCGATTTTTCATCCGCTCATCATCCATCACAAACCCACAGTGCCTTATTCAATTTAATATCCCCATCAATGCCATTCAGCGAACGAGTACAAAGCCACTTGCCTTTAGCACTTCTGCCCGATAATCCTCCTTTAATTAAATTTTCCTGCAAACGTTGATATACCATCCACAGATCATCTTTCTTATCTTCCCAACGACGAGGTTGTAATACTTGTTTCTGTAATAGATTGATGTTCCTCACCAAAAGTCTCTCCACAAACTAAATCATTTTGACCTACCGCTCTAAATAGGCCGGGTAACATCAGATAACGACTTAATCTATCAGGGCTATTTAAGGAACTTGTATACCCGCAATTTAGCCATGTTGCCTAAGCCTGATCTCGACGGCTGATAAGTTTGGTAGGCAAAGAACAGGTAAAAGTCCTCTTTCTGAAGACTATCAAGCAAGGTGGTGGTTGGGATGTCAGACTAAACGTCAGCCGAGATTCTGAGTGGCACTGATACGTTGATGTGTTGCTTAGCTGCACCTCAAATTATTTCGCATATAATAACTAATTTAAGTAACAAGCTAAATTAAAGGCATAGTTTGCACTATCATTGTGCTTTATACTGCAGTCTGTAATGAAATAATTGAATGGGCGGTAATGGCGATGAATGGAACAATCACAACGTGGTTTGAAGATAAAGGTTTTGGGTTTATCAAAGATGAAAACGGCGATAACCGCTATTTTCATGTGATTAAGGTCGCCAACCCTGATCTGATTAAGAAAAATGCAGCAGTCACCTTTGAGCCAACAACAAATAATAAAGGGTTATCGGCTTACGCTGTTAAAGTAATACCTGAAAGCAAGTATATTTATATTGCTGGTGAACGTATTAAGCTGACATCCATCAAGTCTTATGTGGTTTACAGTGAAGAAGTACCTGCTGATACAGGAATTAATAAAGAAAATGCTGTATTATCTGTAGGCGCTTTAATGAATAATATTAGGCCAAAATCAGACATTAAAGCGGGTGATATGCGCTCATTAAAAAAATTGGCGATCACCACGTTACATGGCACAACGCTGATCTTCTCAGAAGATGAAATAGATATTGATGAAACGGTAAAATTGATCAAATGACCGGTTTTTGATGCTGTTTTTATACTGAATAGGGCGGTAAGGTATGTTGGAATTTTTAAAAAATTACGATAACTTAACAATTAGCGAAAAAAAAGTATTAAAATATCTTACCGATAATATTACTGATATCCCTTATTTAAATATTAATGAATTAGTGGCTAAAACCTTTGTCTCAAAAACGGTGATCATTAACTTATCGCAAAAATTAGGGTTTAGTGGTTTTAAAGAGCTTAAATTTCAAATTAATAATTATATTCTCAGCAAAAATAAAACAGAAAAAATAAACCCGTCATCCTACAAAAAACAACTAGAAAGAAACATTAATAAAAGCTTTACATTGATAAATGAGGAGCAAATTGCTAATTGTGCCAAAACATTACGTCATTCTAGGAATATTTTTATTGTTGCTAGGGGAACGAGTAAAGCTGTAGGTTTTTATCTTGAACATATGCTGTTTGCACTGGGGCTACATTGCTTTTTTATTAATGATTACAACCTATCGGATTCATTCACACGCTTAGTGACCAAGGACGATACCGTGATTTTTATTTCTCTGTCTGGGGGAACAAAAAAAATCATTGAAACAGCGAAAATTGTCCAGTTAAAAGAGGCAAATATCATTAGTATGACAGCATTTCATACCAATGAGCTTACCAGCTATGCAGACAATACTCTATTTTGTTTTTCAGATAGTTATGACACTAAGATCGATGATACCAAGTCCAGAACTGGCTTTTTTATTTTAGTTGATTTATTGATCAATGAATTGGAGTATTTGCTTTAAAATAATCTGTACTCGTCATATTTCAAACTGCAATGCTTCTCGTTAAAGTATGGTGACTACGTTGATTTGTTACTTATCTATATCTCGAATCACTAAAGTATAAATAAAGTTAAATTAAAATTTTTTTATCTAAAGAAATGCCTATGTATTGTTTATTATATCCACTTAACTTAAATAATTTTAACCATTATTTAATGTGAGCAACAATATTATTCCTACATTATTTAGAATAATTTCCTCTCATATTGGAAAAAATAAAATGACCTAGGTCATAATTAATGACCTAAGATAATATTTAAAACCGAAACATCATTTATTTTACTCGATCTCCAGTGCTAGTATCCCTTTTATACTCGTCATACTTCTAGTTGCAGCGTTTTCTAAGCGCATAACGATTTTTTGGCTTGTCGCTTAGCTGCACCTCGAATTATTTAGAATATATTTTATATTCGAAGTCATAAGGAAAAAAATATGGCCAAAAAAAAGTTCGGTGAATCAATTCAACGTTTTGGGAGAACCTTACTTCTTCCAATCGGTGTTTTGGCACCCATTGGTATGATTTTGGGTATCAGCGGTGCTTTAGTTCAATCCTATATGATAGCTCGGTTTCCTTTTCTGGGGAATGAAACCGTTAATGCGTTATTAGTCAGTATCCGTTCAATTGCAGGTGTTATTTTTGACAATATCCCGCTCCTTTTCGCAATGGGGGTGGCTTATGGCATGAGCTTAAAAGATAAAGGCATTGCTGTTTTTGCCTCTGTCGTTGGCTACCTAACATTAATCATAACCATTAATGTCTGGCTAGTACTGACAGGTAAGCTTGCGGATCCTGCCGTTATGACTCAGGTTGGGCAAATTAAGGTGTTAGGCATACAAACCATGAATATTAGCGCCGCGGGCGGGATAATCACTGGGTTAATTGCTGCTTGGGCCACCGATAAATTCTATAACCTTGAGTTACCGACTGCATTTGCCTTCTTCTCAGGTAAAAAATCAGTATCGATTATTATGATTGGTTTAATGATCGCAGTGGGTGCAGTCTTACCTTTTATTTGGGAAATTTTGGTTCTTGGCTTGATGAAATTATCAGCCGTGATCCTCAGCCCAGTCGGACCATTCTTTACGGCAGGTGGTGAACGACTCTTTATTCCATTTGGCTTACACCATGTTTGGAACGTTTTATTTAGATTTACAGAAGCAGGCGGCTCTTACGTTATTGATGGGCAAACTTTTGTCGGTGTTGTTCCTGCAATGACGGAAGTGTTATTCAAACAAGGACCAAACAGTGAATACTGGGCAATGATGCCAAGCCTGACACGTTTTATGGCTCAACAGCAGATGTTAGTGACCTTGTTCTTATTCCCTGCTATTGCCTTAGCCATCTATAAAACATCCAAAAAAGAGAATCGTGCTGAAGTTAAATCAATGTTAGTTACCATGGTATTAACCGCCATATTAGGTAACGTGACTGAACCGTTAGAATTTACCTTCGTCTTTATCGCACCTCTTTTATATTTAGTTTATGCAATCATTGTTGGGATTGGTGCAGTTCTACTCTCTTTAGCGGGTGTTGCAATCGGCTATATCCGGGGAACAATATTTGACTTCACTATCTTTGGCTTGCTGTATGAACATACGAACTGGATCTTCTTAGTGATTATCGGAAGCTGTTTAGCTGTTGTCACTTACTTTATCTTCTACTGGGCAATCATCAAATTTGATATCAAAACACCGGGCAGAGAAGAATCAAGTAATTTGAAAAATACCTTAATTAAAGAAAAGCGTTATGGCGAGGTTGCAGAAATACTGATCAATGCATTAGGTGGAAAACAAAACATTCGTAATGTTGATAACTGTATTACCCGTATGCGTATTGACGTCGCAGAAGTGAATCAAATTGATAAAGATTTAATGTTGGAGTCTGGTTGTACTGCATTCTTCTTCCCATCGGCAAACCATGTCCATGTTGTCTATGGTCCAAAAGTTGAGTTTGTTCGTAATGCTGTTGATGAAGCAATGAAGAAATAAAGAAGGGATACAAAATGAGAGCGTTATACGATTCTAAAAGTAAAACTATTGATGACCGTGGAATAAAAGACCTGTTATCGAATGAAGCCAAATATTCAACTTGGTTAATGTTTGAATCAATGCTAGCTCAGGCTCAAGCCGAACTTGGTTTTATTCCTCAATCGGCAGCGGATGAAATTAAAGAAAAAGCAGTTATCGAGAATATTGATTTCGAAGAAATGAACCGTATTTATCAAAAAATCGGTCATGGCTTTGTACCTTTTTTAAAAGTACTGGTGAATGCTTGTTCCGAAGAGAGCGGTAAATATATTCATTATGGAATTACCACACAGAATATACAACAAAGTTCACAGCTGTATATGATGAAGACGGTACATCATAAGTTTATGTTGCTGCTCGGCGAGATCATTGAAAACTTATCTAATTTAGCATTGAAAACCAAATCGATGGTCATGCCGGGAAGGACCCATGGTCGCCATGCGATCCCGATTACCTATGGATATAAGGTTTCTGTCTGGATCAGTGACTTCATTGACTGTTATCAGCGTATGCAAGAGTGTGAAAAGCGTGTATTTACTATCATGATGGGCGGCGCTGTTGGGGCATTTAACTCCATGCCAGGTGTAGGTTTAGAGGTACAAAAAAGAGTTGCCGAATTAGTGGGCATGGAAGCGATGGAAGTACCATCAAGAAACCTGAGTACCCATAAATTAGAATATATGGCTAACTTAGCGTTGATGGCTAACATCTGCCATAAAATTGGTGAAGAAGTCTATAGCACAACATTGGAAGAAATCGCTGAGGTTTCGGAAGGGTTTACTAAAGGCACCGTGGGTAGCAGTACCATGCCACATAAAATTAACCCTAAATTAGCCAAAGGGATCATTGCTAACTCACAGAAATTATATTCCTTGCCAAGTGTGGGTATGTACTCTGCTGTGAGACCATATGAAGGGGATAGCAGTTCATACATGTTGTTTGATGGCTTGATTGAAGAAGCATTAGAGCTTACTACGGAGATCTTGTTGAGAACTGAAGAGCTGTCTAGAACGATTGTGCCTCATGAAGAAAGAATGCTACATAACGTCCTCAGAAATAAAGGATTAGATAATACTGAATACGTTATGATGAAGATGGCTGAAAAATTGGGTAAAGATAAAGCTCACTCACTACTCTATGAGGAAGCGATTAAAACCGCTGCTGATGGTGAGGATTTTTATACTAACTTAACTAAGAATGAGATCATTTCCGCGGCATTTAGCAATGATGAAATCAAAGAAATGTTAGACCCTCGAGCTTATATTGGTTTGTCTGTTGAAATTGCCGAGAAAGAAGCAAAACGTGGATTTGCTACTGCGCAAAAGATTCAACAACATTATAAATAAACCATAATGTTAATAATAAATAATATATTAAATATTATTTAAATTTCTAATAGATATGGCCATCTTTATATTTATAGATAAAGATGGCCAATCATCACTTAAAATTCACACTGGCTATATTATTCAAACGCTTGTCCATGTAGCATACCACCACACATTTCCCTGCACCCATCCATATATGTCCACTTCCCTTAAAATAAGACAGCGATAATTAGTGTTTCTGCCCTAAAATTTGCAGAGATCATGATGAAAAAAGCTCGTTTTACTGAAACTCAAATCGTTAATATTTTAAAACTCGCTGATTCAGGTATGAAAGTCGAAGATATCTGTCGCCAAAATGGGCTTCATATTTCACGCGCTTCAGCAAGCGTCACGATAGGCAATACACCAAAAACTAATCTTTTTCTTTACCACTAAAGCGCTACTTCATTCTCCAGTAGCATGAGTCTTTCGTTGTAACTTCAAGGCATAAGCCACCACCATCAAAGAGTTTATATGGCTTCTCTTTAGGCTTTGCAGCCTCTACCTGACGGGTGGTTTATGTCATTGGGGCACCTCATATGCCCCCCAATTTTGCCCAAATTTTTTGGTTGGTTTTATTTTACAAAATAGAGGGCCAAGTATTGGTATAAAAAACTGCAATATGATTGTTAGTCAGGCAATAATTATATATTTACTTATTGCTAACCTTATGAAAAATTAAATAATTTTTACACATCGACTTAACTATTATTTTTTGATTTTTTATTTTGCAAATTTCGATAATGATTTATTTATATTTCTCAATTCATGTACGACCTTTGTTTCTGTACTATTATCTGAGGCTGAAACAGCCTTAAAAGAGTAAACTTCAAGAAAGCTTTCATTCGTAATTAGATTATTAAATATTGAACGATTGTTTGCCTTATAAAAAGTTGTTTCTACTCTAATCTCTTTACCTTGAAACCATTTATCTAACCCATAATAGTCACCTATCATGGAGACTCTTGAAGCTCCTGGTGCTAAAAATGGAATTCCTGTGAATAAAGCACCATCAATCATCTCTTCAGCCTTTGAATTACCATGTGCAAATTGGGGTATTTTTTTATCTAACTTGAACATTACGTTTTTTGCAGGACTTTTACCGATATTTTTTATAACTAAATTCAATAGCGTTTTTGCATCTTTATCTAGTTCTAGATAAACGATAACATCAGGACTTGAGTTATCTTTATATATTAAGTAACTGATAAATGATGACATTATAGCTATCAACATCATTAAAATATTAATTATTAATCCGCTTATCTGTATGTTATCCACACCCTACCTCGTCTAATATGTCTAAACTTTACCCATATAATAACCATACCAAAATGGATAATATTTTTATACATTGCAAAATATCCTAGCTCTTGACTGGCCTGAAATCAAAACAGAGGAAACACTGGTGAAAAAATAGCAATGAAATAATTAACTTTATTCAGAAAAAATACAATTTTTTAAGGCACCTTTCGATGCCTTAAAGTATGTTTTCAGTTGACAATATTTGTAGTTAATGTGCAATTTTCTTATGAATAGGTTTGGTGTAATAGGTTCAATTGCCCCCAAGAAATTCTTTTGTTTCTTGTGATTCAAAAGTAACAATGGCATAAATCAACGCTCAGCACCGGTCAATGATTTCTTCTAGATCAAGATGGGAATTATCGTACATTTCGCACCTTCTGGTTAGATAGAAGTGCAGTGGTGGAACCTTTGAATGGGCTAAAAATCGTTATTGGGAGGGGGCACTTGGTCGTCGAATCCATGATGACAACCTCTCTGTTGATGATTTAAAGATCACCACCAAGAGACGCTAACCTTAAAGGATGGTGAACTGAACAAGGTTAGCGTAACTAGTCAACAGAAAATCTGGCACATCTTTCGATGCCCTCGTCAAGCCCATCATTGCTTTTCACAGGGTGTAGCTGTATCGCACATAATAACCGCTTTGTGGTTGTGCCTCTATTAAATTTCGGGACGCTAATCCACGACAGCGGATTTCGCCGCTACAGAGTTACTATATCTGGAGGGATACCTCTGTTCAATTGAACAGGGGTACATTCAGATAAACTTTGTTTATTGAAATATGATACAAGGTAAGGCTATATTGTTTCACAAAGTTCCACAAATCCCTTATCTACATAATATAACCCTGATTTGTCATGTAACTCTTTAAATATATTGCATGCATTCTTATGGCAATTAATTGCACTTTCTTTATCCCTACTAATAATAATCGTTTCTTTATTTTTGTTATTGGTGTCTAAAAAAGACTTTAACAAAAACTGGATAATAAAATCCTCAGATGGAAAAGAGTAACCAATAAAAATAAGAATATCTGCAGTTCTCAATTGATTTGAAGATTTAATAAATGCATTTTTAAAGTATTTATCACTATAATCTTGTTCATTAGAAGGCAATATAATATTTGGTGCTTTTTTCTCATTTTTAATAGATTCATAATCTATTTTAAAAATATCTCCATCTGCAATGACCTCAAAACCGCCATTTAATTTGTATAAACCAATACCACCAGCTTTAGGGCATTGTAATACATCATCAATCATGACAGGCATACCGCGTAAAATAGATCTTGTAGGTGAAATTTTATTCAAAACCTTGTCTATAACAATATCATAATTAGTCGTTATTACATCCAATCCATTAAAAGAACTTATTTCATTGAAAAATCTCACGATACCTGTTTTACTTTTATTTAATTTTCCTGTATCCTTCAGTTTTAATTCATTAGATTTAACAATTCTTTTAAACTTATTCTTGATATAACTTTTTATCTCATTTTCTAAAAGAGAAACAGTATGTTTATCTAAATGTGATGGCAGTAAGCTTGGATATCTTTTATAAACATCAATCATGTATTTAAAACTTTTAAATACCTTTGCTTTATCCTCATCTTCCGCACTATTTTCTGCCCACTTTAAATTCAAACTAGTAAACAAAGAAAAGAAATTATATTTATCCTTATTTTCTTCTGCTTCTTCATCTGAAATAGAAAACAACTGATTACTTAAGGGATAATTTTTATCCCATGCTTTAGAAAAACCAGCTCCTAAAAATACACAAACCCTTTTATCCTGACATTTTAATCTGATATCTTCAAAAGAAGACAATTCAAGATTTACCATAGTACTGGACGAGTTATCAAAATCAAAATCAAAATCAAAATCATCTGACATAATTTAATCCTTTAAATTATCTTTTAAAAATTTAGGCAATATTCCAAACTCACCTCTGAAATACTTAGCTGAAATTTTTGCATCTTTTCTGACTGAAAATTTAGATGCATTTATTATTTCAGATGATTTATCCTCATTTTTATAGATAATGTTTAATTCATCTCTACGAATACAGTCATCTAAAAGTGGAAGGTTATGAGTTGAAAAAATAAACTGTACGTTATCCAGTTGACAAACATCATGGATTATTTTTTTCAGCATGCTATTTGCTAATAAATAGTGAATAGATGAATCAATTTCATCAATATATAAGGTAAGTTTATTGCTATGACTCCATAATAAAACAGCCATGAAGCCCAATATATTTAAGGTGCCACGAGAAAAAAAACCACTTCTTCTATCAAGGCCTACAGAAACAAATTCAGAACTGTCATGATGATTATTTATTCTATATACAAAACGATATTTACCCTCATCCCCTTGAGGCTGAAAACTGACAGAGTCAATATAAATAGGGCAAAGTTTTATATACTTATTATATTCATTTAAAAATTGATTAAATCTACTTTTACTTCCATTTTCTAGCTCATTTTGCAATCGTTCTTCAATAAAATTAATTGCCTGATTTGTATGATCCTCAGGAATATATGGTAGTTGCCGAATTGCCCATAAACCGACTGCTGTTAATTCAGAAACTTCTAACGACTTACTAAATGTGATAATAGCCCCACTATCTTTTAGTATTGGATTAATAAGACCTTCTTGCTTTTTATATTCTTGTTTAATAAATTCAACATCATTTAATTCTCGTTTGAATATACAAGACTCTTTAGCCCCTTTTTTTACAGGTCTAGAATATAAGTATTCTGAAATTATTTTTTCATTAAGTCCTGAAATCCCATATCTTAAAAATAAGGTTTTATCTTCATTAATGATAATTACTTCATAAGATGTGGGTCTTACTCGTGACTCTTGACTAAAAATGTATGGCTGATGCAAATCATTCAGTTTATCCTGACGAATTGCATTAGCAAACTCAGTTATAGCAGCTAATAATTGGCTTTTACCTGTACCATTACCACCAATAATTGCAGCAACTTTATTAATTCTTAAGCCATTATCAAGTTTCACAACATGCTCAGGATGCTCATCACCTTGAGATGAAACAAAACTAAGGCTTTGCTTATCCCTAAAACTTTTATAGTTTTCTATCGTAAACTGTATAAGCATATGAAACCTCTATTTTTGTGAAAAAAATGCAAAAATTGCATAGTTAGATGCTAAACTAGCTTCTAACTAGATTCAAGTGATTACAGCTTATGCAAGCGAAAATTGGTATATTTAAGAGTGTTTATTTATATTAAATTTAGGCATACTTTAACGATTTAGATTAAAACCTGTTGCTTTTTCATTAATAAGTAAGCTTATTATTTATATAAATATTTCATATTCTATTACCCCTCCTTTCGACGCCTTCAACTCCCCCACATACTCTTCATCCTCTTCACTACTCATCAAAATACCCTCACAGCCCGCACCAGCACTGATGTTCGTAGCTCTGAATATTTACCTCAGAACTCTTTATCAACTATTCAAGTGTTCAGTTTTAGCCACCAGCGCTAGCCAATGAACTACCATAAATATTTACTGAACACCATGAACAGAGCAAATTTAGATAATCATTATGATTAATTAGGTAATGGTGGATGAGATAATGCCAACGCGCGCAACCAATCATTGGCCGTCTCTGATAAATCCATGTCGTAACGAAATCCTTTATCCGTCTTAGCCTTTTTATATTCCGCGCCAAATTCTTTCATCACTTTAGGAAAATCTTTACCAAATTTTATGAGAAAAAATGAGTATTGGTGGCCGTAAGCTTCCATATACGCTAAATAAGCATGATAAAAATAAACGCGAGGGGCTTAGGATAAATGGCCAAGTCCCCATATACATGCCTACAGCTTTCCCCAACTCAACAGTATAGGCACAAAATCCATAGAGTGGCTCAGCCTCCCACTTCACTCCCATTGCTTCGATTGAATCACGTTGCTCAATCAATAGCTACTTTGCTTGTTCCTAGTCATGAAACTCCGCTAATAAGGCGCCAATAACTATGGGTAACTCATTGGCAATTTTCTCTCCAATAAAGTGGGGCTTTCTCAGACTCTTTTACTGAATGGTTAAATGCAAAAATTACACGTCGCCGTGTTATACCACCTTGGCGTTCACTAAAATTCATCGGCTCATTATTTTTTGCCAATACAACAGCCGTCAGCACTGTACTAAATTGCTTCTCATATTTGCCATCAATTTTGACAAGGTCACCACCTGTAATCGCTTTAATACCAGCGTCTTCCCCCACATATTTAACCTAATCGAGCAGTGCAATTAAGCTCTTACCCACAAACTGTGCTCGCCCTCTAGCCAGATCAAGCGTAGCCATATAAGGAAAGATATCCTTTTCAAAGGTATCAATAATTTCTCCGCGATAACGTAGTGACCAGCGATCTGCTTTAGATTTATGCCATTCGCGAGCAATAGCTTCAAACGTATTTCCTGTACTGAGCTTTTGAATCGCCTTCTATTCTTTTTTGACTTCTCCCGGATCTCCACCAGCAGCCAGTATCTTTTTTTGCTTGGTTTCACATTTCACGCGCTTCAGCAAGCGTCACGATAGGCAATACACCAAAAACTAATCTTTTTCTGTACCACTAAAGCGCTACTTCATTCTCCAGTAGCATGAGTCTTTCGTTGTAACTTCAAGGCATAAGCCACCACCATCAAAGAGTTTATATGGCTTCTCTTTAGGCTTTGCAGCCTCTACCTGACGGGCGGTTTATGTCATTGGGGCACCTCATATGCCCCCACAATCCTATTGATTTGGGGTGAGCTGAGCTGGCATCCGTTAAATTGAAAGTGGATTAATAGTTGATATTTGAGGGATTAACTGATTTTTGTGGCGGTGTATTGAACTTGAGTGGCGGAAGATCACAGGAGTCGAACCTGCCCGGGACTGCTGGCAGCCCCAACTGGATTTGAAATCCAGCCGCCTCACCGGAGACGACGATCTTCCTTATCTGTAGAGGCTTGATTATAGCCCGAATACTCTATTTTCCAAAGCCTATGAAATCAAATAGTCACATTTATTGATAAAGATTAAGCACAAAAAACGTTATCTTGTATTGAGGTTTTCATTTCCGCCCCCATATAATTTTACATATTCACAGTGGCGTGCTGCTTTCGTTAAGTTGAGGGTCAGCCGTTTAACTTATTGTCAATACAGTAAGCCTTGGCCTACGAGCGCAAGCCTGCTATCACAGGATGTTTATATGACAAACCCATTATTAACCGATTCTGTACTACCTCATTTTACTAAAATTGAACCTGATCACGTCTTTCCTGCGGTTCAACAAGTCCTGACTGAATATCGCCAAACTGTCGAAAATATCCTGTCAGCCACTCATCAATATACTTGGGATAACCTATGCCAACCGCTTGAAGAAGCAAGCGATAAACTATCCCGTGTATGGTCACCCGTTGGGCACCTTCATTCCGTCAAAAATAGCCCAGAACTGCGTGAAGCTTATGAAAAATGCCTACCATTACTCTCTGAATTCAGCACTTGGATGGGCCAACATGAACCTCTCTATCTGGCGTATAAATCCCTAAAAGATAGTGCACAATTTGCTTCACTCAGCCAATCCCAGAAAAAATCGATTGAAAATACGCTGCGCGACTTCGAATTGTCAGGCATTGGTCTACCACCTGAAAAACAACAGCGCTACGGTGAAATTGTTGCCCGTTTGTCAGAAATCGCCTCTAAATTCAGCAACAATGTCCTTGATGCGACAATGGGCTGGACCAAATTAATTAAAGATGAAAGCGAACTGGCTGGTATGCCTGAAAGCGCTATCGCGGCAGCAAAAGCAATGGCTGAATCCAAAGGTGAAGAAGGCTATTTACTCACTCTGGATATGCCAAGTTACTTACCTGTAATGACTTATGCAGATAACGCTGAGCTACGCCGCGAGATGAGTTATGCCTATAGCACTCGTGCTTCCGATCAGGGTCCGAATGCAGGCAAATGGGATAACAGTGAACTTATCGATGAATTGATGGCACTGCGTCATGAACTCGCTCAATTGCTTGGTTTTAAAAACTTTGCTGAAAAGTCACTCGCAACAAAAATGGCTGAATCGCCAGAGCAAGTATTAGACTTCTTAACCAATTTAGCTGAACGAGCTCATCAACAAGGTAAGGATGAATTAGCGGAACTCACCGCATTTGCGAAAGAACATTATGGCGTCGATAAGCTCGAATCTTGGGATATTGCTTATTACAGCGAAAAACAGAAGCAGCACAAATTCTCACTGAGTGATGAGCAACTGCGCCCTTACTTCCCAGAGCAACGTGTTATTGAAGGTCTGTTTGAAGTCGTTCATCGTATTTATGGTTTAACAGCCAAAGAGCGCAAAGATGTTGAAACATGGCACCCCGATGTGCGTTTCTTTGAGCTATATGATGACACCAACACATTGCGCGGTAGCTTCTACCTTGACCTATACGCGCGTGAGCACAAACGTGGCGGTGCGTGGATGGATGATTGTGCAGGTAGAATGGTTCATAAAGATGGCTCGCTACAAAACCCTGTCGCTTATCTGACTTGTAACTTCAACAAACCACTTGGTGATAAACCCGCTTTATTCACTCATGATGAAGTGATCACCCTATTCCACGAATTTGGTCATGGCCTGCACCATATGCTGACAAAAATCGATGTCGCCGATGTTGCGGGTATCAATGGTGTACCTTGGGATGCCGTTGAATTACCAAGCCAATTTATGGAAAACTGGTGCTGGGAGCCTGAGGCGCTTGAGTTTATCTCTGGACACTATGAAACGGGTGAGCCATTACCACGCGCAATGCTTGATAGCATGTTGGCAGCGAAAAACTACCAATCTGCCATGTTTGTTCTGCGTCAGTTGGAGTTTGGTTTATTTGATTTCCGCTTACATGCTGAATATGACCCAGCGAAAGGCGCGCAAGTCATGCCAACCTTATATGCGGTAAAAGAAAAAGTAGCCGTTGTTCCATCACCTGAATGGAGCCGTTTCCCACACGCCTTCAGCCATATCTTTGCGGGTGGTTATGCTGCGGGGTATTACAGCTATTTATGGGCAGATGTACTTGCGGCAGACGCCTATTCACGCTTTGCGGAAGAAGGTATTTTTAACCGCGAAACTGGGCAATCATTCCTCGACAATATCCTCAGTCGTGGTGGTTCAGAAGAGCCAATGGTACTGTTTGAACGTTTCCGTGGCCGTAAGCCTGAGCTGGATGCAATGTTGAAGAGCTATGGTATCAATGGCTGATCACATCAAGATCCAATTGATCTGTGAAGAGGGTGCCGATCAAGGCGCCCTATCTCAACTTGCTGAAAAATGGAATCTTATCCATTGTCCTGATGCCATTATGGCGCTGGTTCTGACACCTGAGAATTTGCAATTACGCAAAATGGATGAACCAAAACTAGGGGGGATTTTTGTCGATTTTGTTTCAGGGGCAATGGCGCACCGACGTAAATTTGGTGGCGGCCGTGGTGAAGCTGTTGCCAAAGCTGTTGGGATCAAAAAAGATTATTTACCCGATGTAATTGATGCGACTGCTGGTCTTGGGCGTGATGCTTTTGTGTTAGCGGCGCTAGGTTGTCAGGTACGTATGTTTGAACGTCATCCTGTTGTTGCCGCGCTGTTAGATGATGGACTACAACGTGGTTATCAAGATAGCGAAATTGGCGAGTGGCTAAAACAACGTATGTCGTTAATCCATGCCTCGAGTATTACTGCATTAGCCAATATCACAACACCGCCTGATGTTATTTATCTCGACCCAATGTACCCACACCGCCAAAAAAGTGCATTAGTCAAAAAAGAGATGCGTGTTTTTCAATCATTGGTAGGGGCTGATGATGATGCCGATTCTTTATTGGCACCCGCTTTAGCCTTAGCTAAACGTCGTGTCGTGGTGAAGCGACCA
>NZ_JAMPOG010000025.1:0-9416 GCF_028480065.1 Providencia sp. PROV189
GTGGATATCCAACATAATGTGATGTAAGCGCGCATCAACCTTCTCTGCTTTCCATCCCATACGAGCTGCGTTTTGTGCCATCTCTAAACCGGATGTCGCCACTCCTCCCGCATTCGCGGCCTTACCTGGTGCAAATAAAACACCGGCCTCAAGGAAAAGCTCCGTAGCAGGAATGGTTGTTGGCATATTTGCCCCTTCAGCAACGGCTTTCACACCATTTTTGATGATATGTCAAAAAGTTTAACGCGACACTTATCACAATTTTGCAACATCCATTAGACAACGCAAACTTGGGTATGGTAGAGATAATAGCCATACCCAGTTTATTAAACTTAGTTAATTTAAACCCAGCTAACTTTAATAAACTGACTGACAGATTAATTTTCCGATTAAAATCATCTAATAAGAAAATTACCTATCAGTATGAAAAAGAAGTCATCAAATACCGATTAGGTTTTCTATTTTTCTAAGCCGAAAAGAAAAACAGAAAACCACAGGGTCAGTGAACTGAAAGCCCTCAGAGATCAAAACGGTCTCTGAGGGCTTTTTTTATTTTTTATAAAGGAAATATTATGTCTAAACAACGCCGTTTATCCAAAATTTTTGCAAAAGATGGCAAGTCCGTCACACTGGCACTCGACGGTTATTTTTTCTCCACCAAAACTGCTGGCATCGATAACACCATCAAGAAAATGCCTGAACTGGCTGCTAACGGTTTAGATTGCGCCTTAATCACTTATGGTATGGCAAGAAACTATGCAGATGCCTTTAATGATGTTTCAATCGTGCTACGTGTTGATTCTACAGTAAATGTGTATGACAACAGTGTGCCTGATACCCAACAAGTTTTTGGTGCCGAAGAAGCACTGAAAATGGGTGCTGATGGCATGGTATGCATGACCTTCCCCGGCGCATTTAATGAAGAGAAAACTCACGCTATGACGGCAAGACTGGTCAAACAAGCTGAGCAATGGAATATGCCATTTATCGTTGAATCACTGCCATACGGCTATGCAGTAACGAGTCCTGAATCCAATGAAGCCAAAGTGATTGCTGACTCTGCGCGTATTGCGGTTGAGTTAGGGGCAGATATCATCAAAACACGTTTTTCTGGCACACCAGACGACTATTTGATTGTCGAAGCATCAATGGTACCTGTTTTAGCACTCGGTGGACCAAAAACCGATACACTGAGTTATTTCAAATTTGTTGAACACTGTATGAAGATGGGAGCCAAAGGCGTTGCTGTGGGCCGTAACATCACTCAAGACCCTAACCCTGTCGCGATGGTGGCTGGCCTTAACGCTATCATCCATCTCGGTGCATCACCTGAAGAGGCATTTGCGCTCTATCAAAATAAAAATTAGGAATTATTAGCATGAATTTAAATAACACCATCATCCCATCGGTTCGCAACTATAAATATTTCGAGCGCGCACTTGCTAGCCACTCTGAATATATCTTATTGCCGGACGCCGATATCGGCAATTTACAGTCGATGATTGGGAAATGCCATAAAGCGGGAAAAAAGGTGTTAGTCCATTTGGAGTTATTAGGTGGATTTAAACCTGACCAAGCTGGCGTCACCGTATTAAAGAATTTTTATAAGGTGGATGGTGTTATTTCATCAAATTTTACAGCCCTACGTTACGCAAAAAAAGAAGGGTTAGACACCATCTTTCGCGTATTACTCGTTGATTCACGATCACTAGAACAGGCCAGTAATATGGTCAAAAACTATTCCGTGGATGTCGATGCGATCGAGTTATTACCTGCTGAATATGCTTGTACCTGTTTTGATTTATTAAAACGCAGTTTTAACCAAGCCAATACGCAATTTATTGCAGGTGGCTTTGTTAAACGAAAATACTTAGTTGAAAAGATTTTTTATACCGGTTTTAACGGCATTACCACCAGTGAACATACATTGTGGTAATTAAAGTTTGAGTTGTAAACCCTACGCCAACACCATTACAACTCAAATAATTAAAATAATGATAAACCCAAAATATACGCTCTACAGCGATTCAAAATAAAACAATAGAGCTGTTGTATGAAATATCTGTGGTGTAACAGCCACCCAAAATAGTTCGTGCTACAGCTAGGCGGTAAATGAGGATATCCCAGGGAGCATACATAAGTATGTGACTCGGGTAGTCAAATGCAGCCAACGACGCTATGGTGCGAAATATGAAGGGTTAGAGGAGTTCCATGAAAAAATATATCTTAGGAATTGATAATGGCGGCACTGTGACCAAGGCTGCTATCTATAACCTCGAAGGCCAAGTACTGGCTATTGCGTCCAATACCACTCGGATGATCACCCCAAAACCCTTTTTTACTGAAAGGGATATTGAGGAGTTATGGCAATCTAATTTACTCGTTATCAAAGAGGTACTTAAAAAATCAGTTATTGATGCTGCCGATATTATTGGCATCTCAGTAACCGGTCATGGTAATGGTCTCTATTTAGTTGATGAGCAGGGAAAACCCACTCGTAATGGCATTATTTCAACAGATAATCGTGCCAAAAAATATGTTGAACAATGGTATCAATCACCTAAATTCGAAAGTGAAATTCTACCTAAAACCATGCAATCGATTTGGGCAGGCCAACCTGTCGCCCTACTCGCTTGGCTACAAGATAATGAACCTGAAACACTGGAAAAGGCGCGTAACATCTTTATGGTGAAAGATCTGATCCGCTTTTATTTGACGGGTGAAGCCACACAAGAGCTGACCGACATCTCAGGTACTAACTTGATTAACGTGCGTGATCGCTGCTATGACGATGAGTTACTCGCTTTTTGGGGCGGACTATCGTGGAAAGATAAACTACCGCCAATCAAGCTATCAACTGATTGTTGTGGCCGTATCACAGAAGAAATCGCTGCACTGACTGGCCTTAAAGCAGGCACGCCAGTTTCAGGTGGCATCTTTGATATTTCCGCTTCGTCATTGGCTTCAGGTATCAACCAAATCAACAAATTGGCAATTGTTGCAGGAACCTGGAGCATCAACGAATACGTCACCGACAAACCGGTGGTTGATAAAGATTTGTTTATGACGTCGATTTACCCGATGGAAAATCGTTGGCAAATTACTGAAGCCAGTCCGACATCTGCCAGTAATTTAGAATGGTTTATCACCCAATTTATGGCGGCAGATAAGCAGCTTGAAGAAGCCAAAGGCAGTTCAGTGTATGAACTGTGTAACCAATTAGTGGCTTCCACCACGCCAGATGAAAGCCAATTGATGTTCTTCCCGTTTGTATTTGGTTCCAACACCATTCCAGATGCCACTGCCGGTTTTGTTGGTGTCACCAGTTTCCATCAACGCGCTCACTTCCTCCGTGCTATCTATGAAGGAGTTGCATTTAGTCACCTTTATCATGTCGAGCGGCTGCGCCGTATTAATCCACAGTTGAGCAATGTGATCCGCATCGCGGGCGGTATTACTCACTCACCCGTTTGGCTACAAATTTTTGCCGATATCTTCCAGAGCCAATTAGAAATCGTCGATGTGAAAGAGCACGGTACCCTTGGTGCCGCCATGACCGCAGCGGTGATGGAAGGCTATTTCCCCGATGTTTTTGCGGCTTGTGATGCGATGGTAAAAGTGTCTGAAGTGATCCATCCACAAACGGATAAACAAGCGGTTTATGCCAAAAAATACGCCATGTACAAACGCATGCTAGATGATATGCAACCGACGTGGAAATCACATAACCCCCAGCAAACCATTGATGCTTAAATAAGGAGTTAGTTGATCATGGAACTTAATTTACACGGTAAAAATGCGCTGGTCACTGGTGGGGCGACTGGACTAGGACGTGAGCTGGTGCAATCGCTGGTAAAAGAAGGCGTTAACGTCTGCTTTACTTATCGTAGCCATCCAGAAGCCGCATTAGCGCTCGTTGAGGCGCTAAATGGTTTAAATGGTACTGAGGTAGTTGCTATCCGAACCAACTTAGGCGACAGCCAAGAGATTGATGCATTATTTGAGCAGGGGCTCACCCATTTCAAACAATTCGACATCCTGATTAATAATGCAGGTATTTGGCCGACAGGGATGGTCGCAGATATTACACTGGAAGAGTGGGATAACGTGATGAACATCAACCTAAAATCCGTTTTCCATTTAAGCCAATTATTTATCAATCAATGTTCAAATAAGCAAATCACTGGCTCAGTGCTCAACATTACCTCGCAAGCAGCGTTTCATGGTTCAACGACTGGTCACTCACACTATGCCGCCAGTAAAGCGGGCTTAGTCGCCTTTTCAATATCACTGGCGCGTGAGGTTGCCAAACAAGGCATTAATGTTAACAACATTGCAGTTGGCATTATGGATACTGAAATGATCCGCGGCAACCTAGAGAAAGACCCACAATATTATCTGAATCGAATTCCTGTTGGGCGTGTCGCCTCCCCTGCTGAAATCGCGGATATTGGGGTGTTCTTGGTTTCAAAAAAAGCCAGTTATATGACGGGAGCAACCATTGATGTGACTGGTGGGATGTTAATGCGCTAAGCCCATAGGGCAACAAAAAATTTTGGAGAACAACATGAAATGTCTGGCAATTGCGGATCTATTTATTGATAAACCAACCATGGAGGCTGGGCTAGAAAAGCTACGCCAACAAGGTTATGAGGTTATCGTTCGTCAGTGGGCACACCCTTCTATTGAAAAACTGCAAGAAGATAACTTGCAAGTTGAGCAACACGGTGCGGAAGCGGTGATTTTACCAGCGGATTTATATGCGGATTTACAAGATGTTGAGTTAGTGATTACCCAGTTCGCCCCTGTAAATAAAGCGGTAATCGATAAACTACCAAAACTGAAATATATCGGTGTATTGCGTGGTGGCATTGAAAATATCAATAAAGAATATGCCGAGAACAAAGGCATTAAGGTAATGAATACACCAGGGCGTAATGCACGCAGTGTGGCTGAATTTACGGTTGGCATGATGTTGGCTGAAACACGTAATATTGCGCGTGCACATGATGCATTGAAGGATAAATATTGGCGTAAAGATTTCGTCAACGCGGATGTGATCCCAGAAATTGGTGGAAAAACCATTGGGTTAGTTGGCTTTGGCCATATTGCTCAACTGGTGGCTAAATTCCTTAAAGGCTTTGATACCAACGTTATATTTTACGATAAATACGTTGACGCTGTTGATGGTTACACCAAAGTTGATTCACTTGAAGATTTGGTTAAAGTTGCCGATATTATTTCGCTACACGCACGTTTATCCCCAGAAACACAAAACTTGATCAACGAAAAACACTTTAAATTAATGAAACCCACCGCCGTAATAGTGAATACCGCGCGTTCAGGTTTAATTAATGAGCGTGATTTGCTGCAAGCACTCAAAGAAAAACGCATTATGGGTGCCGCTATCGATACCTTTGATGATGAGCCATTAAAAGAGGAGAGCGAATTTTATTTATTAGACAATGTGACCATCACACCGCATATGGCAGGTAGTACTTTAGATGCATTCAGCAATACGCCAAAACTATTTGCTGAGATATTTTTAAAACAACAAAAATAATTAATTTAACGAAAAGAACATCGGCAAAAAATATAAAAAATAAACGATAGGGTGAAACCTGTCAGGGGCACCCTATACCCTACAAAAACAACCTTATGTATTTTGAGTAATTATAAACCACAACTTATTTAACTATCAGGTTTATTTTTTTATTCAATACGCAGTAGGTAAATACTCTAAATAGTTCGCGTTGTGGCTAGGCGACAAGCAAACGAGTCGCTAGGGCATACATAAGTATGTGACTAGTGCGAGTGAACGCAGCCAACAACGCCACGGCGAGAAATATGACGAGTATTGGGAGGAAGGCATGGATATAATCAACAATATCATCGGGCTGGGCGCATCGGTTATGATGCCAATAATATTTTTCATTATTGCATTATGTTTTGGCGTTCGCGTAGGCACCGCTTTTAAAGCGGGTATGTTAGTCGGCATCGGTTTTGTTGGTGTTGGCTTAGTCATCAACTTATTACTATCGAATTTAGGACCTGCCTCGCAATCGATGGTTGAAAAGATGGGTTTAAACCTTACCGTGGTTGATACGGGTTGGCCTACTGCCTCCACCATTGGCTGGGGCTCACCGATTATGGTGCCAGTTGTACTAGGCTTTATTGCGATCAACTTAGTGATGGTTTTATTTAAGCTCACAAAAACCATTAATATTGATATCTTTAACTATTGGATATTTTTATTAGTCGGTTCTGTAGTGTATGCGGGTACTGAAAGCTACTGGCTATCAATTGGTATCACTTATGTGATCTTTATTGCCACTTTGGTTGCGGCAGATATTACTGCACCTTATCTACAACGTAATTATAATTTACAAGGCATTTCCTTCCCTCATCTGACTTGTATTATGTATGTACCGTTTGGCATCGTGACAAACTATATTATCGAGAAAATTCCAGGGTTAAATAAAATTAACCTCGAACCCGAAACGATTAATAAAAAATTCGGTGTATTCGGTGAACCATTAACATTAGGCTTTATTTTAGGTTTGGTATTAGCATTGATGGCAGGCTATCCTATCAGTGAATCTGTTGCACTCGCCGTGACCGTGTCTGCGGCAATGTTACTACTGCCTAAAATGATCGAAATTTTAGTCCAAGGTCTGTTAATTGTTCGCGATGCCGTTGAAGCAAAATTGAAAAAGAAATTCCCTAACCGTGATTTCTATATTGGCATGGATACTGCACTGTTAATTGGTGAGCCTTCCGTGTTGGCAACTGGGCTATTACTGATCCCAATGGCGATTGTGTTAGCTTTCGTACTACCGGGCAACAAAGTATTACCTTTCGTTGACCTTGCTTCATTGATGTTTTTATTAGCTATGGTGACACCATTCTGTAAGCGTAATATGTTTAGAATGTTTATCTGTGGCACATTAGTCCTAACATCCATTTACTATGTGGGAACCGATATTTCCAAGGAATATACGCAAGCTGCGGTGAATTCGAATATCCCAGTACCAGAAGGGATTTCAGAAATGACCAATATCGTGGGTGGAGCGACCACACCTGCGGGCTGGGCAGCAGTAAAAATTGGCGAATTAATCGCTAAGTAATCCTCAATTAACAGCTAACTATAACTTCTCTTAGTTAGCTGTTTTATTTCAAATACTCACCAGCGCTACGGGTAACCAATTTCCCTTCTCTCTTCTTCATAAATACCCTCACTCACTACAGTTTTAGGCCGAGAGCAATCATAACGTGAAGTCTATAAAATTCATTTAATTTAAGTTAATCTCAATAACTATTAAAATATTTTAAATAATGACAGGTGGAAAAATAGGCATTCGAAACCTCTACCAATAGATATTTTAAGTGGTTGGCAACGTATAGCGTTTTTTCACCCTTATTCGTCCGATATTAATAACAAGAAAAAATTATCTATATCCCGAAAAGCGCTTACAGAAAATAAGAACAACCAATTACCTTGGCTTTGTGATAAATACCGAGAGCAATATAAAATTCCTAAAACAACCGCATTTATTCTTTACCTTGGTGAGTTTGATAAAAATCTAAGTAATTCGCTCATTCAAGATATTGTCGGTTCAGAAACAGGGCAAGCTAAAGAAGAGTGCGAACAACGTTTAAGTAATGAAAGAGTAACCATCTTTGCCAAGAAGCACTACATCAATATGCTGACCGTTGGAACCCACAAACTTTCTCAATCCAACAAATTGCGAATCGCATCAATTCATGGGGCTGTCAGTTAGAAGTCATGAATAACCCGATTTGGATTGGTATTCTTTTATGGGTACACCGCCATTGTATTGAACCTATGTTTAGCCTTGCCAATAATAGGACTTACAATGGCCGTATGATCCATGCGGATTCAAAGGACGACATTCTCAGCCTCTCCATCAATAACAAGCTCAAAAACCATGAGGTTGTATCAAAGGGGAATACGGGTAATAAACAATACCGAGATAGCCACGGCAAAGACCTATTAATGTTATTATCTCGCCTAATGCAGGAAAATATTACGCTACAATCTATTTATGTGATCACACCTTTTAACGCGGTTAAAACTGCATTAATCGAATTACTCAAGGAAACAGATCTACCAGCTATACAACAGCCAGTGATTAAAATCACACCAGAAGAGGTCAACCATTGGGCCAAACATAAGATTGGCGCCGTGAATACCTTCCAAGGTAAAGAAAATAATACCGTTATTTTTGTACTCGGTTGCAGTATCGGTGAAGAGGGTGGCGCACAATGGGCAGCGAGTAAGCCCAACCTAGTTAATGTCGCTCTAACACGCGCCAAGAAATATATTTTTGTAATTGGTAATCCTGATGTATGGGGCCATCTACCAAGCTTTTCAGATGTAGCCAATACATTGCCAAGAGAAATAGGCACTTTGGAATAACTCATTAAATAGACTCTAGAAGCTCATCGTATTATGGTGAGCTTCTAATCAAGTCATCACGTTAAACTGCTAAATCAAATATAAAGTAATACTCATTGATATGATTAATTAGCTAACACTACAGAAAATCACTCTCGATTTAAAAAGTACTGTTTAATAGTATGCCGCAGCCATTGATGTGCTGGATCCCTGTCTAACCGTGGGTGCCATGCTTGAACAATAAACACCGATTCCAATTCAAGCGGCAAGCTTAGCGGACTTAATTGCTTACCCCAACCCTCTTTTCCCTGTTGGAACACCATTTGATTATTGTAATACGGGCTATTTTTTATTATCCATTATTATTGAAAGCGTTAGCAGGCAAAGTTATAAAGAATTTGCTCAACAGTCTATTTTTAAACCATTACAAATGGATAATAACTTTATAGTGGGATCGTACCCCGTCCACACCACAATTGCTCGTGGGTACCGTGAAAACAATACATGTGGCTATCAATTAAGTGAAAGTCTTTGGACTCAAACCGGTGATGGTGCTGTTCATTCAAATGTTTTAGATTTAATGAAATGGGGTAAAAATGACACCAGTGGTAAAGTCAGAGGAAAAGCACTAGTCGAGAAAATGCTTCAGGCATTACCGGCTAGAAATAGGATAGGTAAAGCCATTGAACACCATCAGAAATATGCTTATGGCATTATTATTTCACAACACTTCGGCATCACACATTTCGAGCATTCATGAGGCTGGGCTGGCTGGGCTACCTATTTTTTACGTTTACCTGATTTAGGCTTAACTGTCGCTGTTTTGGCAAATGTTGAAGATTTAGACACGCAAAAGATGGCTTATGAGATTACCGATATCATTTTGACTCAATCTATGGAATTCCATGACGACCATGATTAATAATGAGTGCAGTGGTCAACAAAAATTGCTCCCGCTTTAGCATTAGCCAAACGCCGTGTCGTTGTGAAGCGACCT
>NZ_JAMPOG010000026.1:0-106345 GCF_028480065.1 Providencia sp. PROV189
GTACACAACACCACGACTTTTTCACGGTCGGTAATATCAAGTGGAATAAAACGAAAATGAGGGTATTGCTCAAGAATATGTAGACGAGACTGTTTCAGACCCTGATCGTAATAAGCATTCATGTTGTCGATTCCAACAACCTCATGACCACTATCTAATAAACGCTGACATAGTCTAAAACCGATAAAACCTGCACTACCAGTAACTAAATATTTCATGTTAATTATCTTTTAGTATTAAACCATTCTCACGACTCAATATAAGCCGCATTCAATATCCATTTAGAGTTAAGACCTGTAAATGTAACAATGGTTTTATTTCTAAAGAAATAAAATAATGCTCTCAGTGAGCTATTCGAAAGTTTCTGGTATGGCTTGTGATAGTGCAGATTGATTAATTTCACTTAATGTCGGTGCACCCGCGGGGCCTTGCTTACTGACAACGATGGCAGCAACTTGGTTACCAAAGTCAACACAATCGCGTAATGACCAGCCTTGGGATAATCCCGCCAATACTCCTGCGGCATGTGCATCCCCAGCACCAATCGTATCCACAACGGCAACTTGGTATGCAGGCACGAACAGTGGCTGTTGATTCGGTTGACATAGCCAAGCACCTTGGCTATCCAAGCGAACAATCAGCGTAATACCACGACGATACGCATACTCCGCTGACAACCTTACAAGGTCACCTTCACCACAGAGGAAACGCGCCTCATCACGGTTGACCGTTAAAAGGGTTCTATTGGCGGGTAATTGCTGTAAGAAATTCTGAGGAAGCGCTGCAAGTCTTGGTCCTAAATCTAAAACGAGGGTTTGTGTTGGGCAGTCATTCAGCAACCATTGTTGTAACGCTTCCCCTTGCAAGCAGCCTAGTTCGTAGCCGCTCGCATAGATAATACTGTCGTTCGGTAAAGCGAGAGTTTGTAGCTCCTCCCTATTCCACTCTTCTTCACAACCCGCGATAGAAATAAACGTCCTTTCGCCGTTAGGCTCTGTTAATGCAAAGCACCAACCATTATCTTGGGTTTCGCTAACGAAAAAAGGTGACACACCAAGCTCTGATAGCGCTTGGCGAACTCGCTGTCCCCATTGGCCATTGCCCACACGAATACCATTAATTATAGGGAGTTGTAGACGAGCTAAAGCACGAAGAACATTAAATGCACAGCCACCGATTTGCCAGCCGTGATCGTGGGCTGCAATATCTTCACCACTACGTGGCATTCTCGCGACGCTTAAAACGCAATCACCAGCAGCAGCCCCTATCACGGCAACGGTACGCATGATTAATCTTTCTCCGCTGAATGACTAAACATCAAGTATAAGCCGTAAAGCAAAAAGCTTAATACAAATGAAAGAAGAATGGATAAACTAGAGCCTTCAAAAATCCCTGTTGCCCAAGGCCCTTTAATAAACTCATTATCACTGACTAACAAACCAGCCAGCGCACCTAACAGCCAGCACAGCAGCGGTATCCAACGAATTCCTGCGTTCGACTGACCAAACAGTTGCTCAAACTTATAACCTTGGCGACTACGCAATACGGCATAATCCAACATAAATACCGCTTCCCATGAGGCTAAGAACACGCCACAAAATAGTAAGAAAGCAATAAATGAATTAATAAATTCGCCTGAAATAAATAGGATATAAATCGCCACACCCATGACTAAAATAGCATCTATTGCGACCGCATAAACTTGGCGAATTTTTATGCCAATCGTCAGTAAGTTGAGACTCGCAGAATAGAGGCTTAGTACCGCAATAGTAATAATACCCGCAGTTGCCGTTAATAAATAAGGGATAGACATCCAACTTGGCAGCTCTGCACCAATTAACGCAATCGGGTTTTCAGCGGAAGCTAATTCCGGCAAGCGTGCCGACAGCAAAATCCCTGTAAATAACAGAATAAATAGCGGTAGCATCGCTCCAAATGTGACGGCATTAAAAATAGATGATTTTGATGACCGTTCGCTTTGATAACGGCTGTAATCTGCTCCTGCAATCCCCCAGCCAATACCTGTTCCTGCCGCAATAATTGAGACAGCAGGTAAAAAGCCCGTTAGCCAGCTACCAGAAGGCATGGATAACACTGCCTGCCAATCTGTATGCCAAATAATATACAGCGCAGCAATCAAGGTCATGGTGCCAAAGATACGCGTGATCCAGCTTTGCATAACCACAACCGTTGCTTGCCCGAGTAGGCTAATAGTGATAGCTAAACCACCAAATAACACCATACAGACAACGGTTAATGTCACTGAATCACTAAATCCAAGCACCTGAAAAAGCGCCTTTAATGTCAGTGTCCCAGTGATCATGTTGATGGCTTCCCATCCCATCAAAGTGACCCAACTGAAAAATGTCGGGGCTATATTCCCTGTTTTGCCGAAAATGGTTCGCGAGAGTGTTAGTGTGGAGGTGCGGCCTTTTTGGCCAGATAAACTGATGTAACCAACTAATGCGAAGCTGGCTATACCGATAATCGCCGCGAGCAGCGATTGCACGAAAGAGAGACGAAAAGAAACAATAATTCCGCCATAAACAATACCGAGGATCCCGATATTCGCGGCAGACCAGATCCAAAATAACTCAAGAGGAGTGGCTGTTCGCTCATGCTCAGGTACGATATCAATACCTGTATTTTCGATTTTCCATGCTTCATTTTTTTGTGCAGCGTCAGGTAGTGCACTCATTCAACTCTCCTTAATGACGTAAGGCGCTGAGTATTTTTGCGTAGGGATAAAAATCTATATTATTAGAATTGTTAATCATTGCAATCCATTCTTCAGGAAAAGATTGAATACCTGACAAAGCTCCCGAAATCGCTCCGGCCATAGCACCAATGGTGTCCGTGTCTCCCCCCAGGTTGGCACAATATTTCGCACACATGACAGGATCACCATTTGTTAGGTCAACTATGGCCAGAGCGCAGGGAATAGACTCTATCGTGTCCATACCGGCCCCGATAAAATCGTACAGCTCTTTAAGTGTTGTTTGAGGAGAGCATGTTTGCAACTCACTAGCCTTCTTAAAGGCCAATAAAATTCGTTGGCCTAAAGATGGACTAAACGTTGAGGCATATAACTGTTGCACCTCATCGGCGAGTAGTGGAAGTTCTTGTTTTATTTGAGGCCATGGAGTTTGCTCGATAGCTCGGCTAATTGCCCAAGCAATGACACAGGCACCTGCAATCGCAATGTCCGACTTATGTGTCGGGATACAAGCCGCTTCAACGGTTTTTATAAATTGATTGCGATCAGCAGTTGAAGCAATGCACCCTACAGGGGCTATCCGCATTGCCGCACCATTAGTGACACCATTTGACACAATATCGTTAATTGGAACGCCTGCTTGAATAGCTAATAGAGATTGCTTGGATGTTGGTCCAAAAATATTTTTATCAAAGGCATTAATGCGGTCTGCCCACGCTAAAATATTTTGTGCAACCACCTTCGGCTCTACCTGACCATTACAAGCGATAATCGCATCCATTAACGCAATTGCTTGATGAGTGTCATCCGTCACTTCACCAGCACGAAACCCAATCGCGGCAATATTTTCGTCTGGCCCTGGTAAAAAGTGATCTATCCAGCCGAAAAATTGTTGAACTTTGTCTTGGCGCCATAGTTCAGAAGGCATGCCCATGGCATCCCCTGTAGCCTGACCATATAAGCATCCAAGTATCGCCGCTTCAATGTTGGGTTTCAGGCCCATTTTTACTCCCAGTACTTTCCTTAACAACACTAATTATATTAGCAGCAATTAAGTCCAATACCAGTCCAATCAGTTAAAAAATAATGCCAATGTAAGTCCAATCGATGATATTATGCATATCCTGAACTCTGTTATAAACTTAATTTGTTGAAAGTTTTATGGAAAAATACAATGCAAGTACGCTTTCTTGAATGGATTAAGAATCAGCTAGATGTGAATTCCACAATGCCTCTGTATCGCCAATTGCAACAAGCGATTGAATCCGCGATTGAGCACAAAATTGTGGATGCAGGCGATTATCTTCCAGCAGAGCGCTATCTTGCACAACAGTTAAATCTTTCTCGAGTGACAATCAGTAAAGCAATGCAATCTCTTGAAAAAAAGGGAGCCGTTGTTCGGCAGCAAGGGGTTGGTACTCAAGTCGTAAAATATCTAGGTTATTCGTTATCACATGAAAGTGGTTTTACCTCTCAAGTGATTAAAGCAGGTGGTACAGTCACCACACAGTGGTTATTGCGCACACTCACCGAAGCAACGGCCGATATTGCCGCAAAACTAGGTTTAGCTGTTGGTAGCCAAATCGCGCAATTAAGGCGTATCCGTATCGCAAATGGTCAGCCTGTTTCTTTTGAAAATAACTATATTCCTGCTCAATATCTTCCTGAACCGGAAAAACTGACCGACTCTCTCTATGCCCTATGGGGGAGCCAAGGTATTACTTTCAATCATGTGCAACATAAAGTGAAAGCGATCAGTTGCAATGAAGAGTATGCAAATTGGTTAAACACAACGGTAGGGGCTCCATTATTACAGGTGAAACAAACTAGCACCCTGCAAGGTGGCGTGATCATTGAGTACAGTGAAATCATCTGCCGTGGGGATATCTATGAGTTGGAGTTTAATTCACCATAACGCTTGGCGTGATCTTATCCACGAACACGATTGATAATTTAGATTACTTAAACATTTACCTTTATTCTAATTAATAGTCGTTTTTACTATTAAAGAGAGGGGGTAAATCATGCAGGTTTCTGCTCGTAACCAATTAATCGGTACAGTTAGTGAAATTAAAGAAGGTGCAGTTAACAACGAAGTGGTGCTCAGTTTAGGCAACGGAGAACAACTTACCACCGTCATTACCTGTGAAAGCTGCAAAACCTTGGGGTTAGAGGTAGGCAAAGAGGCGGTCGCTATTATTAAGGCCCCTTGGGTGGTACTTGCCACACCGGACTGTGGTTTGCAATTTTCAGCCCGTAATCAATTCAACGGTAAAATCAGCAATATTATTGAAGGCGCCGTCAACAGTACCGTTCTCCTCGTCACCGATAAAGGTGTTGAGCTAACCGCCGTGATCACCAATGAAAGTCTAAAAGAGATGGCGCTCACTAAAGGGGTCGATATCATCGCCTTAGTGAAAGCCTCTAGTGTGATCCTCGCGACTCGCCAGTGATTGCAGCGGAGATAAAAAATAGCGGAGCACAGCCCCGCTATTTTCCATACCCCTTATTCCTCGACGTTTTTATTCGCCGCCTGTAATGTGTGATAGATGTAGTGGTGATAACTCTCTAATAATTTTTTATCTTCACAGTCATCTAACTTGCCATCACACAAATGGCGCATCTTAATATTCGCTTCATAGAACGGGGAAACATGTAAATTTGCGCGCTCTAATATTATCCCTCCAAGGAAGGCAATATCGGTTAACGGACCCGTTTTAATCTGATTACCCGATTTCAAATTATCACGTAACGTAAATTGTGTGATAAAGGCGGGGTTAGAAAATTCAGATTGATATTGATTTAAGCTGATCCCCGGCTGGTGGTCACCAAAATATAAAAACATTAATGGACGTTCGCGCTTCGCCATAAATTCTACAAAATCGCGTATCGCGTTATCAGACGCGACGATTTTTTCCATATAATGGCTAAATTCACCAACGGAGTCTGCATTTTTTACCTTCCCTTTTAAACCATAATCATCATGATGGCTCTCTTTATAAGGGCCATGCTCATACATGGTTAACGAGAAAATAAATACTGGTTTATCAGTCTCTTTTGCTAAGATTTCTTTGACATATTTCAGCATATCTTCAGTGCTGATCGTCCATAAGTTATCTTGTAATTTTCCTGGGTAACCCAACTCTTGAGGCTGAATAATTCTATCGACACCTAATGTTTGATAAGCATGGCCTGAATGGTAAGCACCACGGTTAAATGGCGTCAGAACGACGGTATAATAACCATTTGCCTTCATCTCTTTAAACAAGCTGTTATTTAGATGGTCGACAATAAAGTAAAAGACACCACTTTTTTGCGAGCCAAAGTCATCACTGTTTAGCCCTGTTAAAGCGGCAAATTCAGACAACCAAGTTCCTCCCCCGAAAGTTTGCACTCGCATATGGCTATGCGCGATCAACTCGTTATCCTGTTGAAACATAAATAAATCGGGTAGTTTAGTGCCGTCTGGTAATTTATAGATGCTTGGATTAACAGTGGACTCTTGTAATAACAATAAGATATCCGGTTTTTCTGTTATATCAGATGCGGGTAATGATACCGTTGCCGCTTTTTGTATAAAATAATCAGATGAACCTTTAATTTGGGGGGAATGGTAATTTGAATTTTTCGCCGACATAACCAAGTTGGTAACGGTTCCTCTACCTTTAGGTAAGGTCTCCGTCCATTGGTTGTAATAATGGGAGGCCGCAAAGCTCGCGCCAAAATAGCCACCAACGCCAAGTAATATGCCGATTAATCGCCAAGAAAATGTTTTCGTTGGGCGTAATAGACGCCAACTAAGCACTGCATTAATGATTAACAAAATCAATAATCCGATCAATGCAACGCCAGCTAACCAATAATGCCCCAAGGTTCCCATATTTGACGTATCCGTCATGATATTAATATCGGAATAAAATAATTGCTCTTTATAATAGTGAACTTTGAGTTGGTTAAGGAATTTAATAATAATAAACAGCGTACTGGTAACAACGGCAGAGAATAACCATCTAGCTGAGACAAGATAGAGCACCCCAAAGATAACGGCATAAACACTTACCGAGATCAATCCGGGGTAAATCACACTCGTTTTCTCGAAGACTAGGAAAAGGGAAGCAATGAATATCAGTGTTAGATAAACGGCGGAAAATACTCTTTTCTTCATCGGGTTTACCACAAAATATGTAAGTATCGACGACCTCCAACAGATAAAGGCCGCCACAGACTGGCTATTTTAACTAATTTAGACGATAAATCTATTCAACAAAAATGCCTTTATCTCGTAAAAAGTGCCCATCGCCTTTGCGTCTAGTGAAGCCACTTCTATCGAAAAACTCAAGAATTTGAATCGCCAATTTCCGACCAATCCCTAATTCATTGCGAAAATCAGCGGCGCCTATTTCTCCTTTATGCGTACAGTAACGCAAAATAAGCTCGGCAAATTGCTTTATTTGATCACTACTGTAGTAGCGGTCACGGATAATCGCCGTCACTAGCCCCATTTGTGCCGCTTTTTTCATCGCACGTCGGACAGCGTCTTCATCATGATTGATTTCTTTAGCCAGATCACGGACCCACCATGCCTCGGCTCGAGGGAATAAAGGCGCTATTTGTTGCCAAATTTGTTGTTGTTCCGTATCAAAGACTAACCCATGTTGTGGCATGTGTAGCCAACCACGGGTCTGTTTAATACGCTCATCAGCAATCAACTCATTAATTAATTTAAAAACTAATGATTCACTTACTGTCGGTAATGCCATGCGTTTTAAGCGTGCTTTCCCAACCCCAATTTGGTCACTGTGCACTTCATGGAAATCTTCTAATGTTTGAACGAGCCGTTCTTTCGCCACTTGGGCTTTAAAAGCAGAAAGAGCCAAATCCCCTACGCGAACGAGTTCAACCTGTGATAATAGCTGTTCAAGGGCGGGCGGGGTTAATTGACGAGCCCAACTATAACGCTTTAAATCTAACTCACCATTAGGCAACTGTAATTTCAGATGGGTAAGTTCATCATTTGTCATACAGAGGCGAGTTAACCATTCAATGAATTCAGGTAATCTCTTACCTCGACGTGGAGAGGTAAGCCGGATCACTCTTGCTGACGCCAGTGTTTCTCGCGCACTAATATCACGAATGATGAGGCGGTCATTATCCACAAGCCACAACGGTGTATCGAGAATGAGTTCCGCGAGTAAGGGCGTCGAGCCAAGTTCGGTTAATAATGAGACTCGACCTGTAATATGGCTCGCACCATGGTATAAATGGACCGGCTGCCAATGTTTAATCACTGAATCACACTCTAATTCAACAATCACTCTTGTTGCCGCAGCGAAAGGCTTCTCTGATAGCAGCCAATCACCACGTGTAATAGCCGCTTTATCAATATCTCCTGCTAAATTGAGTGCAACCCGGTCACCCGCTTGAGCTAGCTCTGCTGGCTGATTTTGGCGGTGGATCCCCCGAATACGAACAGTGGTGTCAGCGCCCGTTAACCATAAAGTATCACCAAGCTGCACTTGCCCTGCTAAGGCCGTGCCTGTGACAACAATACCGGCCCCTTTGACATGGAATACACGGTCAATCGCTAAACGAAAACGTTGTTGACGATTTTGGTGATCGGCTCTTTGCTGGTGCAATTGTTGTAAGTAAGCCTGTAATTCTGCAATTCCGCGTCCATCGTTGGCCGAGGTCACAAATATCGCAGCGTCAGGCCAACCTTGGTGCTGTAGCTCATTTTTCACTTGCAAAGAAATGTGTGCAATTCGCTCTGCATCAACTTTATCTGCTTTCGTCAAAATGGCTGTTATATTTTGGCAACCAGCTAAACGTAAAATCGCTAAGTGCTCTCGCGTTTGCGCCATGACCCCATCATCACAAGCAACCACCAGCAAGGCATGGTTGATCCCGCCGACCCCTGCTAACATATTCCCTAAAAATTTTTCATGTCCGGGAACATCGATAAAACCGATTGAACTACCATCTTGTTGAGGCCAATAAGCATAGCCGAGGTCGATGGTCATACCCCGTTTTTTTTCTTCGGGTAAATGCGCCGTATTCACCCCAGTGACTGATTGAATTAGCGATGTTTTACCATGGTCAACATGGCCAGCAGTAGCAAAAATCATGACAACAATACCTGCAATAATCCATGTTCATCATCTAAGCAACGGAGATCTAGCCATAATTTGCCATCTTTTAATCGACCAATTACTGGTTGGTCGGTGTGACGCCAACGTGCCGTCAGTAAGGCCAACGTATTGCCCCGCCCATCAAATGGCGTAAACGTCACGGCATAACTCGGTAGCCTATCAATCGGTAATGAGCCGCTACCAATTTGGGATAAACAAGGCTCCATTTCTACGACAAATTTATCGCCATAGAAGGCTTGTAATGGAACGATCAAACGTTCAGCTCGCGCTTTGATTTCATCGGCACTACGTGTTAACCAGCGTAGTGTTGGAAGCTCCGTGACCAGTTTTTCGGGCGTTAAATAGAGTTTTAATGTGGCCTCTAATGCGGCTAACGTCATTTTATCAGCACGTAAGGCACGCTTAAGCGGGTGCTTTTGAATGGCTTCAATCCACTTTTTCTTCCCGAGAATAATCCCTGCTTGCGGCCCTCCCAGTAGCTTATCCCCAGAAATAGAAACAAGGTCAATCCCTTGAGCAAGGTACGTTTGCGGCATTGGCTCGGCAGGTAGTCCATAGGCGGTCATATCGATCATTGATCCGCTGCCTAAATCAATTACGGTCGGCAACTGATGCTGTTGACCTAATTCCGCCAATTCAGCGCCTTCAACTTCTGCGGTAAACCCTTCAATACTGTAGTTGCTGGTGTGCACCTTCATCAATAACGCGGTTTGCTCATTAATAGCGCCCGCATAATCACGCAGGTGAGTACGATTGGTTGTTCCTACTTCGACTAATTGGCAACCTGCTTGTGCCATCACGTCCGGTACTCGGAAAGCACCTCCTATTTCAACTAATTCGCCACGTGAAACAATAACTTGCTTGCCTTGAGCCACCGTCGCCAAAAGCAATAATACGGCAGCAGCATTATTATTCACAATGCAAGCATCTTCGGCGCCCGTGAGTTGGCATAGCAATTCAGCCAAAGCGCGATCACGATGCCCTCGCGTCGCGCCATCAAGAGAGTATTCCAAAGTCACAGGTGAGCTCATCACCTTATTAACGGCAGCAATCGCTGAAGAGGCCATCACCGCGCGACCAAGGTTGGTGTGCAGCACCGTTCCCGTCAGGTTAAATACGGGTTTTAATGCGCTTTCTTGTAAAGCACCATGGCGCCTAACCAACTCAGCAACCCAATCAGGATGCCAAGCGGGCAACTGACTATGTTGTCGGATATACTCGCGAGCTTGCTGTTGCATCTCTCGCAACTGCTCGGTTACCCAGTGGTGTCCTGACTCGATGACGAGGGGTTGCACCTCGTCAAGTTGGAGGAGTTTATCAACAGCAGGAAGCTGGCGGTATAGTTCGGCGGTGGAGTCTGCCATCGTGATTACTCTCTTTTAGTGACTATTTTTCACCGGGAAATAAAAATGGGTTAAGGCTACTACGGGCAAAGCCCTCTTCTTCCATCCGAGCATCTAGGATGATAGACGCCAGATCATCAGCAACGGCTTCGACTTTCGCATCTTTTTCTTGATAAAGAATTTTGAGATAACTACCGCAGTCACCGCAACTTTCTGCTTTTACCGCAGCATTTTCATCATCAAGAGACCAATAGTGAAGATCACGGGTTTGTTCACAGTTACTGCATTTGACACGTACCATATGCCATTCTGTTTCACACAGGTTACAGTGCAAATAGCGTAGGCCTTGCGTTGTGCCAATTTGTACAATGCTAGACACAGGCATGCTGTTACAAACGGGGCAGAAGTGGCGATGATCACCATGCTCAGCACGTGCTTTTCCGGGAATTTGTGCTGCCATTTGTGCCCAATACACAGACAGTGCCGCCCAAATAAACATGGATTTATCAGCGGGAACCTTCTCAAATTGCTCGTTAAGTAGCGCAGTCGCCATCTCTTCAAGCTCATTTTCAGACGCCTTATCGAGATTCTCTAATGCAGGGCGTACTGACTCTGGAACCACTGGTAATAATTCAGCAATAATCGCATTTAATAACTTATGCCAATGGGCTGTACGTGGGAATGTTTTCGCATCAAGAGGCGGATTATTGGTCGCCGTTGCGCGCTCTAATACCGCATTCATATCCATTTCTAAAGGATTATCATGCTGCGCATTGTTTTGTGCCGTTGCCACTTCCGCTGCAAAATTAAGATAATCTGCAAAAGGATGTTCATCCACACCCAGTGCTTTTAATCTTTCTGCGCGTCGTTGATACAGATTTTTTAAATTCGGGAATAGGACAGGCGGGATAAAACCAATACCTTTTTCTTTTAGTCTTTCTTGCCCTAATTCTTCTTTAGGGACGATACGAATACCCATCGCATTGCTCTCTTTCAAATTTTTAAAATGATAGCTCTAGGGGATTTCCCTAGAGCTATCTATCGTATTGTATGCTTATCAGCGGAAATTGCTGTTATCTATCGCTCAGGATAAAACAAAAGTCGCTCAGTAGCCACCTTGTTCCCTTTGTATCGTGCGTATCGCCTGCTTTTTATATCAGAGCGAAGCAATCTTTATACCGTTTCTTTAGATGAGCTGATGTGGGGAAGGAAATGATGATATTAAAGATAATGAGTGATTTCACTGCGCCTGAATATCACCCATATCACGTTATATTTGTTAAACGGACTCAGACTAATTTGAATCAATAGGTAAGCTACTGTCTTCTTTTGCGAAATGTCGCCCCATGGTAAAAATCAAACATAATGGGATTAGGGTAATTAATAATGCGTACTCTCTCGCATAGTCAGCTAACATTGCCATCATAAAAGCACCACCAGCAAAGCCAAATAAGGTTAAAAAGTAGCAATAACTTTTGTATAACGCCTCTTTGCGCTCTTGCCCTTTAAATGCCACGGATTCTGCTAATGAGCTAAAACCTAATTGTACGTTAAGTGTCACAGCAATATTGCCATATAACATGCCATTAATTTTATGGAACGCATTACCTTGCATACCCGCAATAAACGATAGCGCCCATACCGCGTGGAAACCACTTGCCTCCACTTTAAAAAAGTAAATATAAGCAATGAGCAGTAACAGCAGTATGATTTCTAAAGATAGCAGCGTAAATGTCCATGTTTTCTCATCGGTATTGTATTTATAACGTAATAACGCCAATAACATAGCACCTGCGCCAAACGAAAAAATTGCAATAACATAAGGAATTACCGCCGTAATACCGTGCTTAGCAAACTCATAGCCTAACATGATGATATTACCCGACTGAAAGGTAGCAAATGATTTGGTCGTAAAAAATGCATAGCCGTCGAGCATGCCTGATGTGATTGCCAATAAAAACGCGATGGTCGGCAATTGCATAAATGGAATTTTGGGTGTTGAAGTTGTCATTGTGATTAAACCTATCAATATATTGTTATTTTTAGCGATTACAGTGCATCTGGATTTTCTGAGGCTGCTTTTTTGGTTTGGCTTAAGCGACTGATCACTGAGGTAATATAAACGGTAAATATTGGGAATACCGTCATCCCTGTCGCTGCCAATACAGTGGTAATGACTTTTCCTGCAGTTGTCACAGGAATGATATTCGAGCCCAATGTCGTTACCGTCATTGCCGCCCACCAGATCGCATCACCATAATTTTTAACTTCAGCGTTATTGCCTCGTTCAAAAATAAAAAAGATCAAACTGATAAAATACACTGTTGAAAAAAGTAGAATAATATAAGAGAGAAAGAGTGCCGTGGTGTTTCGTTTTACAACCATCATCATGAGCATCACAAAAGCGGCTCCGCCACGAAATAAAGGAATAAAACGAATTAAATAAATTTGTTCTTCCGTAAATTGAATCGATGTGTAATCTAAAATAGTCAAATACGGAATCGAAAGAAAAATAATAATAAAATATTTAGCGATAAACTTTTTTCTATTTTTCGATAGAAATAAAAAAATGAAAAAATCGATCGTAAAATAAATACAAATCCAAAATTGAATATCGAAATAAATCGAATGCGCCAAAAATGGATCATGCCGAAATGTCTCTAGAGAAATACTTGCAATCAAAAATAGCGAAGCCACAACACCGAGAAAATGCAGTGTTTTGATCAGGGTTTGCTTGCTATAGAGCGTTTGAGGTGCTGTTATGTTCATTTTATCTTTATCATCAAATAGGTAGGTAACCTATTCGATTACCTACCTAACAACATGAATATAGGTAAAGGGTTTAAGACACAAGCGGCGTGAACCAAATCGCCTGTTGCCCACTGATCAGGCGTTCCTGATTGATCCACGTAAACGGTGCTGGTACTTGCGCTTGTAGCCTAACATCAGATGCACCACGCTCTGCGGTCAGAGTCGGTGTTAATACGACTGGCTCAGGCCCATAAATTGCCGCTGAGGTGAAGTCTCGTTCTTGACGCCCCCCACACACAACCCATAGTTGGTTTAGCGTCGCTATTGCATAAGGAATAAAGTCGGCTCGTCCTGTTGGTGGATTTTCCACCGAATAGAGATGGCTTTCGATTTCAACACGTAAATCACTCGGCATTCCAGCAGGGGCCGCAATAATGTCGGCACGTAACGTGCTATAAAGTCCGCCAACTTCGAGCACTTCTAACTCATGTGCCGCCGCCAACGCAATGCGCCCAATCGGTGTAGCGGTAACACTCATGACGTTCCCAGCACTCGCCCAACCTTTATCACGCTCATTCAAGTGAGTAACACGGTATCGTGCTAAAATATCGCCCGTAGGACCCGCTAATACAACCGTGTGATAGAGTTTATCGACATCAATTTCAGGGTAACTCCCAACAACATAGCCTTTCCCATCAGCGGCTATTTTACTGAGCGTCTGCTCAAAGGTTCCCCCCTGCTTCTGCGCGTGAGACAACAGTACATTAGGGTCATTGGTGTACGGCAGTGCTGAAAACTCGGGTAGTACCAGCAACTCATTTTCACCCACTGTTGCCGAAGCCAAGTCAGAGGTGGATTTATCCCATTGAGCAGCAATGAATGTTGTTTGCGTTTTAGTGGTTGTCGCATTGATATCGGTCGGGCTGCGGTGAAAAGCCAGCGTAGGAAAATATAATTCAGGGCGACGTTTCGCCAGTATCGCTTCTCGCTGTTTATCCGCCTCATCAAGGTCGATAGTCGCACAGAAAATACCATTCAAACCCGGCTCTAATTCAAGTGGACTTAACACAGGAGATTGAGCCACTTTATGGCCTGAAGGCGCCCATATACTCGACCCACCATTATAGTAAAGCTGACCTTGTGTGATTGGATTTGTTTCAATGCCACTACGCGTAGCACAAATAACCCACATCCCATTAAATGCGCTCATATGCTGAACATGTGCAATGGTTGAGTGATCACCTAACATTTCTGCGGGCGTTGCATCAGGCATCATACGATCCGATACCGAATGCCACCCCAAAATTTGGGCACCTTCTAATGCCGCTAAACGCGCATATTGCCAATAAGTATCATCATAGCAAATTAATAATGCTATACGCCCAATCGCGGTATCAAATGTTTTCACCCCCGTATTTCCCGGTGCAAAAACTTTTTGGTCTTGAGAGTTCAAACCAATTTTGCGATATTTACCAATAATCCCTTCCGGCCCCATTAAAACGGCTGAGTTATAAGCTAATCCGGTCTCGGTATCACGTTCTGCAATACCAACACTCATATACATCCCTGTACGCGCCAATATGGGTAAAATTGCCGCCGTTGTTTTTCCTGGGATAGTATCTAAATAAGGTGCTAATTCTGCTGAATCAGAAAATAAATAGCCACTTACTGCCGTTTCGGGGAATACCGCATAATCAACGCCTTGTGCCGCCACTTTTTCCGCTGCTTCCGCGAGACGGCGAATATTCCCCTCTAAGTCGCCCCAAGCGGGAACAAAATCAACAGCAGCAACTTTACTGCTTTTCTTCACTGTTAAATGGTTCATGCTATTCGTCCTTATTTAATAACCACCGTTATTGTCAGAAGTCATATAAAGCAGCCCAACTATTGGCTAAACCAACAAATAACGAATATTCAAAAAATGGATGAGTGAAGCCGCCTCATCAATAATGATGAGGTAACAAACTTCTTAATTGATTTATTACGTTTATTTAATTAATGCGTAGCACTCTTATTTCGATATCATTAATCTCTATTATTTAGCCGCAGCCCAATTAATTTATTTAAATAATAAAATTAATTGGGCTGGATAATTTAAATAACTTTTTTCGTTTTCATTTCGGCTATTTGTTGTTCGCTATAGCCTAACTCTTTTAAAATTTCGCTATTATGTTCACCTAAAAGTGGTGCACTTTTTATTTCAGGCGTAAAAGCTGAAAATTTCATTGGGCAACCCACCGTCAAATAATGGCCTCTCAATGGTTGCTCTACTTCAACAATAGAGCCACTGTCACGCAAAGATGGGTCATACATAATCTCTTTCATACTCAAAACCGCCGAGCAAGGTACGCCGAACTGGTCAAAGTAATCTGTTAGCTCATGTTTATCTTTGTCTTTAGCAATCTCTTCAATAGCATCCCAAACATCTTGGATATGGCTGACCCGTGCTTCTGTGGTTGCAAAGGCAGGATCGGTTTTCCACTCAGGTTTACCTAATGCATCACAGGTATTGGCCCAGTTGTGATCTTGATTGATAAAATAGATATAGGCATTCGGGTCATGATCACTCCCTTTACATCGCAACATCGTTCCCGGTTGCCCTCCACCGCTGGCATTACCGCCACGCGGTACTGCATCACCAAATGAACCATTTGGATATTGAGGATACTCTTCTAAAAAACCGAGTTTTTCGAGGCGTTGCTGGTCACGCAATTTAACGCGGCATAGGTTAAGCACGGCATCTTGCATCGACATAGTGACACGTTGCCCTTTCCCCGTTTTCTCACGTTGCAGTAATGCCGCTAATAAACCAATTAATAGGTGCATACCAGTATTGCTATCGCCTAGTGCCGCTGAACTCACAACCGGTGGGCCATCAGGAAAACCCGTTGTTGATGCGGATCCCCCCGCGGCCTGCGCAACGTTTTCGTAGGCTTTCACATTCGCATAAGGGGAGTTTTCATTGAACCCTTTGATGGAGCCAAAAATCAGGCGTGGGTTTAGCTGTTGAATGACTTCCCAGGTAAACCCCATATGGTCAATCGCTCCCGGATGGAAATTTTCAACCAAAATATCCGCTTGGCGGATCAGCTTTTCCATCACCTCTTTGCCTTCAGGGGTTTTCGTGTTCAGCTCTAGCGAACGCTTATTACTATTGAGCATGGTAAAATACAATGCATCAATATCAGGAATATCTCTAAGCTGGTTACGAGTGACATCCCCAATACCCGGTCGCTCAATTTTTATTACATCTGCCCCGAACCAAGCCAACATCTGAGTACATGATGGGCCAGACTGTACCCCTGTAAAATCAAGAACACGAATGCCTTCAAGTGGAAGTGGAAAAGCCATAATCACTCCTTATTGTATGATGGATACGAGGCATCTATTTGATGCCTCACATTCATCTATTTATTATGCAACCAAACGCGCAACGTAGATCCACAACGGTGCAGCGATGATAAAACCAAGTACACTTACTGCGAGGGATGCTGTTCCCGTACGGGTATACAGGTTAAAACGGCTCGCGATAATAATTCCAGAGAAGGCAGGCGGTAATGCGCCGGCTAATACCATCATCTGTAGTTGCTCTGAGCTCATATTAAATGTCATACCAACTAGTAATAATAAGCCCGGCATCAATATTAATTTGAGTAAGGTGTTGTAGATAATTTCACCATCAAATTCGAATTTATTCGCGGCCAGTGTCAGGCCGGCTGCAAATACCGCGACACCGGAGTTAGCTTTGGCAATAAGGTCAAAGGTCGGGTCCCAAACATCAGGAATTTTAATACCGATTAATACCAAAACTGTCGCCAATACTGGTGACCAGACAACAGGCTCTTTGAATGCCGAAATAAGAGCATCCATACCGCCGCCGCCTTTTTTACCATCAGCATTGGAAGGGTTAAGTAAGAATAAGCCAATTGGGATAGTAATCGCATTCACGATAATAGAAATAATCGCCACAACTAAACCGGTTGATACGGTTTGCCCATAGATAGGATCCAAAACCGCAAAACCAAGGAAGCCAATGGTAGGAGAGCCAGCAATCAATGCACACACCGCGGCTTCACCACGACTATGTTTAAAAATGTACTTACAACTAAAGAAAGAAAAGAAAAAACAGACCAATAGCACGACAAACGAAATAATTGTTAGCTTAGTATCTGCAAAAATCATTTCACGGTTTGCACGTACAATGGAGACAAATAACGCGGCAGGCAAAGCATAGTTTAAAACCAGTTTATTAAATGCTTTTGCTTGGTCATTGGTAAATACGTTGCGTTTACCGCTAGCGTATCCCAGAACCATAATGATAATTATGGGCAATAAATCGCTCATAAATATCTTAAACATAAAATCAGCCATATGATTTTCACCTATTTTGGGCAAAAGCGTTCCTATGCCACTTAAAAGAATAAGTGGCACAGAAACCATTTAAATATTTATTTCATTGAAATAACGCTAGTTTTTCACAACAGATTTCGGATTTAAGTTACCAATATGGCCACTTTCTGTTCCTACTGCTGGGTCAATAACCACATTAATCAATGTCGGTTTACCAGACTCAAGACCTGCTTTTAGCGCCTGTTGAATTTCATCTGGTGTCGTTGCGTTATAACCGATGCCGCCAAAAGCCTCGATCATCTTGTCATAACGCGCGCCTGCCATTAATACCGTTGGGCACGGGTCCTTATCGCCATGTAAATTGACGCCATCGCCACGGTAAATCCCCCCATTGTTAAAGATTAAAATGGTGACTGGCAGTTGATAACGGCAGATAGTTTCAATTTCCATACCACTAAAACCAAACGCACTATCTCCCTCAATAGCCACGACAGGCTTACCGCTAGTGACCGCTGCACCAATAGCATAACCCATACCAACCCCCATCACGCCCCAAGTACCACAGTCGAGACGTTTGCGAGGTTCATACATATCGATGATATTTCGTGCATTATCGAGGGTGTTAGCCCCTTCATTCACCACATAAACGTCTTTATGGTCGACTAACACATCACGAATTGCGCGCAATGCATTGAAATAGTTCATCGGTGATGTATCGGTATTCAGCTTAGCGGCCATCTTCTCGCTATTTGCTTTCTTATGCTCATCAATCCCAGCCATCCAATCGCTCGGTGACTTCACTGGTGTGGTTTTTAACCCTTCAAGTAGTGCGGCAACACTTGAATAGATATCGCCGACAACAGGGGCTGTTATTGGACGATTGCTATCGATTTCAGATGGCTCAATATCTAATTGAATAAATTTCGTCTCTGGCGACCAGTGTTTGCCTTTTCCGTGATCTAATAGCCAGTTTAGGCGTGCCCCCATTAATACGACGACATCGGCATTAGAGAGTGCATGGGAACGTGCTGACGCGGCTGATTGTGGGTGATTATCTGGCAATAACCCTTTTGCCATCGACATAGGCAAGTAAGGGATACCTGTTGTTTCAATAAATTGACGAATATTTTCATCCGCTTGGGCATAGGCTGCCCCTTTACCTAAAATAATCAACGGACGCTTTGCCGATGCCAATAATTTAAGTGCTTTATCAACAGATTCAGGCGCAGGTAGTTGGCGTGGAGCAGGGTCTTCAACCGTAAAGATTGTTTTGTCTGCTGCATCTTTGTCCATAACCGCAGCCAATACTTCGGTTGTTAAGTCAAGATAGACGCCACCAGGACGACCAGAAACAGCAGCACGAATTGCGCGAGCCAGAGCAATACCAAGGTCTTCCGGTTTATTGACTCGGTAGGATGCTTTAACAAAGGGCTTAGCGGTATTCATTTGATCCAGCTCTTCATAATCGCCTTGTTGTAGGTCGATAATTGCTCTATCACTGGAGCCGCTGATTTGTATCATTGGAAAGCCATTGGTCGTCGCATTCGCTAATGCCACCATACCATTTAGAAACCCCGGTGCAGACACCGTTAAACAGATGCCGGGTTTTTGGGTTAAAAAGCCGCTGATTGCCGCAGCATTACCCGCAGATTGCTCATGACGAAAACCAATATAACGAATACCTTCAGCCTGTGCATGCCTAGCCATATCCGTCACAGGGATCCCCACAACACCATAAATTGTGTCAATGCCATTTTTTTTCAGTGCATCAACAATAATATGCATACCATCAGTCAAGTTTTGGGTTTGATCAGTCGACATGTCCACCTCATGAAATATGTAAAAAGAAAGTGTGGAGGGGGCTTATCAGCGGCCCCCCTCATTTATTCGCGTTAAATGGCTTTATTGGTGCGCATTGAGGCGATCTGCTCCGCGCTATAACCTAACTCAGTTAACACTTCCTCGGTATGCTCACCTAACAGTGGCGCACTCTTAATCTCAGGGGTGAATGATGAGAACTTCATTGGACAACCAACAGTGAGATAAGTCCCGCGTTTTGGTTGCTCAACTTCAACAATGCTGCCGCTATCGCGTAATGATTGGTCACGAGCAATCTCACGCATGCTCAATACAGGCGCACATGGCACACCATATTTGCTTAAATATTCAACGGCTTCATGTTTGTCTTTATCGGCTAAGAATTTTTCAATTTCAGCAAAAATATCGAAGATATGTGGTTGGCGCGCTTGTGGCGTGCTGTAGGCAGGGTCTTTTGCCCACTCTGGCTTGCCAATAGCAATACAAGTTTGCTCCCAATCTTGCTCTTGGATAGTAAAATAGATGTATGCGTTTGGATCCGTTTCCCAACCTTTACACTTCAAGATCCAACCCGGCTGGCCACCGCCACCAGCGTTGCCCCCACGAGGAACGGCATCACCGAATTTACCGTTTGGATACTGAGGATACTCTTCAAGATAGCCCACTTTTTCTAAACGCTGCTGGTCGCGCAACTTCACACGGCAAAGGTTTAATACGGCATCTTGCATCGACATTGTCACGCGTTGCCCTTTTCCGGTTTTTTCACGGTGTAACAAGGCGGCTAGTAGACCAATTAATAAGTGCATTCCCGTATTACTGTCGCCTAATGCTGCTGCACTGACTAATGGTGGGCCATCCCAAAAACCTGTGGTTGACGCCGCTCCACCCGCAGCTTGCGCAACGTTTTCATACGCTTTTACATCTGCATAAGGGGAGTTCTCATTGAACCCCTTGATAGAGCCAAAGATTAACCGTGGATTTAGCTCTTGAATATGTTCCCAAGTAAAGCCCATATGGTCGATAGCACCCGGATGGAAGTTTTCAACTAATACATCCGCTTGCTTAATCAGGCGTTCCATGACCTCTTTGCCTTCCGGCGTTTTGGTATTCAGTTCAACAGAACGCTTATTACTGTTGAGCATGGTAAAATAAAGCGCATCGACATCAGGAATATCTCTTAACTGATTGCGCGTCACATCACCGACGCCTGGGCGTTCAATTTTAATTACGTCAGCACCAAACCACGCTAACATTTGGGTACAAGATGGCCCTGACTGTACACCGGTGAAATCGAGTACTTTGATACCTTGTAAAGGAAGATCCATGAATTACCTCATTATTTAGCTGTCGTAAATGGAATTGAATATTTATTTAGCTGTGGTGAAAGTCATTTCAAAAAATAAAGATTTTATTTAGATGGATTTTATTAATAAATAATGATTTACACCGTTATAATAAATATTTCACTTAATGTCTAGACGACAGAAATAATGTGTTTTAATAGCTCAATTATCCTTTCCTATTAATGATTAACAGTTATTAATACCCTATTCTTTCAATAATAGAACAAACCTCTATCTATATATACCAAAATAAACAATATGGATTATTATAATAAGACATTATTACATCTTATTTAGAGAGTCCTATTTGGTTGACTAAAAATCAATAACATAATTGGATGTTCTTAAATAAACATTCACAAACAACAAATTACATTTAAAATCAATTGATTAACCACGCTGCTGTTTTATTGGATTAAATAAAATTCAACAATAAGTTAATTATTATTGAATAATATTCAATTATTATTTATTTGATCTACTCCTTAATCAGGTGAATAAAACAACTCATAAAAAGAAGGTGATTAATAATGATCTTTATCGGTACGTCATATTTGTTTTATTAAAATAGAATCGGTTATGTATTTTTCTATATTATGATAATAGAGAAAAAAATTATTACACTCATTATGTTTATTCTTAAAATTAATCAAAGCGCACACTTTATATGAATATAAAAAGAAAGTGTTCCATTTTTTAATCCTCTTTTTATGAAAAAACCCACAAACAATATTCTTGTTTGTGGGTTTATTATCAGAACTCAACAATTGAAAGGTTTAATTTTTCTCTTGTTGCTGCTGTTTCTCTTTTTCGACGATTTCACGGTACCAACGCGGGTGATGCTTTTTCGCCCAACCACGGGTTACCCAACCTTCCACCATCGCACGCACAGAGCCTTTCACCCAGATTGCGGCATAAGCGTGCACGATAATCATAATGATCAGAGCTATCGCTGAAATGGAGTGCACGATAATCGCTGCACGATAAATTGGGATTGAGAAAAAGTCTGCAAAGTAAGGACGCCACATAATCACGCCACTTACAGCCAGTAGCACTAAGCAGATAGAGACAACCCAATATACCCCTTTTTGACCAAGGTTATATTGACCAACATCCCCAGCTTCTTCGTTTTTCAATACTTTACCGATATTTTTCGCCCACTTAATATCTTCTTTGTTGATAAAGTTGTGGTGAAAATAACGGAAAAACATAAAGACGAACAGCAGGAACATCGCGGTACCAACAAAAGGATGCAGGATCCTAGCGAGTTGTGATGTACCAAAAATGTTCATGAACCAGTTCAGTGATGGGAAGAAAAACCCCAATCCACTGATAGCAGTGAACAAAAAGCAAATCACAACCGCCCAGTGATTGATCCTCTCAATCGGCTTATGGCGAATAATTTTTTCATTATCCTGCGGTATCATTTTTGATCCTCCCCTTCAACTGACTTTGAAGTCTCAGAAGATTTTGAGTCCTGAATATCTTTCAGAGCCTCTTCTTCTTCTTTCTTGGAGACGCGGTTCGGACCAATACCCACATAGTGGAAGATGGCCGCCGCAAAGGTCGCAGCAAAACCAACCGCTGCTAACGGCTTCCAGATACCTTTCCAGAAAGTGACTGTTGGACTGATTGTCGGGTTGTCCGGCAAACCATGATACAACTGAGGTTTATCAGCGTGATGCAAAACATACATTACGTGTGTACCACCAACGCCTTCTGGATCATAAAGACCCGCGTTGTTGTAACCACGTGTTTTCAGTTCAGCCACACGGTCGCCTGCCAGCGCCGTCATATCCTCTTTGCTACCAAAATGAATAGCGCCTGTAGGACAGGTTTTCACGCAAGCAGGCTCTTGTCCAACTTCAACGCGGTCGACACAGAGCGTACATTTGTATGCTCGGTTATCTTCTTTGTTGATGCGTGGAATGTTGAACGGACACCCCGCAATACAATAGCCACACCCAATACAGTGCTCAGATTGGAAGTCAACAATACCGTTTTTATACTGAACGATCGCACCTTCTGACGGACAAGCTTTCAAACAGCCTGGGTCATAGCAGTGCATGCAGCCATCTTTACGGATCAGCCACTCGAACTTGCCATTTTCTTCCACTTCAGAAAAGCGCATAACGGTCCATGACTTCGCGGTCAAATCCGTTGGGTTATCATATACCCCAACGTTAGTGCCGATTTTGTCACGAATATCGTTCCACTCTGAACATGCTACCTGACAAGCCTTACAGCCAATACAGGTAGTCACGTCAATCAGCTTCGCCACTTCTTCCTTAAAGTCCCTCACTTGCGCGGGGGGCGTCAGGGAATTGGTGGCGGAGCGACGAATAATGTCTTGTGATTGCATTGACATAATTTATCTCCTTACACCTTTTCCACATTGACAAGGAATGATTTAAATTCCGGCGTTTGCGTGTTGGCATCACCCACATATGGTGTCAGTGTATTTGCAATAAAACCTTTCACTGCTAAGCCCTCAAAGCCCCAGTGGATAGGAATACCAATCGTATCCACATCCTTGCCGTTGACTTTCAACGTATGAATACGTTTCGTCACAACTGCTTTCGCTTTGATATAGCCACGCTTAGAGCTGACTTTCACCATATCACCTTGTTTAATACCTTTTTCTTTCGCCAAACGATCACCAATTTCAATGAATTGTTGTGGCTGAATAATGGCATTCAACAACGCATGTTTTGTCCAATAGTGGAAATGCTCTGTTAAGCGATAGGTTGTTCCAACATAAGGGAACTCTGTCGCTTTACCCATTTGCGCCCAGTCATCTTTGAACACACGCGCAGCCGGGTTCGAGACCACATTTGGATGTAATGGGTTAGTATCGAGCGGAGTTTCAATCGGTTCATAGTGTTCTGGGAACGGACCTTCTGCCATTTTGTCTAGTGCAAATAGGCGACCCATCCCTTCCGGTTGCATAATAAACGGATTCACACCACTTCCCGGAGGCGCATTGCTATAGTCTGGTACGTCCATACCAATCCACTTGCTGCCATCCCACTCAAGAATTTGACGGCGAGGATCCCATGGTTTACCCATTGGGTCAGCAGATGCTCGGTTATAGATAACACGACGGTTTAATGGCCATGCCCACGCCCAACCAAGGGTATTACCTAGGCCAGTCGGGTCAGAGTTATCACGGCGCGCCATCTGGTTACCTTTCGGTGTCCAGCTACCAGCAAAGATCCAACAGCCACTTGATGTCGTACCATCATCACGCAATTGAGCGAACGAACTCAGTAGTTCGCCTTTCTTCACAATGATGTTGCCATCGGCATCTTTCAGATCCACCAGCGCATAACCATTGCTTTCCTGAGCCACTTCTTCCGGTGTTGGATTATCACGGTCAAAGTAGTTCCAAGTCATGTTCAAGACTGGCTCTGGCGACTCACCACCTTCTGTTTCATAGAGTTGGCGTATACGGTGGTAGATACCCGACAGAATTTCGCCATCGCTAATCGCTTCACCGGGTGCATCTGCACCTTTCCAGTGCCACTGTAGCCAACGCGCTGAGTTAACAATCGAACCATTTTCTTCAGCAAAACAGCAAGATGGCAGACGGAAGACCGTTGTCTGAATTGCAGACGGGTCAACGTCATTCATTTCACCGTGATTTTGCCAGAAGTTTGACGTTTCTGTGTTCAGCGGATCGATGGTGACCAAGAATTTCAGCTTAGATAGCGATTTGATAATTTTGTTTTTGTTCGGGAATGAGGCTAATGGGTTAAAGCCTTGGCAGATATAGCCATTGACTTCACCTTTATCCATCATCTCGAAATAACGCAATACGTCGTAGCCCTGATCCCATTTAGGCAACCAGTCAAAGCCCCAATCATTCTCTTTCTGCGCTTTATCACCATAGAATGTCTTCATCATACTGACGAAGAATTTCGGGTAATTGCCCCAATAGTTAACCTGACCTGGTAGGGTCATTTTGGGTGTATTCGCAGCCAAATAGCTTTCGAGGGTAGTTTGTTTTTCTGACGGTAAAGTCAGATAACCCGGTAAGCTTTGAGATAATAAACCTAAGTCGGTCAGACCTTGGATATTCGAGTGACCACGCAATGCGTTAACACCGCCACCTAGCATACCCATATTACCTAGCAGTAACTGGATCATCGCCATCGTACGGATGTTTTGCGCACCGATAGTATGTTGTGTCCAGCCAAGTGCGTATAGGAATGAGGCCGTCTTATCTTTCGCGCTCGTTTCTGCAATGTACTCGCAAACTTTCAGGAAATCTTCGATTGGGGTACCGCAGATGTTATTCACCACTTCTGGTGTATAACGGCTAACGTGCTCTTTTAGTAAGTTCAAGACACAGCGAGGGTGAGTGAGCGTTGGGTCGCGTCGTGCGAAACCATTCTCATCCATCTCGTAGTTCCACGTCGTTTTATCATACTGACGTTTTTCGGGATCATAGCCTGTGAACAAACCATCATCAAAACCGTAATCTTCACGGATGATCAGGCTGGCGTTAGTGTAGGCTTCCACATATTCTTGCTGGATTTTTTTATTATCCAGTAGGTATTTGATCACACCTGACAAGAACGCAATATCGGTACCAGAACGTATAGGCGTGTAGAAATCCGCCACTGCCGCTGTACGGGTAAAGCGTGGATCAATAACAATCAGTTTGGCTTTATTATGGATTTTGGCTTCCATCGCCCAGCGGAAACCGACTGGATGCGCTTCTGCCGCATTACCACCCATAACAACAACAAGGTTAGCGTTTTTAATATCAACCCAGTGGTTGGTCATCGCACCGCGACCAAATGTTGGAGCAAGACTTGCTACCGTTGGTCCGTGTCAGACACGCGCTTGGTTATCCACGGCAAGCATGCCGAGGGCGCGACTAAATTTTTGGGTGACAAAACCTGTTTCGTTACTGGCGGCTGATGCACAGAGCATACCTGTTGTCAGCCAACGGTTAACCGTTACACCATCTTTGTTCTGTTTAATAAAATTGGCATCACGGTCTTCTTTCATCAACTTGGCGATGCGGTCAAACGCTTCGTTCCAAGTGATACGTTTCCACTCATTCGTACCTGGTTCGCGTACTTCAGGGTATTTGAGTCGACTTTCACTATGAATAAAGTCGATAAGTCCTGCACCTTTCGGGCAGAGTGCGCCGCGGTTTACCGGATGGTCCGGGTCACCTTCGATATGAAAAATGCTCTCTTTCGCATTTTTCGCTCCATCGCCTAAGCTATACATCAATAGCCCACAACCGACAGAGCAGTACGTGCAGGTATTTCGGGTTTCTTTCGCACGCAGTAATTTATACTGACGTGTGGACGCTAACGCAGTTGAGGGTGCAAAACCCAATGCTGCTGCCGTCGTACCCGCCATACCGCCAGCACAGATCTTAAAGAACTGTCTTCTGCTGACTTGCATGGGGATCTCCTCATTTACATTGCTCTTGTTACCCGGTGAATGTTTTAAATCGCATTATTCAGGTAAACTGTTCTTATTCAACGTCTTCCGTATCGTATTCAGGTTCATTGCCTGATAAATGGTGTAAATTCTTTTTACCCATAATCAATATTATGTATCATTAATGCTAGGAATTCATCTAATGCATGAAACAAATAACACGAAATTGTCAAAATCCATCAAAATGATTGGCGCAAATCACACAAGTGTGCAACAAAAAGGCAACCTCGATCAGTCTGTAACTGATTGGGTAGCCGAAGAATTACCTGTTGCTTTGGTTTATAATGGGATATCTCATGTCGTTATGATGGCGACCCCAAAAGATTTAGAAGATTTTGCTGTTGGGTTCTCATTATCGGAAGGGATCATACAGTCAAGGCAAGAAATTCGTGGAATTGATATTGTTCAAGGCTGCCATCGTGGTATTGAAGTGCATGTTGAGTTATCCAGCCGCCGTTTCATGGGGTTGAAAGAGCGCAGGCGCAACCTCGCCGGCCGGACAGGCTGTGGTATTTGCGGCACGGAACAACTCGACGAAATTTTTAAACCTATTTCCCCACTGCCATTCACCCAAACTTTCTCACTAAGTCACTTAGATAACGCATTATCTGAGCTAAAAAAAGTGCAAGAAATCGGAGCACTCACTGGATGTACTCATGCTGCCGCGTGGATTTCACCAGAGGGCCAATTGGTTGGCGGTTGTGAAGATGTTGGCCGCCATGTCGCATTGGATAAACTTTTAGGTATGAAACACCGTCATGATTGGCAACAAGGTGCCGTATTGGTTTCTAGTCGAGCGAGTTATGAGATGGTGCAAAAGGCGGCAAGCTGTGGCGCTGAGATTTTGTTTGCTGTTTCTGCTGCGACCTCATTAGCCATTGAAGTCGCGCAAAAAGCAAATTTAACGTTAGTCGGTTTCTGCCGCCAAGGAAAAGCCACAGTATTTACCCACAGTAATCGAATTACAGATTAAGCCACCGACTGATATTTCAAATAAACAATTAAAAAAGAAAAATATCAACGTCCTAACATTAAAAATAGTATGGCATGCGTAAACATTTACATAGCACTCCCTTTATTCATTTCCCAGAGAGTGCAACATCCAAAGGTTAGGCTCGATATATTCGCCCCATTGAGCTTGTGTATCGATATTAACGGGAACTAACGCCTGCGGTACAATATATTGGCCAGACTGCATAAAACGCATGCCTGTCCATGACTCCCATTGTTTAATGGTGCCAGCAATCACCATAGAACGATATACAGGCTGTAAAATTTTACCCCCTAATCGCCAATGTGTGCGTATCCAAGGGTCAAAAGGCTCCCCTTGTGCATTTTTCCATGCACAATAATCGTCAAATGATTGTAGAGGATAACGATGCTTTAAAGTGGGCCGTACAGGAACAACAACCGCCTTCGCCCCATACGCTACAGCCGCTTTTTTCAACGCATTAATCAGTAGTGCTGGAATTTGATAACCACGATATTCAGGCTCAATCGTCACTGATAATGCAGAAATATAGCGATCTTCACCTTGTTTATTCTCAACCGCAAAATTGAAAATATCATCCCAACCAAAATCAGGCAGTTTTGTCAGATTTTCATCAGGCCATAGAAAGGAGATCGCTTTAATGACACCGACGACCTTCCCTTTTCCATCCACATTCGCGACAGCTAAAAACTGAAATTGTGCATTCGGCTCTTCATACAATACTTGCCAATATTCATCACAAACAGCAGTTTGGCTCATAAACTCTGGCCATAATTTATCCAGCAGTTCATCGGATTCATCGATAAGGTCAGGTCGCTGTACAAAATTGTAGATGTGTATATTGGTAGGAAGCTTAATGCTCATGAATATAACCTATGACTAAAATTAGCTCGACATTATAAAAAGAAAAATCACAAGAAGGATTAAGACAAAATTAACGTTAAGCAGACATCATCTAAATAATAAGTATTTCTTAATGATGTTAGCACTATCACTGCTCTTTGCCATATATTGCGATATTCTCTTGATAATTAGATGAAATAATTAAACTAACACTCTAATTATATTATTTTTATAATAATCAAAGGAATACTATATGAATGATATCAAAACAAAAAAGCTAATATATCATCTTACTAGTTTGAAAAATATAAGAAATATATTGATTGAGGGCTTAAAGCCAAGAGTAGACATTAAGAAATTTCATGATATTGCAGACAAAGAGATCATCGAAGGTAGAAAAAAACATCAATTAGATAGCTATGTTCCGTTTCATTGGTTTTCACGCAATCCCTTTGATGGCAGAGTGCAAAAAAATTTTCCTAATGAAAAATTTGTACTCATTACGATTAAAAGAGAGTTGGCTCAAAAAGAAAACTGGAAAATTATCCTAAGGCACCCTTTGGCTTTTTGCCAATAGTTTATATGCAGGAAATAGTAAACATCTGTCACCGAATTGGGTGACTATTGACAATACAGACCTCATTAGCCGCCGTAAAGATACCTTTTGTATTCACCGATCGTCATGCATATCCTGTGAAGTCTCAGTTTTATAACCAGTTAACAGATCTAACGGCGATAGATTGACTGCAGCTTGCTGATAAGATAGCAAGCTGCCACAACTTTTAGCTAAGCAAATTTTTACTTGCCGATACAGAAACTGGAGAAAATACGGCCTAACAGGTCATCTGATGTAAATTCACCGGTGATCTCGCTCAGCTCTTGCTGTGCAAGGCGCAACTCCTCTGCAAGTAGCTCACCGGAGCGAGCAACGACCAATTGCTCATGACCTTGCGCTAAGTGCATTGCCGCTGCATCAAGGGCTTGTAGATGACGGCGACGAGCCAAAAAACCACCTTCGGTATTACTATTAAAACCCATCGTCTCTTTTAGGTGATCGCGCAACAAATCAATCCCTTTCTCTTCACGTGCAGATAGGCGAATTAATGGGTAACGAACATCTTCAACAAACTCAATTTTTTCACCTGTTTTATCCGCTTTATTGCGGATCACAGTAACAGGCAATGTTTCTGGCAGGCGTGCCATAAATTCAGGCCAAATTTCTTGAGGCTCTGTCGCATCCGTGGTGGTGCTATCAAGCATAAACAAAACTCGGTCTGCCTGTTCAATCTCTTTCCATGCTCGCTCAATACCAATACGTTCAACTTCATCACTCGCTTCACGTAAGCCCGCTGTATCAATCACGTGCAATGGCATACCATCAATATGAATATGCTCACGCAAAACATCACGTGTGGTTCCTGCAATATCAGTCACAATCGCTGCTTCACGACCTGCTAACGCATTCAATAAACTCGATTTCCCTGCATTAGGACGACCCGCAATCACCACTTTCATCCCTTCACGCAACAAGCTGCCTTGGCGAGCTTCTGAGCGCACTCGCTCTAAATCCGCTATCACGTCATCCAATTTGGCTTCAATTTTACCGTCAGAAAGAAAATCAATTTCTTCATCAGGGAAATCGATGGCAGCTTCGACATAAATACGCAATGTCGTCAATGCTTCGACCATTTGATGGATTTGTGCTGAAAATGCCCCTTGTAACGAGTTCATTGCCGAACGGGCGGCTTGCTCTGAACTTGCATCAATCAGATCTGCAATCGCCTCAGCTTGTGCTAAATCTAATTTGTCATTCAAAAATGCGCGTTCAGAGAACTCACCTGGGTTAGCAATACGCACCCCATCAATCGTCAAAATACGTCTAAGTAATAAATCAAGAATGACAGGACCACCATGGCCTTGCAGTTCTAGAACATCTTCCCCTGTAAATGAGTTAGGGCCGGGGAAAAAAATGGCAATACCTTGGTCCAGTACGGTGTCATCGACGTCACGAAAAGGTAGGTAATCCGCATAACGCGGTTTTGGTAGCTTACCCAACACAGTTTGAGCAACTACAGCCGCTTTTGGGCCTGATACACGTAAAATACCGACCCCACCACGACCGGGAGGTGTTGCCTGTGCAACAATCGTATCGTTGGTTTGCATGATGTCTCTCTGTCATTCCTATAAAAAATTAAGGCGGTCATGAATGGCCGCCTTAATACTATATCCTGAAATAAGCTTCTTGCTTACCCAAGACCTCTATTATTTCTTCTCTTTTTTATCGCGGCTATGTAGACCACGTTTTTCCAGACCGCGGTAGATGATCTGCTGCTGGATAATGGTCACCAAGTTACTCACGATGTAGTACAGTACCAGACCAGAAGGGAACCACAGGAAGAAGATAGTAAAGACGACCGGCATATAGGTCATAATCTTCTGCTGCATAGGATCGGTCACGGCTGTTGGCGACATCTTCTGAATAACAAACATAGTCACACCCATCAACACTGGCAGGATGTAGTATGGGTCTTGTGCTGACAAGTCCTGAATCCAACCAAAGAATGGTGCATGACGTAGTTCAACAGAACCCATCAACATGTAATAAAGAGCAAGGAAGATTGGCATCTGGATAAGCAGCGGTAAACAACCACCTAGTGGGTTGACTTTCTCTGCTTTGTACAACGCCATCATTTCTTGGCTCATACGCTGTTTGTCATCACCAATACGCTCACGCATTGCCGCCAGTTTTGGTTGCAATAAACGCATTTTCGCCATTGAGGTGTACTGTGCTTTAGTCAGCGGGTACATAATACCACGGACGATAAAGGTAATGATGATGATAGCAATACCCCAGTTACCGACAAAACCGTGAATAAATTTCAACAGCTTGAACAGTGGCTGAGAGATAAACCATAACCAACCATAATCAACCGTTAAGTCTAAATGAGGTGCCACTTCAGCCATTTCTGACTGGATTTCAGGGCCTACCCATAGCGTCGATGAATAAGTACCAGCACCATTAGCAGCAATCGTTAATGGTTGGCTCTTATAACCGATAATCGCCTCTTTTTGACCAAGGTCGATGGTGTAGAACGTGCTATTTTCATTACTTGCAGGAACCCACGCGGTTGCAAAGTATTGTTGCAACATCGCCACCCAACCACCTTTAGTGGTGACATTGAGTTTTTTATCTTCGATATCACTAAAGCTATATTTTTTATAGTTAGATTCATCTGAAGAATAGGCTGCACCACGGTATGTATGTAATGCGAAGTTGCTGCTACCTGTATCACGTTCTTTTGGTAGTTGAATAGTTTGTTTTAACTGACCAAAGAAGGCAAGGTTCAAAGCTTGCGCTGTTGGGTTCTGAATATTGTATTCAACATCAACATTGTAGTGGCCGCGTTTCAACACATAGGTTTTTTGATAAACCACACCGTTTTTGTCGGTGAATGTCATCGGAACACGTAGCTGATCTTGGCCATCCGCAAGAATGAAACTTGATGATTCCACACTATAAACAGGGCGTTGACCATTGCTATTATCTGGGTTATCTGGGCCATGTTGGCCAATCAGACCACTTTGTGCCTGATAGATAAAATCGGGTGTAGTTTCCAGTAAACGGAAGGGACTTTCCGAATGAAGGGTTGCAGGATAGGCTAACAAGTCAGCCTCATCGATATCACCACCACGAGTATTGATGCGTAAATCTAACACATCCGTTTTCACTGTGATTAGCTTACCTTGCCCACTGCTTGTAACAGCTTGGGAATCACTGCTTGGCATATCTGTTTGTTGTGTCGTTTGGACAGTTTTTAGATCCTGAGCAGCTTTATCGCTTTCCCAGGCCTGCCATACTAAGAACGAAACAAATAGCAAAGCGATGAGTAGAAGATTGCGTTGCGAATCCATCGTTATAATTCTCTATTATCATCGTTTTTTTTAGGCGGAACAGGATCGTCTCCACCAGCGTGTAAAGGGTGGCATTTTAATACGCGTTTCGCCGTTAACCAACTACCTTTTAACATTCCAAACCTGCGCAATGCCTCAATTCCATAATTTGAACAAGTTGGATTGAAACGGCAACGAGGCCCTAACAGTGGGCTAATTGCCAATTGGTATCCCCTAATCAACCCAATCAGGAGTTTTGAGCCAAGCGACAGTGTCGACGCCATAATTTACCCAATGTTTCCGTTATTTGTTGATTATCGAGATTAGCAACCCCTTTTCTTACCAATACCACAAAATCCATGGGAGGCAACTCATGTTGATGCAAACGAAAATATTCACGGGCTAATCGCTTAATACGATTTCGCTCATGAGCTCGTTTAACATTTTTTTTGGCGATGGTGAGACCGATGCGGGGATGCCCCAGCTCGTTTAGGCGACCAAGGATTGTTATCTCTGGGGAACTCGCCCTCTGCGGCTGCTTAAAGACATTATCGAAGTGCCTGGGAGTTAACAAACGTAACTCCCGGGTAAAAGCGAGCGTAACCACTTGAATAGAGGGCTAGCTTTATTACTTAGATGAAACGGTCAGACGAGCGCGGCCTTTAGCACGACGGCGAGCCAGAACCTGACGACCATTTTTAGTGGCCATACGAGCACGGAAACCGTGTGAACGGTTGCGTTTCAGTACGGACGGTTGAAAAGTGCGTTTCATAACGATTTCTACCTAACTTTAAAATTTATTACTGATTCAGTAAACGCGTTGGCAACCAGTGGAAACTGATTTACACCTGTGCCTCTATCGCAACAATATAGAAAGAGGCAGGATTGTAATAAAACATAGGGGGTCACGTCAATGAAATGACGCAATCAAACCACTTTATTTATAGCCTGGCTGACAGGTTTGCTGACATATGCTGCAACAGCGAATGAAGCGCCATTTTCATAACTTACCTCGAAATGGTCTATCGTGAAAATCACTCCAATGCAGTACACAGGGTGGAAGATTATACGGACTCCGCCTCAAAGCGCAAGGATCATCGGCCGATCTAAAAATATTTTTTGATCCTTAGAGAAAATTTTCCATAAATCGTCTAAAGTTATCCCCAGCTTTGTGGAAAAATAGCAAATGATCGAGATCAAACAAGAGGGTTCTCCTCTAATCGCGATGTCTTACCACAATTACCTGTGGATAAAAAGCATAAAAACTGTGTAAAAGAATGAAGATCTCTTGCCAATTTTACGGTATGATCTCTGGTCACGTTTCTGATCTGAGGATCGGAAAAATACGATGAGTAAAAATGAATCACTTTGACTTCTCTGGCGCTTGCATAAAAAAGCGGCCAGTAAAAAATTCTTTGTTTAATCCGTACTTCTTTTGTTTCATTGATCTTGTTTAGGGGGGTCCACCGTGTCACTTTCGCTTTGGCAGCAATGTCTTGCCCGATTGCAGGATGAACTACCTGCCACAGAATTCAGTATGTGGATACGCCCTCTTCAAGCTGAATTAAACGATAATACACTGGCACTTTATGCCCCGAATCGTTTTGTCCTTGATTGGGTTAGAGATAAGTACATCAATAACATCAACGAGTTATTGAATGACTTTTGTGGTACTGATGCGCCAGCTCTGCGTTTTGAGGTGGGGAGCAAACCCATCACCGTTTCTCCTACCAATACTCAGGCTCGCCATACCCATGAAGCGCCAGCTATCGCCGTTCCGTCGGCGCCAGTGAAGCCAAGTTGGGATAACTCAACCAAAGCGCAACCTGATGTTGCCTATCGCTCCAATGTTAACCCCAAACACACCTTTGATAACTTTGTTGAAGGTAAATCAAACCAACTCGCTCGTGCTGCTGCGAGGCAAGTTGCCGAAAATCCAGGGGGAGCATACAACCCATTATTCCTTTATGGGGGAACGGGCTTAGGTAAAACACACTTATTACATGCTGTAGGCAACAGCATCATGCAGCACAAAGCCAATGCGCGTGTCGTATATATGCATTCTGAACGTTTTGTCCAAGATATGGTCAAAGCTTTACAAAACAATGCGATTGAAGAGTTTAAACGCTATTACCGCTCTGTTGATGCACTGCTGATTGATGATATCCAATTTTTTGCGAATAAAGAGCGTTCTCAAGAAGAGTTTTTCCATACCTTCAATGCGCTGTTGGAAGGCAACCAACAAATTATTTTGACTTCCGATCGCTACCCTAAAGAGATCAATGGAGTTGAAGATCGTTTAAAATCGCGTTTTGGTTGGGGTTTAACGGTGGCCATTGAACCACCTGAATTAGAAACCCGTGTAGCGATTTTGATGAAGAAAGCCGATGAAAATGAGATCCAGCTTCCGGGCGAGGTGGCTTTTTTTATCGCTAAACGCCTACGCTCCAATGTGCGTGAACTGGAAGGTGCGTTAAACCGTGTTATTGCCAATGCAAACTTTACTGGCCGCGCTATCACCATTGACTTTGTGCGTGAAGCGCTGCGAGATTTGCTAGCACTACAAGAAAAACTGGTAACTATCGATAACATTCAGAAAACTGTGGCTGAATATTACAAAATAAAAGTTGCGGATTTACTTTCTAAACGTCGTTCTCGCTCTGTCGCCCGTCCGCGCCAGATGGCGATGGCGTTGGCGAAGGAACTGACCAATCATAGTTTGCCTGAAATCGGGGATGCCTTTGGTGGCCGTGATCATACAACGGTATTGCATGCTTGCCGTAAAATTGAACAATTGCGGGAAGAAAGCCATGACATCAAAGAGGATTTTTCTAACTTAATCAGAACATTATCATCTTAATTGCTATGAAATTTACTATTGAACGCGAGCAGTTATTAAAACCGTTGCAACAGGTTAGTGGTCCATTAGGTGGGCGTCCAACGCTACCTATTTTAGGTAATCTTCTTTTACAAGTTAAAGAAGGCGCTTTGCTATTAACCGGAACCGACTTAGAAATGGAGATGATGGCCCATGTTCCTTTAACGCAGGAGCATGACGTTGGAGCAACCACCGTTCCAGCACGCAAGTTTTTTGATATCTGGCGTGGGCTTCCTGAAGGTTCTGAAATTCGTGTAGAACTCGATGATGACAGGCTGCTTGTTCGCTCAGGGCGTAGCCGTTTTTCACTATCGACATTACCAGCCACAGATTTCCCGAATTTAGATGATTGGCAAAGTGAGGTGGAGTTTTCGCTTCCACAGTCAATCCTCAAACGCTTAATCGAAGCCACTCAGTTTTCAATGGCTCATCAAGATGTCCGTTATTACCTCAACGGCATGCTATTTGAAACCGAAGGCCAGTTATTAAGAACCGTTTCAACCGATGGGCACCGCCTTGCTGTATGTGCGATGGATATCGGGCAAGATTTACCTTCACATTCGGTCATCGTGCCACGCAAAGGGGTCATTGAGTTAATGCGCCTCTTGGATGGCGGTGATACCCCTGTCCAATTGCAGATAGGCAGTAATAATATTCGTGCCCATGTGGGGGATTTTATTTTCACCTCAAAACTGGTTGATGGCAGGTTCCCTGATTATCGTCGTGTTCTGCCGAAAAACCCGGATAAGACATTAGAAGCTCGTTGTGATCTGCTCAAGCAAGCATTTTCACGCGCGGCCATCTTATCGAATGAAAAATTCCGTGGCGTTCGCTTATATTTCAGTGAAAATCAGTTACGCATTACGGCAAACAACCCAGAGCAAGAAGAAGCGGAAGAGATTGTTGATGTGAATTATCAGGGTACTGAAATGGAAATAGGCTTTAACGTTAGCTATATCCTTGATGTGCTCAATGCCCTGAAGAGTGAAAACGTCACTCTGTTTTTAACCGATGCTGTGTCGAGTGTTCAAATTGAAGACTCCGCAAGTAGCGCGGCTGTTTACGTTGTTATGCCAATGCGTTTGTAATCGTTTTATGATCCTTTCGCGTTTATTGATCCGCGATTTTCGTAACATTGAAGATGCCGATCTCGCTTTAGCTAATGGGTTCAATTTTTTAATTGGCCCCAATGGGAGCGGCAAAACCAGTGTGCTTGAAGCGATATACACCTTGGGACATGGTCGTGCTTTTCGTAGTATCCAAGCGAACCGCGTGATCCGCCACGAACAGGCTCAATTTATCCTACATGGGAAATTAGGCCATCTGGATGCATCGCGCAAAGCATTGTCGTTAGGGTTGAGTAAAAACCGTGAGGGTGACAGTAAAGTCAGAATTGATGGCACAGACGGTCATAAAATTGCAGAACTGGCAAAATTACTGCCAATGCAATTAATTACCCCAGAAGGGTTTACCTTACTAAACGGTGGCCCTAAGTATCGACGTGCATTTATCGACTGGGGCTGTTTTCATAACGAACCGTTGTTTTTTTCCGTTTGGTCAGACTTAAAACGGTTATTAAAGCAACGCAATGCTGCATTACGGCAGGTCAGTCGCTATGAACAAATACGCCATTGGGATCAGCAATTAGCTCCGCTTGCAGAGCAAATCAGCCAATGGCGTAGTGAATATATTGCAGGTATTGCGGAAAATATTGAGCAAACCTGCCAACAATTTTTGCCTGAATTTGTATTATCGGTCTCTTTTCAACGCGGTTGGGATAAAGAAATCGATTATTCAGAGCTATTAGAACGCCAATTTGAGCGTGATAAAATGTTAACCTATACCGCCTCTGGGCCACATAAAGCTGATTTGCGGATCAGGGCGAATGGAACCCCTGTGGAAGATATGCTTTCACGCGGTCAATTGAAACTTTTAATGTGCGCATTAAGGTTAGCGCAGGGTGAGTTTTTCACCCAACAGAGCGGGCAAAGATGCCTGTATCTACTGGATGATTTTGCCTCAGAACTTGATTCGGGACGCCGTCAATTATTGGCTGCTCGGCTTAAGGCTACGCAAGCTCAAGTGTTTGTTAGTGCAATAACACCTGAGCAAGTTAAAGACATGATTGATGTAAATAGCAAGATGTTTAGCGTAGAACATGGCAAAATAGAAGTTAAACCACAGGAATAAATATAGCGGGAAACGTTGATGTCGAATACATATGACTCCTCAAGTATCAAGGTATTAAAAGGGCTGGATGCCGTGCGTAAGCGCCCAGGCATGTATATCGGTGATACCGACGATGGTACAGGTCTTCATCACATGGTCTTCGAGGTTGTCGACAACGCTATCGACGAAGCCCTCGCCGGTTTTTGTGACGACATCGTGATCACAATCCATGCTGATAACTCAGTCTCTGTTCAAGATGATGGTCGTGGTATTCCAACAGGTATCCATGAGGAAGAAGGGGTATCAGCAGCAGAAGTTATCATGACGGTACTGCATGCGGGCGGGAAATTTGACGATAACTCCTATAAAGTCTCCGGCGGTCTACACGGAGTTGGGGTTTCTGTTGTTAACGCCTTATCCGAAAAATTAGAGCTCACTATCCGCCGTGATGGTAAAGTTCATGAACAAACTTATTGCCACGGTGAGCCACAAGGCCCACTAACTGTTGTTGGTGAAACCGATCAAACCGGAACTCGCGTCCGTTTTTGGCCAAGCTTAGACACCTTCAAAGGCGTCACTGAATTTGAATACGACGTTTTAGCTAAGCGTCTGCGCGAACTGTCATTCTTAAACTCTGGTGTCTCAATCAGACTGATTGATAAACGTGATGGCAAAGAAGACCATTTCCACTATGAAGGTGGAATTAAAGCGTTCGTTGAGTATTTAAGCCGCAATAAAACCCCAATTCACCCATCTGTATTCTACTTCTCAACTGAGAAAGATGGTATTGGTGTTGAAATCGCCATGCAGTGGAACGATGGCTTCCAAGAAAACGTTTATTGCTACACCAATAATATTCCACAGCGTGATGGGGGTACTCACCTTGCAGGCTTCCGTGCCTCAATGACACGTACACTCAACAACTACATGGATAAAGAAGGCTATCAGAAAAAAGCTAAAGTCAGTGCAACCGGTGACGATGCCCGTGAAGGCTTGATTGCAGTTATCTCTGTTAAGGTGCCTGATCCTAAGTTTTCATCACAAACAAAAGAAAAACTCGTTTCTTCTGAGGTGAAAACAGCCGTTGAAACCATGATGAATGAACGGTTTGTTGAGTATCTATTAGAGAACCCAACTGACGCAAAAATTGTTGTTGGTAAAATTATTGATGCAGCGCGTGCGCGTGAGGCAGCACGTAAAGCACGTGAAATGACTCGCCGTAAAGGCGCCTTAGATCTGGCGGGTTTGCCGGGCAAACTGGCAGACTGCCAAGAGCGCGACCCAGCACTTTCTGAACTCTACCTTGTGGAAGGGGACTCCGCGGGCGGCTCTGCAAAACAAGGCCGTAACCGCAAGAACCAAGCTATTTTGCCTCTAAAAGGTAAAATTCTTAACGTTGAGAAAGCGCGTTTCGATAAGATGCTCTCCTCACAAGAGGTCGCTACGTTGATCACCGCTTTAGGCTGCGGTATTGGGCGTGATGAATATAACCCAGATAAACTGCGTTATCACAGCATTATTATCATGACGGATGCTGACGTCGATGGTTCGCATATCCGTACGCTGTTATTGACCTTCTTCTATCGCCAAATGCCTGAAATTGTTGAGCGTGGTCATGTTTATATCGCTCAGCCTCCACTGTACAAAGTGAAAAAAGGTAAGCAAGAGCAATACATCAAAGATGATGATGCGATGGATGAGTATCTCATTTCTATTGCACTTGATGGAGCCGCGCTACATCTAAGTGCTGATGCACCGGCGATGAAAGGCGAAGAGCTAGAAAAACTGGTTGTTGAATACAATGCTGCACACAAGATCATTCGTCGTCTTGAGCGGCTCTATCCACAAGCATTACTGAATAGCTTGGTGTATCACTCTACCTTGACGGAAGAAGCACTGAAAAGCAGTGAACAAGTCGAAGAGTGGACTAAAGGCTTAGTTCAACGCTTAGAAGACAATGAGCAGCTTGGTAGTACTTACAGCTATACCATCAAGGAAAATCGCGAACGTCAGCTATTTGAACCAACCATTCGTATCCGTACTCATGGCGTCGATACTGACTACAATCTCGACTTTGATTTTGTTCACGGTAGCGAATACCGCCGCATCACCCATTTAGGTGACATGATTGCCGACCTAATTGAAGAAGGTGCTTATATCGAACGTGGTGAACGCCGCCAGAATATCAAAAACTTCGAGGAAGCGCTGGCGTGGTTAAGCCGTGAGTCACGTCGTGGCCTATCGGTACAACGTTATAAAGGTCTTGGTGAGATGAACCCTGAGCAACTTTGGGAAACCACTATGAACCCTGATACACGTCGTATGATGCGCGTCACCGTAAAAGATGCTATCGCAACCGACTTGCTGTTCACCACTTTGATGGGTGATGCCGTTGAACCTCGTCGTGCCTTTATCGAAGAGAATGCTCTGAAAGCGGCAAATATTGATATCTAATTTGCGGCGAGAAAAAACCGTTATCAGCTTGAAAACCCTGTGTGAAAACATAGGGTTTTCTTTTATCCATGACTTAACATAACGCTAGTTTACAGTTTTTTACCCCTTGTATATTGATTAAACTCTCTTTTTTTATGTTATAAACGCTTAATACATACCTAATTAACTTAATTAAAAATAATACCCAATTAAATCTTTAAATTAGATATAACCAATCATTATCACTATGCGTTTATTTATCACTTTAATTTACTTTTTGCTGATTTCCGCTATACCCGCACTATTGGGTGGTGATATTAGTTTACTTTCCAAGCTCGCGATCACCGTAACGGGCACATTAGTTATGTTGCTTTGTGCGGGGATCTACCGCACGCTGGCTGGGAAAATCATCACGGTATTTGTTACCTTTTTATGGGCGCTCAACCTCTCCGTTTCATTTTTCTTTTATCAAAAACACGATATCCGCTTTTCCTCGTCGATTGCCGAAACATTTATCAACACCAATAGCAGTGAAACTGTAGGCATGCTCTCCTACAACAAATACTATGTTCTATTTTATATTATTGTTTTCGCTGTTTATTTTTTGAGTATTCGTCAAGGTGCTAAATACCTCAATCGCAAAGTCACTTGGGCAAGCTTGGGGTTATTTTGTGGTTATCTTGTGTTGATCCCAACCTATTATTCCGCGTTATTCGCGAAACAAGATAGCTATCTACTTTTAGGGGAACAATATCTCTCTCACACCCCTTTTTATAACGCGTCTGCACTGATCAGAAATTTATATGAAAATAGAGGCATTCGGAAGATATCCAGTTATACTGTTCAATATCAATACGATAAAAAAGAAACTGCTACCGATGTTTATGTCTTGATCATTGGCGAATCGGTACGCCGAGACCACTTAAGCCTTTATGGTTATCAATACGATACAACACCCAATTTAAACCGCCGTAAACCACAAATGCTGCTGTTTAATCAGGCCTATTCGCCTGCACCAGTCACCATCCTATCGGTGCCAGTGTCTCTCTCAAACATTAGCTTTTCACAGATGCAGGATAAGCAGCACTATGCTGATAACATTATTGCCTTAGCTAACCATGCGGGCTTTGATACCTATTGGATCAGCAATCAAGGTAAAACCAATAAAAAAACCAGCGTTATCTCCACCATTGCTAGCATGGCAAAACACAAGAAATGGAATGAGTTTGTCGGTTACGATGAAGAGATTTTAGACTATTTCGACCAAGCCATTAGCGATGATCCGCAGAATGGGGAAAAGAAAAAACTGATTGTATTACATACCTATGGTAGTCATGAACCATCCTGTAATCGCTTCCCTGAAGACCAATACCAAGAATTTAGCAAGCAAGAGGATGATAACTGTTATGATAGTTCGATTGCCTATACCGATAAATTTATCGATAAGATCTTGCAAAAATTAGATGGTAAGGCTGCAACCGTTATGTATTTTTCTGATCATGCCTTACAGCGATTAGACAGTGACCGTAACATTCACTACCACCATGGTGTCAATAGCCCACGCAAAGAGGCCTATGAAATTCCCCTGTTTATATGGTACAGCCAGAGTGCGTCCAAACCTGTATTGAACGAAACCGCCCTCAATCAGCCCTATTCTACCGCGAATAATTATTGGCTAATGAGTGATTGGTTAGGAATACAACAGCGCTCCCCTAAAGCCTGTTTATCTCCACTACGCGAGTGCTATCAGCCACAGAAAACGATCACCATGATTGATGGTAATCGGAACTTATTGGAGCTCAATACGCTCCCCTCAGAACAGACATCACCACAATAATCAGGCAATGGCTCGCTCTAAAATCATTGGAGCGAGTGCATCACTCTTGGTTATCCGTAAACCGTTCAGGGAAATCTTTAATAGAAATATCAACGGCATTCTTTGCCAGGCTGTCAAGAAAACCAAATAGTTGCTCAGCGTCTTGTTCCGTTAAATCTGCCGCCAAGTAATCATTCCACTTATTTAATTTATCATTCAGCTCCTCAACAATTTGCTCCCCAACCGCCGTTAGCGAGATATGGTAAGCACGCTTGTCAATTAAGCTACTCTTCTTTTCGACCCATCCTTGCTCAAGGAATTTACTGATCCCGCGCGTTGTCACCGACTTATCAATCACCATTGCACGCGAGATTTGCTCAAGCGTCGATTCATCATATTGCTGAATATGAAGTAACATCAAACACTCAATCGCATTGATCCCATAAGGCTCCCCCATCCATTTCATATAGCGATGGGCTGCACGGCTAATTATCCCAAAAACACGCGCTTGGTCTGTCCGCATAAATACCCCATTAGTTGATTTTATCAACTAATTAGTTAATAATCTGTTATCCATTTAGTTGATAATATCAACTAATCTTACTATTCACACGCAGATATTACCCATATTCAATACTTTATGTCACAAAATAATGCTTTGTTGCAGCGTTTAGGTTTTAATTCAGATCGCTTACGCTTTGCCACAATCACTGCTTGCGCCTCAATTATTGCGCTGTTTGTTGCTCAATATTTTCAGCTTGTCCATCCACAATGGGCAGCGATGACTGTGTGGGCATCTGCTCAGCCTTGGCGTGAAAACTTACTCGAAAAGAGTTGGTGGCGTTTTGCCGGTACTGTCAGTGGCGTACTCGCTGGGGTACTACTCATCTACCTGCATTTTATCCACCCGCTACTGTTTATCTTTGGGCTTGCCATATGGCTAGGGGCGTGTAGCGGTATTGGGCAACTCCAAAAAGGATTTGTGGCTTATGGTACGTTACTCGCAGGTTATTCTGCCGTGATGGTAAGCATGCTTAGCGTACATGACTCAAACAATATCTTTTTGGTGGCTTGGGATAGGCTATGGACTATCTTGGTCGGCGTTCTCTCTGCTGTGATTTTTAATTATCTATTCACGCCAAAGCGAGACCAAGCACCTATAACTGTTTTAAAAAACCAGATAAATCAACAGTTTTATACTATTTTACATCGAGCCTTACATAAGAAAGAAGCGATTAAACCAGATGATATTCATCATCTCTGGCAGCAAATCGCAAGCTATGATGAGCAGTTAGAAGCAAACCGTATTGGTTGGCGCTACCATCGAAAACAGGTGACTCAAGCACGGCAACGATTAATTGCCCAAAGCCAAATATTACTGCATTTAACGCAATTTAAATCGATTGCCGCATTCCCCTTTCCAGACCAAGAGCCGTCAGAAAGAGAGTGGAAACACTTATTATCACTTTGCCCAAATGGCCCCTTAAAAAATCTTTTGGTCACGCTCTATTACGCAATTAAAGGCACCTCGATAAAGCGTGAAAGCCGAGTCGATAAGCTCAAATTACATCAAGACAAGATTTCGGCATGGCATGCATTTTCGCGGTCATTTATCACCATTGGTGTGGTTGGGGTGCTTTGGCTATTAACACAATGGCAGACACTGGCTTATCTCACTTTAGGCCTTTCAGTGATGCTAACCATATTTGCTTCATTTGATTACCCCGATAAGTTCATGAAAAATGTTTTCACGGGGCAATTTTTGGGGGCTATTGCCGCCTTAATTTGCAGTTGGTGCCTGTGGCCTTTTGCAAGCTCATCATGGCAAATGACCTTGTTAATTATCCCTGTCATCATTAGCGGCATCATTATTTTTGCTCATAGCCGATTAATATTTATTGCTTTTGATTACATAATGGTTTCACTGATCTTACTGCAACCTAGCTACCCATTTTCAATTTCTTTTACAACCAGTGTGGGGAATGCGATTGCGATTGTCTGTGGACCTCTTGTGGCTATGATTGCCTTTATGTGGATTTATCCGACTACCCCCCAAAAACGTTACCAACATCTGCTTCAACTGGCTGATCAACAATTTAAGCAAGGGGTTGCACAGCTTATTCAAGGCCATAAACCATCAACAACGCGCCTAATGCATCGTTTATTAAATGGGTTAATACTTGCCAAAAAAAGCGAGCAGTCTTTCTCTGCTACACTTGATTTCTTCGAGGTAAGGCAAGGTATCTGGTTGATTTTAGTTATACTGCATAAACAATTTATGCATCAACCCTCAAAAAAACGCGCCCTAAATGCATTAGTTTTTCGCTTACAACACGACAAAATCGATGCAAACAAGCTAGAGCGAATCATTCAGCGATTAAGTAATAACCACGATAATCCAAAGAGGCTAATGCTATTACAGGACTATTTGAACAGACTGGCGGAGCAGAAAAGAAGATAAAAAACTGCACCTCCACGTTGGATGTGAGGTGCAGATTAATATGTCTATATGGCTTATAGTAGGATGTTTAGCATACGACGTAGTGGCTCGGCAGCACCCCACAACAGTTGGTCACCGACGGTGAAGGCAGACAGATATTCTGGCCCCATATTCAGTTTACGCAGGCGGCCCACAGGGGTACTCAATGTGCCAGTCACCGCAGCAGGTGTCAGCTCACGCATGGTGATTTCACGATCATTCGGGACGACTTTCACCCATTCATTGTGAGAAGCCAGCAACTGTTCAACTTCATTGAGCGGGATATCTTTTTTCAGTTTTAATGTGAATGCTTGGCTATGGCAACGTAATGCACCAATACGTACACATAAACCATCAACAGGGATAATATTACTACCTGTTGCCAAAATTTTGTTAGTTTCCGCTTGGCCCTTCCACTCTTCACGGCTTTGGCCATTTTCTAGCGCTTTATCAATCCATGGGATCAGACTGCCTGCCAAAGGTACCCCGAACGCATCGGTTGGCATGGTGCCGCTACGAGTAAAGTCGGTCACTTTTTTCTCAATATCTAAAATGGCCGATGCAGGATCTTGTAGCTCTTTAGCCACTTGATTATGTAATGCACCCATTTGCATTAATAGTTCACGCATATTGCGCGCGCCAGCCCCTGAAGCTGCCTGATATGTTGCGACAGAAGCCCATTCAACGAGGTTATTGGTAAACAAGCCGCCTAGCGACATTAGCATCAAACTGACCGTACAGTTACCACCAACGAAGGTCTTAATGCCTTTATTCAGTCCATCTTGGATATGTTGTTGGTTGACGGGGTCGAGAATGATGATCGCATCATCTTTCATACGTAAGGCTGATGCCGCATCAATCCAATAGCCTTCCCAGCCTGATGCTCGTAATTTAGGGTAAATATCATTCGTATAATCACCGCCTTGGCAACTAATAATGATATCTAGCGCTTTTAATGCATCGATGTCATTCGCATCTTGCAGCGTTCCGCGATGCCCACCATAAGTTGGCGCTTCAGCGCCATGTTGCGAGGTGGTAAAAAATACAGGATGAATTGCATTAAAATCACCATCTTCTACCATTCTCTGCATCAAAACTGAACCGACCATACCTCGCCAGCCGATAAATCCTACATTTTTCATTATGTTCACCCTGTCTGTTTAAAATTCTCCCCCCGAATAAATGCTCTGCTCCATCCGAAAACAGGTTTTGCTCTCAGCAGAAACAAAAAATTTATTGGGTACATTAAAGCTGACAAAATATGAACCAGTGTGCAAGTGAATTTATTCACTAATAGTAAGAAGATTAGAAATGTGCCTAATGATCCCCCTATCTTGGCGCTTATACCCTACGCGCAAAAGGCTAAACGTAGAGGGGCTAATGAAAAAAAACCATCGCGACACAGGACTGCCGCGATGGCGCAGGAAAACTGAAGTCAAGAAAATCAATCACTAACAGTTCCTAGATAAGCTTAACGTTTCTTTCTACAACCCTGTACCGCCTTAAAACGTGGATTCGTTTTGCAAATCACATAAACACGACCACGCCGACGAACGACTTGGCAATCAGGGTGGCGCTGTTTAGCGGTTTTTAATGAACTCAAGACTTTCACGTTTATTTCTCCTCTTTTGATAGGAAGCGAGCAAAACGTTTCTGGAACTGCGCGGTTTTCCCTTCTTGTGAAATCATTTTTTGTTTACCGGTATAAAACGGGTGTGACTGTGAAGAGACATCCAAAGTGACATATGGAAAGCGTTCACCTTCAAACTCTATTGTTTTTTCCGTTTTAATCGTTGAACCAACTTTAAAATAAGCATCAGCACTGGTGTCGTGAAACACGACGGTTCGATATTGAGGATGGATCCCAGATTTCATCATAACGCCTCTAATTGTTATGTTATAATATAACAATATACACTTTTAAATAGCGATGCAATCCTTTTATTGAAAAGGAACACTAAAAAATTATTAAATATTTGTTTTTATTGTGGAAATGAATGTTTTTGCTATAAAACGCACTGATTTTATAGGGAGCTATAATCTTTATTTGATATTTAGACCAACTATTAGTTGATAGTTTTATTAATCATCAAAACAACTAATAGAGTAAATCAATGAACGTAGAATCAATTACTTCTCAGCATACTGTCGCTAAACAGATAAAACCTTCTTTCACTGACACGCTACTAGGTTCGATTAAGAGTATACAAAATAAGATAAAATCTTCTGCCCCCAAAGTACATGCCACACTCAGTGGTGAAAAGAAAATAGAAAGCAGGATCCCCGGCAAAATGTTCCAATTGGCTATGGAGTACCAAGAGGCCTTTCCGCCACACCACAACGTGCATACTTCAAGCCTAGATAACCTTTTATCAATGGGAAATGACCCAAAAAAACCCATTATTGATTATTTTGACAGAGTCATTGTGATTGGTGATAGCTTGTCTGACTCAGAAAAGAGGATGTATCACAAGTCAAAAGGGCTTATCCCCCGCTCCTCTCAATACTATAAAGGTAAGTTTACTAATGGCAGCGTATGGACCGAATTTCTGACAATGCCAAGCATCATGCAAAGCGTGGCATTCCATAAAGGGATATCTCACGACCCGAAAGTGACGCTTATTAATAGGGCGGAAGGTGGGGCACCTTGTGCATCTTATTCAACGTCATCCCCTAAATTTAGGTTTCTCTCTAATATGGAAAAACAGATAAAAGGGTTAAATTTTACCGAAAAAGATTTAGTCATTGTTTTTATCGGTGCCAATGATTATCTCACTTATCATAAAACAGACGTGAATTTCGTCGTTTTGAGTCAAAAAAAATCAATTGAGAAGATGGTGCAAAAAGGCGCTAGGAAAATTTTAGTCATGGGGATACCCGACCTTTCTCAAACCCCTTACGCCAAAAAGGTCGCAGAGAAAAACCCCAAATACCGGCAGGAAATGCAACGTATTTCTATTGAACATAATCATAAACTTAGACAACTCGTTGAGCTTATGAATTTACAGCAACCTTGTCGGATCATGTTCTTTGACGTCAATAACACCATGGATAACATTATGAATGTCGTCAATAACATAAATGCCAGAAAGCCGGGATCTTATGAGGTAAACAAGGCTTTTTCACATGGGTACATCTTCGGGAACGCTCCCTTAGAAATCGACCCTCACTATGTATTTGTTGACGAGGTACATCCAACCCAAGAAATCCATCATATTATTGCGATGGAATTGCATCATTTTATTTATAAAAACTTTAATCCACAGAACAAATCAATATTAATCAGCGAACCTTAAACCGTCTAAAAAAACAACAGGAGGCTCGTTTGTCCATACAACTAGCCTCTTATTGCCCTCCCTACACTGCCACGGCAAAATCTGCGCTTTCTTTAACATGAACAAAAACAATGTCTAGCAGCAAAGCCGCATTATCTGACTAAAAACTTTTATATAATCAGCCTCAAACGCTACCATTTATGACTTATCAAAGTGATACTAAGCGTATTAGATAATTGTCACCATTAAGGAGATACCTATGTATTACGGCTTTGATATGGGCGGTACAAAAATTGAACTTGCTGTGTTTGATGAATCACTCAACCCCATTTGGCAAAAACGCGTACCAACACCAAAAGATGATTATCAAGCTCTCCTTAATGCTTTTCGTCATCTTACTGAAGAAGCTGATACTCAATTTAACGGTCAAGGAAAGGTGGGAGTTGGCATACCCGGTATTGTCAACCACGAGAAAGGAACGGTATTTACTACAAATGTACCCGCCGCTAAATATCAGCCTTTGGTCTATGACTTAGCCGATACCTTACAACGCCCAGTCAAAGTAGAGAACGATGCTAACTGTTTTGCGCTTTCAGAAGCTTGGGCGCCTGAGTTTAAAAATTACCCAACGGTACTTGGTCTGATATTAGGCACTGGCGTTGGTGGCGGCTTTGTCACCCACGGTAAAGTCCTTCCCGGTAAAAATGGCATTGCTGGCGAAATTGGTCATATGAATGTGACCTTACAGGGCGCTCGTTTACTTGGAAACCAAGTTCCGGAAGTCATGTGCGGTTGTGGTAAACCTGCTTGCTTTGAAACCTATTTGTCCGGCCCAGGTTTTGAACGCATCTATACCTCATTTACAGGTGAACAAAAATCAGCGATTGAAATTATCCAGCTTTACTACCAAGGCGACCGCAATGCAAAACAGCATGTTGAACGCTATATCGATTTATTAGGGATGTTTTTAGGTCAAGTATTGACCATACTAGACCCTGATTTAGTGGTGATTGGTGGCGGATTATCGCAATTTGATGGTATTTACCAACTTCTGCCTGATGTTTTGCCTCAGTATTTGTATGGTATCGCGAATCTCCCTGCCATTGAAAAAGCACGATATGGTGACTCCGGTGGTGCAAGAGGTGCTGCGTGTTTAAACTTACTTGATTAATTCTATTTAAATTTTTTCATACTAAAAAACTGAAGCAGCGCTAAATACACCGTGTCTCTTTTCGTTGTTTCAGTTTTTAAATAGTGAGATCGGGAACCAAAACACCGTAAAACGCCCCATATTAATGGCCAAAAAGAGATTCGCCAATTCACATCTGGCATGACTATTTTTAGCATCCCCTCGACAAACACCCCCAGTCTATCAATAGACAGATAGATTTATTGAACGCCAATTAATGGCAATAGCCTATTCTTTATCAAATGATTATTGTCACTGTTAAAAACGGTGTGTTTATTTTTTATCAAAGCTCAACTTATTAATGCTACATATTGTTTTTATTGATATTTTTATTTAACAGTGTCAATAAGAAAATCTTCAATTAATGATTAAACTCATTTAACTTAAGGTTCAAAAATAAATTAAACATATGGTTAATTATAATATAGCCTCCCTTTTAACCAGTCAGAAATTATCTTAAATAATCGAATAACATCATAAGCATTCGCAATTTAACTAAGTGAAAACAGTCCATCATATTAACGAAGCTGGTGAGCTATCATCAACATATAAGGGTAAGCTGTCTAACTATTAGACAATGAAATAGGGCTAGCGACATGCCTATTTTTTATTAGTTGATTGATTAAATCACTTTACCATCGCTTACTAGTTTTGAACTATAAATACGACAAAATAATAATAAAGACATTATAATTGATTTTTTGCCAACTTCATCACAAAAAAATAATTATGATTCATGATTAAATTAAATCATGAACTATATGTTCACATATTGCTAGGAGTCATTAAATTTGTTAGTCGCCTTAGCAGACCTTATCGGTTATCAGATAAGCCAGTCTTTTAAACTCTAAACGCATAATATCACTTATCAGATATTTTTAAAATATCAATTGATGTAGTGGCTGTGATTATCATGGCAAAAGATAACTCCGATATTACTAAACAATCTCTCTATTTCATATGATTAATTAAATCGTATGAAATAAAGCATCGCATTACATTAATGAGGTATATCATGGATTTTAATCAATCTCCTTTAGCTATAAATAGTGCAAACAAAAAACAATCCAGTTTTGATTTGATTGTACAAAGTAGTTGTCGTTCCGTTATGCAACAGCCATTAGTGAATTTCACTAATAATCCGTCATTAATTAGCTTACAGCAAGATGTCAATTCTGCATTAGGCACAGCAAAAGAAAATGCAAAATATTATCTTGATACGATACAACCAATGATAATTAGGAATATTTCCAGCATTAGTGCTTACTATACAATTCATAATTCAATAGCATCCCAAGTTCCGGCGGGAAAAAGTATTTCTGATTGGCTAAATATTTTAGGTGCGATTAGAGATCAATCAAACAAATATGCAAGTGAGGCGAATGTAACTAGCACACTCTTATCACAATTTAGCCATAAGCTAGATAATAGTGTAGCGAGTTTCTATGATGTTGTTGATAGATTAAACACCGCGATACTAGGTGATAACGGTGCGCTGTCTCAAAATAGAAATAATATACTCAATATACAAACACAAATAGCTGCTGATCAAGCCGGTATAACGATTAGTGCTTTAGGTATTGCTGGAGGGTTCTTTTCTATTATTGTGGGGGCTGTGGGTTCCCTCGTTACCGGAGGGGCGGCAGTAAGCATGGTGATTGGAGGGGCGGTGGCAATAGCAACAGGTCTTGCTGGTGTTATAGGTGCGGTACTTAAACTTCAGGGTGACCTTAGATTGAAAGAGAAGTTATTAATTGAAGATGCTAATTTGAAAAATGAGGTTAGAGTCGCTCAAGCATGTTCAACGGGAAATGCGCAACTGGCAACTTGTATATCACAAGCAGCTCAAGCTTCACTTGAAATGTCAAATGCATGGCAGTTTCTCTCTAATGATATAGATAACCTTATTAGTGACCTAAATATGGGAATTATCAATACGGATAATGTTAGAGAATTATTCTTATCTAGTGCTAATAACCAAGTTAAAATCGTATTAAAAGATACTGATACAATTAAATCGCAAATGAGTGGTGTTGAATATGTCATCAACCCTAAAAAGTTAACTTATGATTTAATTAATGTTAATTAAAAATCAGCACTAAAAATAGCATAGGAAGTTAATAACATGAAGTAAAATTAACTCAATCATAAGGTGAAGGTATGAACATTTTAAATTATAAAAGCCTAATGTTTAATTATCTTGGTATATTAAGCAAGTATAATAATTCGCAATGGAACTTGCCCTTTTATGCTCAGAAAATAATCATAGCAATTAATAATTCAATGCTTGTATGCGAGAAAGTTATTGAGGCTTCATCAGCTCAAATCCAAAATTGGATTAATGAACTTAAATCAATATCCAATTTTATAAATATGAATGACATATCTAGTTGTCGTGAAGCATTCTCTAAAATGCAACTTGATTCATCTAATGTCATTAATGATATATCGTTACAAATAAGTGTCCTGCAAGACTGTGTTAGTACTATAGAAGACGTCATGTCAACATCTCAAATTTTCTATGGTGATCCGGAAATTAACGCATTAAATGAATTTAAAAATGACGTAATTGGTTTTTTTAATATTGAAATGAACTTTCAAGTATATCTACTTGTAATATTATCGGATTGCAAAGCGCTAAATAATCTCTTTAGCATAAGTATACAACCATACAACTATGAACAATATAATTCGATGTTAGTTGTTAAGGTGCAAACCGAAGCCTCATTTGTAAAAGTAAAGGAATTAAGATTGTCACTTTAGGATATAGGGATTAAAGGCGCTTATTGCAAAAAGTGCATTGGTGTGACGTTATTGCTCATTATTTAGGAAAATAACCATGTCACTGAATGATTTTAAATGGAAGTATTTTGCTCCCTCTATCACCCTTTGTGTATACGTAGCTATGATTCAATATCTCTGAGCTATGCCGATGTTAGTGATATTTTGGCTGAACGAGGAATTTTTCATCATTCAGCCACTTATTGCTATTTTATCGAATAGACTCCGATAGAACATGTCAAATATATCAAGCAAACCTAACTCAGTTATGGCGTAATGACGCGTACGTATCTGTAAACTATTTTCATAATGCTAGTTAAGTTAAAGGTCACAAATTGTAGGTAAAAATTGCAATGCCTGGTGTGAATTGACGAATATCTAGCTGACCATGGAAATGGGCTGCTTTACTGTGTTTTTGAATCTATAGCACGCCTTTAATCTCACTTTTTTCTTTTATTAATAACCATTTTATTGTTTATCACTAGAAAAAGATAATTTAAAAAATAATATTTTTATATTGATGCATTTTTCAGAGTTTTTTAATTCTACGGTTTCAATAAGTTATAACATAATCTTACATATTGCTGTTATGATTCATTATCTTTTATTAACAATTAATGGCAAAATAACTCCTATCTAGCCCGTTTTTATCAGTCATTGATGATACTTAGAAAAATTTCATAAATAACTCATGAAAATCAGCCAGATAATAAAGACTAGTCCGATACTGAAAATCATTGAAATTGATATGATTAAGTTAACGGTAATGGTAATAACAAAATTGAAACTCTAAATATTATAGAGAGAACATTTATGAGTTTGTTTCTACAAAACTGTCTGACCTTCCCCGTCATTATTTTTAGCGGCCTACTTATTATTGTTATGTTTTATTGGTTATGCGCCGCTTTTGGATTATTAGATATTGATTTATTTAATGTTGATACATCCGTTGATGGTGGCGGCTTTGATGCTACAGGGTTTGCTGGCTGGCTCACAAAACTCGGGCTTGCAGGTATTCCAGTCACGATTATTCTGACCTTATTTACACTATTTGGCTGGTTATTAAGTTACTTTAGTGTTCATTGGTTTATTCGTTTTATTGATATTACACTACTACGCTACCTTGTCGGCTTCACTGTATTCTTCGTTATATCCTTTATTTCAATCCACTTAACCGCCCTATGTTTAAAACCATTACGTGAGAAATTGGCTAAATCTAATACGCCAAAAACAGCCCAGCGATTAATGGGTAAACTCGCCACCGTACGTTCAGGAGAAGTCACCGAACATAAAGGCGAAGCCATACTAGAAGATGGTGGTGCAGGGTTAATTCTGCAAATTCGTGCCGCTGCTACTGAAAATATTAAGCGAGGTGACCGCGTTGTTATCATTAGTTATGACCCCGTGTCACACAGCTACAATGTGGTGACGGAAGATGAATTTCGCCAGTAATAAACACTATTTTGAACCTTTAACGACGACATTATCGAAACCCATGGAGAGAAAATATGGAATTGGCTGACCTAATGCCCTTTTTAACCATTATTGGGGGCATCATCATAGTCATACTTGGCTTTTTTGGGCTATTTAAAGCCTTCTATATCAAGGTCCCACAAGGAACTGCATTGATTGTTAACGACATGTCGTCGCAACCAAAAGTTCACTTTACTGGTGCTTTAGTTTATCCCGTCATCTACAAAAAAGAGTTTATGAGAATTTCTCTCTTAACTTTGGAAGTTGACCGCCGCGGTAAAGATGGCCTGATTTGCCAAGACAACTTACGTGCAGATATTACTGTCGCTTTCTATTTACGTGTTAATGAGACCACTGAAGACGTACTCAAAGTGGCTAAAGCCATTGGGGTCGACCGCGCATCCGATCATCAAGCCGTCAGTACCTTATTTAGCGCTAAGTTTTCAGAAGCACTCAAAACGGTTGGTAAGCAGTTTGAACTCTCTAAGCTATTTGAAGATAGGCAGAACTTCCGTGATCGTATCGTGGATGTTATCGGTAAAGATCTCAATGGTTATGCACTTGAAGATGTGGCCATTGACTACCTTGAACAAACGCCAAAAGCCGCTCTTGATCCAAATAATATCTTCGACTCCGAAGGTATCCGTAAAATCACTGAAATCACCGCTATCCATAATATTGAAACTAACCAGAAAGAGCGCGACCAAGAACTGGCTATTCAAAAGAAAAATGTGGAAACCCGTGAAGCAAGCCTAGCCCTTGAACGCCAACAAGCGGATGCAGAAGCTCGCCAAAAACGTGAGATTGAAAATATTCGTGCTCGTGAGCAAGCCGAAACATTACGCGTACAAGAAGAAGAGCGCTTAAAAGCAGAGCAAGCACGTATTCAAACTCAGCAAGAAATTGAAATTCGTGAAGAAAATCGCATGCGTGAAGTTGAAGTTGCTCAGCAGAACCGGACCCGCGCAGTTGCTATTGAACAGGAACGCGTTAATCGTGCTCGTGACCTCGAAATCGTAGCCCGCGAACGTGAGGTTGAACTACAACGTATTGAAAAAGAAAAAGCGTTGGAAGAAGAACGCAAAAATATTTCTAACGTGATCCGTGAACGCGTTATCGTTGAAAAAAGCGTTGCCCAAGAAGAAGAGCGTATCAAAGAGGTACGTGAAGTATCAGAAGCCGATCGCTTAAGACAAGTGACCGTTATCAACGCTCAAGCAGAAGCGGAAGAGTCTTTAGTTCGCCAAGTGAAGAAAGCCGAAGCCGATGAAGCGAGTGCAAAACACAGAGCCGAAGAAATCAGCACCATGGCACAAGCGGAACTTGAAGCTTCAGCAAAACAAGCAGAAGCCAAAAAACGCTTAGCAGAAGGGATTGAAGCTGAACATGCTGCACTCGGCCTCGCAGAAGCACGAGTACGTCAAGCCACAGCCGAAGCGGAAGAAAAAGAGGGATTAGTCCTAGCGAATATCACCGCTGAGAAACTCCTAGCAGAAGCGCGTGGGTTAAAAGAAAAAGGCTTAACTGAAGCACAAGTGTTGGAAGCAAAAGCACTTGCTGAACAACAACAAGGCTTTGCTGAAGCGAAAGTCCTCGAAGAAAAACTGGCCGCTCAAGCACGCGGTGAAGAGCAACAAGCCAATGCGAAAGAAAAACTGGGCTTGGCGGATGCGAAAGTGCTTGAAGAGAAACTGGCTGCCCAAGCTCGAGGGGAAGGTCAATTAGGTGCAGCACAAGCCGAAGTGATCCGTCAACGTCTGAAAGCAGAAGCGGATGGCTTGACCGATAAATTCAAATCCATGGATCACCTCAGCGATACTGCCCGTGCTCATGAAGAGTTCCGTATGCGTCTTGAGAAAGAGTTTGAGCAAGCTATGGCATCAATTGACGCAAATAAAGAGATTGCTCGTGAGCAAGCCGATGTATTGGCTGCTGCATTAACCAAAACCAATATCGAAATTGTGGGCGGTGACGGTAGCTTCTTTAATACCTTCTCTAAAGCGCTTAGCTTAGGTAAAGCCGTTGATGGCTTTATGGATAAAAGCAGCTTTGCTAAAGAGAGTGTCGAAAAGCTGATCAACCGTAAAGACGATAAGAAAATCGATATTGCAGCTTTACTGAAAAACCCTGAGGTTCAAGATTTGATTAACAGCTTTATGGCTGCAAAAGGTGCAAACCCGCAGGTTAAAACCGTCTCGGCAAAACCTGAAGCACCAACGGATGATCAGCTCTAATGGGGTATGCTCTAACGTGTTTAAATTATATTACTGGCTCGGTATGGCACTCATACCGTAGCGAATAATCATTTAACGGTAAACGAGCATCCTAGTTCAAAGGCATACATATCGGGTATGCCTTCAACTTTTGTCTTTTGTTATAGCCAAGGAAACCAACGACGCATGTCAATTCAGGATACGAGTCACGAGCAAAACATACTGGATAGTGCTGTTGCGCAAGGCGGCGCATATGAAATATTACGCAAACGCCTTACAGAACAAGGGCAACAGCTTCATCAAAAAGCAGCGCAACTCAATGACAGTCGTTTACAAGAGTTCGGTCAAAGCCAAATGGATATTATTGGCCGTATTCGTATTCGCACAGAAAATAATTGCCAAGCAAGGGATATTGTCCGAGTTGGTGAATGGCTTCTATTTGGCTATAACGTTTTCCTTGGCCTCAAAAGAGAAACACAAATTGAAGATGTGTTTTCTCTGTATCGACTGATTGATAACCAAGGTGAGTTTGATGTTGAAGCGGTCTCCTATGACGGCACCTTCCTCAGTGATACGCGCTTTATCCAAGATTTTACTGAGCTTTACACCTATTACAAAAACACCCAATTACTACAGTTAGTTGAACGTGATGGTAAGCTATTAGCTAGCTTTCAAATTGGTGAACGTATCACCGATGTGCGGGTTTTCCGCTGGTCTATCTCCAGTGATAAAAGCAAAATCGATTATATCGACAACCGCGGTGAACGCGACATCGCCCTTCCCCCTGCCTATGACTTTGAATGGGTGAAAACAACCCGTGAAAACACGGTTAATGGTCGTTTTCCGCATATCAATATTTTAGATACTGTTTTCGTTGAAACTATTGGTGGCGACCTCACCATAAAATGCGAAAATAACACAGAAGATGGCCTCGGCATTTATCGCGAAGCGGTGTTAGATAAAAACCAATCCCTAGATGATGCCCAAATTGAATATGCCCAAACAGGCAGCCTGATCTTACTGAAAATATTACCCTATCGCGAAGAGAACTGGCGCTATCTCGTCTACAATACACTGACTCAAACAGCTCAACGCATTGATGCGATTGGTCAGGCATGTGTACAGCTTCCCGAAGACCACGGCATTATTTTCCCAGGTGGATATTACTTACAAAATGGTGAGTATAAAACCTTTGATCAACCTATGGATGGCATGCGTTTTCGTCGCTTGCGCCGTTCCCCAAACGGTGAGGATGTCCTGTATGTCTTCTATTCGCCAAACCAAGGTCGTATCGCCCTCTTTAATTATAATTTGATTGAGCGAAAACTGGCGATTCCGCTGATCGGGCATGGTTATGCCATGCTTGAAGATGGGAAAATGGTTCTCTTTGAAGGTGAAGGTGACGAAGCCACTCGAGTTCACCCGATGCAAGTTTGGCAAACCCCTTTCTATTCAGAAGAATTTGCCGATCAACAGCCTGCGCGAGGGGGCTTTTTTGGTCGCATTGGTAACGCTGATCTTGTACGTGGCATCTCAGAAATTCTGCATATTGCTAAAGAAATTGAAGGTAATCAGGTTTCCGTTGCCCGCTATGAACAACTGAGCCAACAACCGAAAAACCTACTTGATATTTATTATTGGTTTAATGACGAGCAATGTTTAGGTATCGGTAAATTACTCAAAGAGATCACACAAACCAGTGAATTGGTCTTAGATGAGTATGAAAAAGTCGAGAGTATCCGCCAGCAATCAGCAAAATCGATGAATGAAGCGGTTAATCGGCAAAAGACACTGATGTCTTTAACATTACCTGAAAGCTGGAATGATATTCAGCAGTTTGTTGATGGGTTAAATGCACTCAGTGCCCAACGTGGTCACCTGATCTCCTTACGCGAATTCCGCTATATGGATTTAACGAAACTCGCGCAGATGGAAGAAGAAATTACGCAAGCACAGCAGTATGTTTCTCAAACTACCGCAACTTTCCTAGCGAGCGATAAAGCACTACAACCATTTAAAACGCAACTTTCTCAGTTTGAAGAGCAAATGGAGAGTGCTCAAAATAGTGCGCAGCTCGATATTCCAATGAATGGCATGGAAAAAATGTCTGCCGACTTGGATATGCTATCGAATCTAATGGCTTCGCTAAAATTTGATGATGTGACTCAACAAACCAACATCATTGATGCAATTTCACAAATTTATGCCCAATTAAACCAGTCACGCGCTCGTTTACAACAAAAACGTAAATCACAAAGTGCTGTCGAGACTGTGGCTCAATTTGGCGCACAATTCCGCCTATTTAGCCAAGGCATTACAAATGCCCTATCACTCTCCACGGATCCTGAACGCTGCGATGACCAGCTATCTAGGCTATTAGTCCAATTAGAAGAGTTAGAAAGCCAATTCAGCAGCCATGATGAGTTCCTAGAAGATATTCTCGCCAAACGCGAAGAGCTGCTAGAAACCTTTGAGTCGCACAAGCAAGCCTTATTAGATGAACGCCAACGCCGTTCACAAAACTTACAAACAGCAGCCGACCGCCTGTTAGATAGTTTGCAACGCCGCACTGCACGTTTACAGTCTCAAGATGAATTAAACGCCTTTTTTGCGTCTGATCCATTGGCAACAAAAACGCGTGAAATCATTGAAAAACTAAGAGAAATCAATGATAACGTCAAAGCGGATGATATTGATGCCAGATTAAAAGCAGCGCGCGACCAATCTATTCGCACACTACGCGATAAAACAGATATTTACGAAGATGGCGGTAATATAATTAAATTAGGGCCTCGCCATCGCTTTAGTGTTAACACCCAAGAGCTTGATTTAACCATCTTGCCGAAAGATAACCAACTTTGGTTATATCTGACGGGTACCGATTTCCAAGAGCCTATTGATAACCCTCAATTAGCTGAGTTACAACCTTATTGGTCAGCGGCACTTGAATCCGAGTCAGACGATGTTTATCGGGCTGAATACCTTGCATATTCAATTATCTACGCTGCAAGTAAGCGCCAAGATGGCCTTGATTATAATATGCTTAAGTCCGCGTTATCGGTGCCTGAGAAATTAGAGAAAATCGTACGCGACTTTGCAGCCCCGCGTTATAAAGAGGGCTATGAGAAAGGTATTCACGATCACGATGCCATCGCTATTTTGAAAAAACTCCTGCCTGTCGGAGAGAGTGCTGATTTACTGCGTTATAACCCAACATCGCGAGCAATTGCTGCGATTTTCTGGGAACAAGTACAAAATAATGAATATCCGGCTTTATGGCCAGAGCGCGCCAGAACCGCAATGAATATTCATCAGCTATTCCATAATGATGATGCTTTGCTCGATTTGCAGGCGGAGATCGAAGCAGACATTAGCCTATTTTTACAAGAGCACCCGATACCTTGTGAAAGTTACCAACAAACTCAAGCCGCGGAGTATCTTAGCTTTGCGCTGGCGAGAACGCCTATTGAATTAGTTTACAGTAAATATGCTAGAGACCTTGTTGCCGCCTTGCAAACTCGGTTAGAAGACGCCCATATGTGGATAGACTTCAACCGTTCCCAACAAAACCTTGCAGGCCGCTATGCTCAGCGTTGGGCATTGATTCAAAACTGGTTACAAGGGCTATGTTCAGTGCCTGAATTTGCCCATCTTACGCCTTATATTCCGGGTGCAATCGCCATTATTATTTTAGACAAAGTCGCATCAGCACGTTATAGCGAAGCTGATCTGTACTTCAAAGTTAATGGGTTATTAGGCGAACATCCAACGATAGAAAATCAAACCCTCTCGTTGAGCTTAGATAACTATTTCAGTCGCATGCGTTTTCAAAGAAAACGGTTTATTCCCGCATTCCGTGAATATCAAGCGTTACGCCAACGTGTTGTCATTGAAGAGCGCCGTCGTTTGAAGCTGCATGAGTTTAAAGCGCACCCTCTTAGCTCCTTTGTTCGTAATAAACTGATCAACGACGTCTATTTACCGATTATTGGTGACAATATGGCGAAGCAAATCGGTACTTTAGGGGAAGGTAAACGTACCGATTTGATGGGGCTACTCTTGATGATCTCCCCGCCTGGTTACGGTAAAACCACATTGATGGAATATGTTGCTGACCGCTTAGGCCTCATTTTCATGAAAATTAACGGGCCTGCGTTAGGTCATGACGTGTTATCACTCGACCCAGACCAAGCACCAAATGCAACTGCACGTCAGGAGCTAGAAAAACTCAATTTAGCGTTAGAGATGGGGAATAACGTGATGCTCTATGTGGATGATATTCAGCATACGCATCCTGAGTTTTTACAGAAATTTATTTCTCTGTGTGATGGAACAAGGCGCATTGAAGGGGTTTGGAAAGGAAAAACGAAAACCTATGACATGCGTGGTAAAAAATTCTGTGTTGTTATGGCAGGTAACCCATATACCGAATCAGGTGAAGTGTTCCGCATACCGGACATGCTCGCCAACCGCGCTGATATCTATAACCTAGGGGAAGTGCTTGGCGGCATGGATGATGCCTTCGCATTAAGCTACATTGAAAACAGTCTAACCTCAAACCCTGTACTTGCGCCGCTTGCTCTACGTGATCTCAATGACCTCTACCTTTTCGTTGATAAAGCAATGGGTAAATCAGTCTCAACTAATGCTTTGAGCTACCCCTATTCAGATGCAGAAATCAGTGAAATTGTCGCTGTCATTAAGCGCCTAATCACGCTACGCGATGTCGTACTCAAAGTGAATCAGCAATATATTGCCAGTGCAGCACAGTCCGATAAATACCGCACCGAGCCAGCCTTCCGTTTGCAAGGTAGCTATCGAAATATGAATAAACTGAGTGAAAAAGTGTCCTCTGTCATGAATGAAGAGGAGCTTGAACGTTTATTGGATGATCACTACCTCGGTGAAGCACAATTACTCACCACAGGAGCAGAAGAAAATTTACTCAAATTAGCTGAAATTCGCGGTAAGCTCACGGAGCAACAGGCCGCACGCTGGCAACAAATCAAAAAGGACTTTATGCGCAATAAAGCACTAGGTGGGGATAATGCAGATGTGGGTGACCGTGTTGTTGCACAACTTGCTGATCTGGTTGAAAGTGTACAAGCATTAAGCCAGCAAGCATGAAACAGTGGTTGAACCAACGACTGAAACTACTTGCTATTTTGGCTGGGCTATTGGTCATCATCCAAGTGATCAATAGCCTAACAGGCTATTCGTTAAATCGCTTTGGTATCATCCCCAGAAGCTTAGAGGGCCTCATCGGTATCCCCCTTTCCCCCTTTATTCATAGTAGTTGGGGACATTTACTGAGTAACCTTCCTCCTTTACTGATCCTCAGCGCAGTACTGCTACATAGAGAGATCCGTGAATATCTATTAGCTTCGCTCTTTATTATTATTACTGGTGGATTAGCTGTTTGGTTAGTTGGTCGCTACGCCATTCATGTTGGCGCAAGTGGTTGGATTTTCGGGCTTTGGGGGTTACTGATCGCCCAAGGTTATTTTCGTCGCAAACTTTCTGACATTATCATCACTGTCTTGGTGCTATTTTATTTTGGCGCAATGGCATCCGGCTTGCTGCCCGTTCATCAATATATTTCAACTGAATCGCATATTGCTGGTGCAATATCGGGTATTTTCTATGCATGGTGGGTTAATCGCCGCAAGAAAAGCGCCCTTTCACCTACAGAAAGCTAATTTTTAGCTAACGTGATCAGATTCACTTTTAATATTTTTTTTTATTTTTATGTATCCTTTTTTATCTACTTGGTTCACATATTAATAATTTAACTATTATTTAACTCTTCATTTACAAATTAGTGATTGTTAGTCTCATAAAACAATAAAAAATGGAGACTCACCTGATGAAGATAAACAACTTATTATCTGCGGTTATTATTTTTGGATTAACAACACTTTCATCTACTGGCTATGCCGAACCGAATAAAATCAAAATCGATCGAGATAGCTACGGCGTTCCTCATATCTATGCCGATGACGTATATAGCCTTTTTTATGGTTATGGCTATGCTGTCGCCCAAGACAGGCTTTTCCAGATGGAAATGGCAAAACGCAGTACCCAAGGCACCGTTTCAGAAGTGCTCGGCAAAGATTTTATTGCCTTTGATAAAGATATCCGCAGTAATTACTGGCCTGACTCCATCCATCAACAAATTAAAAATCTCCCTAAAGAAGAACAGGATATCCTACGTGGCTATGCAGACGGCATGAACGCTTGGATCAAACAAGTGAATGCGACACCAGATAAATTAATGCCTAAACAATTTATTGATTATGGCTTCACACCATCTCAATGGAACAGCTTTGATGTTGCCATGATTATGGTGGGCACTATGGCTAACCGCTTCTCAGATATGAACAGTGAAATCGATAATCTAGCCTTATTAACCGCCTTAAAAGATAAGTATGGTGAGCAAACAGGGTTAGCAGTATTCAACCAAATAAATTGGCTAAACAACCCTAATGCCCCCACCACTATTGATGCTCAAGAATTTACCTATTCAGATACAAAAAATAAAAATAAACAATCTCAGGTGAATCAAATAAACGATTACCGTCTAATTCCCCCTATGTTTGAGCGCCCTGCAAAGGATGCCTCCGGCAAATTAATCGCATTAACAGCACAGCAAAATAGCCAATTGATTGCCAAGCAATATGAGCAAGGCGGTGCGAACGGGTTAGCAGGTTACCCAACGACGAGTAATATCTGGGTTGTCGGCAAATCAAAAGCCGATGGCGCTAACGCAATTTTGCTCAACGGCCCACAATTTGGCTGGTTTAACCCAGCCTATACCTATGGCATTGGTTTACATGGTGCTGGTTTTGATTTGGTTGGCAACACCCCTTTCGCTTATCCAGCAATATTATTTGGCCATAATGGCAACATAGCATGGGGATCAACGGCTGGTTTTGGTGATGGTGTCGATATTTTTGCAGAGAAACTCGACCCAAAACGTCCTAACTATTACCAACATCAAGGCCAATGGAAAAAAATGCTCAGCCGCCAAGAGGTCATTAACGTGAAAGATGCTTCGCCTGTCACATTAGATGTTTATCGAACGGTGCACGGCAACATAGTCAAACAAGATAACAGCGCTAACATCGCATACAGCAAGGCTCGAGCGTGGGATGGAAAAGAAGTCTCTTCTTTGATGGCATGGGTAAAACAAGCACAAGCCAAAAATTGGCAGCAATGGCAAGCTCAGGCACAAAATCAAGCACTGACCATTAATTGGTATTATGCCGATCGAGATGGCAATATTGGTTATATCCATACAGGACATTACCCTGAGCGCCAAGAAAACCATGACCCTCGCCTTCCAGTGCCAGGTACCGGGGAGTGGGATTGGCAAGGTATGCAACCCTTTGCCAATAACCCAAAAGTGTATAACCCGAAATCCGGTTATATTGCCAACTGGAATAATTCCCCAGCCAAAAACTACCCCGCTAGTGATTTATTTGCTTTCTTATGGGGTTCGGCTGATCGAGTGACAGAAATAAATAGACTGATAGAATCAAAAGCTTTGTTAAACCAAGAGGATATGTGGGATATCCTAAAACAAACCAGCCGTGTTGACCTCAATCATCGCTTATTCACCCCTTATATCATCCGTGCTACGCGTGATTTACCTGCCGATGATGATGCAGTAAAACTTGCTAATATACTGAACCAATGGGATGGCATTAATCATCTTACAAAGGATGGTAAGCATTATATTCAACCAGGCTCGGCAATATTAGATATCTGGCTCAAGGAGATGTTAAAAGCGACTCTCGGTCAAGCTGTACCGGCTCCCTTTGATAAATGGTATTTAGCCAGTGGCTATGAAACAACACAAGACGGCCCTACAGGTTCACTGAATATTAGTACGGGGGCCAAAATCTTATATGAATCGTTATTAGGACAACGCTCTGCAATTCCTCAAGCGATTGATCTCTTTGCAGGCAAACCTCAAGATGAGGTCATTCACCAAGCATTACGCAATACTTATCAGCAGATGACCCTAAAATATGGTGATAATCTTGCAAGCTGGCAAACCCCTGCCACGGCACTCACTTTCAGAGCCAATAATTTCTTTGGCGTTCCTCAAGCTAATGCAAAAGAGCGTTTTCATCAAAATGAGTATCATAATAGAGGCACAGAAAATGATTTGATCGTGTTTAGCGATGGTAAAGTGAAAGCTTGGGATGTCGTCGCACCAGGCCAAAGCGGTTTTATTTCACCTCAAGGCAAACCATCACCTCATTATCAAGACCAATTGTCGCTCTATGAACAATTTGAAAAGAAACCATTATGGCTCACAACGGAAGAATTGACGCCGCACATCGAATCTAGCGAACAGGTTGAGATCGAAAAATAGTCAATCTCAACAGGGCCGAGGTAACACTCGGCCCTATTTCATTTGCTGTACACGATAGACACAACGTCCCGCGCCATTTAACAAATATTGCTCACGCTCAACTGTCACATCACTTCCCATAATATCGCGAAACAGTTGCAATTCTGAACGACAAAAATTTTGGCAGACCGTCGCCGCAGCACAGATAGGGCAATGATTTTCAATAAATAACCAGCTATTACCATCTTGCTCAATATGTGCCATATAACCTTCTTCGTTGCGAACATCGGCTAATGCCTGTAATCGTTCAACAAAAGGTAAAGAGCCACATCGCGACAAATATTTCGCCTTAACTTCCCCTTCTCGTTGGCTAATTAGCTTTTCCAGCCCTTCATTACCAAAAATATTTTTTACAGAATCAATGAGCTGCAATGTTAATTGAGCATGTGTGTCAGGAAAGCGCTGATGCCCTAATGCTGTGAGCACCCAATTCTGCCTTGGTCGGCCCGCTCCGGTTTGAGAGGTACATTGCACCCCTTCAACTAAACCTAAAGACGTCAGTTTCTGAATATGCTGGCGTGCCGCTTCCCCCGTCATTGCCAAGTCTTTTGCAATCACAGCTGTCGAGATAGGACCTTTTGTTTTTATGCAAAACAAAACCTTATCAACCGCTTGGCTGATATTTAAATTATCAAAGTAATCACTTGCATTAATCATTCTGTCACTCTAATATCCAAGTCAGTACTTGGATATTAACGTTTTTTTAACTCTCTCGTCTAGCAGGTCTCGCTATGAGCAATGAACCCTCCACGACAACTCAAGCTAAGTGGGCTGATTTACTTAGTGGTCGTAACGCATTATTGACGATTGCCCTCACCGGTGGTGTCGCTCTTCATGCTATCAATATTTATATTGTGACAACTATCTTACCTAGTATCGTCAATGATATCGGTGGTCTTGAATATTATGCGTGGAATACGACGATTTTTGTTGCTACTTCAATTGTGGGTTCAACACTGTCGAGTAAAATACTCAATCAATTAGGGCCTAAATTCGCCTATTTAACGGCTCTGCTTATTTTCTCATTAGGCTCCATTTGGTGTGCACTGTCACCATCAATGTTAATGTTACTTGGCGGGCGAGCGTTACAAGGGCTAGGCGGTGGAATTTTATTCGCCTTAAGCTACGCCCTTATTCGCATTGTGTTTACTGAAAACCTTTGGTCACGTGCCATGGGCATTGTTTCCGGTATGTGGGGAATAGCGACACTTTGCGGTCCTGCTATTGGTGGAGTATTCGCTCAAACGGGTCATTGGCGCTGGGCTTTTTGGTCATTACTTCCCGTTGCACTTCTACTCGTTCTAATCGTGATAAATCAATTGCCTAAAAGGACAAATCAATCCCAACAGATCAGTAAACTGCCTGTTCTCGCCATTTCACTATTAGTGATTTCCGTCTTAGCGATTTCCATCGGTAGCTTATCCAGTCAGTTGATATTCAATGCCATTGGCCTATTCGTTGGCCTTATCTTATTGGTCACTATCGCAAAAATCGATGGTAAAAAAGGTAAGCGATTACTACCAACAGGCACTTATTCATTAAAAAATTCACTCGGTGTGATTTATTTAACGATGAGCTTGTTGGTGGGTGGTATGACAACGGAAATTTATGTTCCTTATTTCTTACAAACCATCCACCACTTCTCCCCATTATCAGCAGGCTATCTTACAGCGATTATGGCAGCAGGTTGGACGATTGGCGCATTATTAAGTGCCAATAAAACTGGCCCAATCGTGTTAAAAATACTTCGTACAGGGCCAATCATCATATTTATTTCATTAATTGTGTTAGCCATTTTGACTCCTCATACGGAGCTTGTGAGTTCAATCTTACTGTTTACAATTTATTTAGTCGCAATGATGGGAGTTGGCCTTGGTATTGGTATTTGCTGGCCACACTTGGTGTTAAAAGTGTTCAGTGTCGCCCCTAGTGGTGAAGAAAATCTCGCGTCTTCATCCGTCATTACCGTTCAACTATATGCGACTGCGCTTTCTGCCGCGCTCGTGGGTGTCGTCGTGAATAACAGCGGGTTGATTTCCCCTGGTGGAATAGCAGGCGCTCAACAAGCCTCTGTTTGGTTATTTATTTTATTTGCCATTTGTCCATTCTTTGCCGCACTGTTGATCAGGAAAGTGAAGTAATACTCCCGCGTGGGGGATACGTGGTAAAAGCAGGGAAGTGTCATTTAATTCACTTCCCTTTATTCATTAACGTTAATTTTTACGGAAAAAGTAAGGGATACACAGCGTGCTGATTATGACAATAATCGCTGTCGATACCATGACACCAAAAAAGGCTTGATCAAACGCTATGTGCGCTTGATTTATCAATAAATTAGCACTTTCGTGCGGCAGATGCTCCGCAACAATAAAAGCTTCATCAATGCTATCATAAGCTTTATTATCAACGACTAAGCTATCGGGCAATGATAATTTCATTGTATAAATGGCACTCATCAATCCCCCCATAAAGGTTACACCCAACACACTACCAATTTCATATGCGACTTCTTCAATAGACGCGGCCATACCGGCTTTTTTATCTGGCGCATTGAGCATCACGGTTGTTGAAGCTGTCGTAAAAATAATTCCTAAACCAAAACCAATTAAAAACAGGAATAACAATAAGATGAAACCTGTTGAGGTTTGATAAATAGAAATGAGACCAAGTACCCCTGCCAAAGTACAAACAAAGCCAATGACGGTTAAACGTCTTTCCCCCATTGTATGTAATAACATTCCAGTTAATGGGCCTGCTAATACAGAAGCAATCGGGATCGGGATAATATACAGCGCCGCTTGAAGTGGCGTATACCCCTGAACTAATTGTAGTCTTTGGCTCAATAGGAGTTCGACACCCACAATAATCACCATCGATAATATCGCCATTAAAATACCGGCACTAAAACGAGGGTTAGAAAATAATTTAAAATCAATCATTGGTGATTCAGACGCTATTTGTCTGCGGCTAAATAACCATAAAAATAGCCCACCGATAACCCCAACAATAGTCAACTCCCACCAATTGGTATAAGGCTTACCCAGCTCTTTTAGAGCATAAATAATGCCAACTAACCCGACTAGCACTAACCCAGAGCCAAGATAATCAATTTTTTGTGAGCCTGTTCCGCCACATTTAGGAATTAAAAAATAGGCAAAAGGTAATACCAGCAATACCACAGGAACATTAATTAAAAAGACCGATCCCCACCAAAAGTGGTTAAGCAGCGCACCACCAACCAAAGGGCCTATCGCAGCACCACCTGATGCCACCGCCGACCAAATACCTATCGCAAGTGCACGCTCTTTTGGATCTAAGAAAACGTGTCTAACAATCGATAAGGTTGCAGGCATACTCAGCGCCGCTCCCACAGCTAAAAAGCCTCTGGATAAAATTAGGCTCATTGCCGTCGGAGAAAATGCCGCACATAAAGAAGCGACCGCAAATAAAGGTAGCCCTAACAGAAACATGACCTTATGGCCAATGCGATCACTAAGCATACCCGCAGCAGGCAACAGCCCAGCGACAATTAATGGGTAAGCATTCATGATCCACAATTTTTCAGAAGATGTGGCGCCTAAATCATGCGTTAATCGCGGTAACGCGGTATATAACACCGTCACATCGATAACAATCAGAAAGAGTACACTTGATACTAAAAGTAAAATAATCCAGCGTTTATAATTTGCTAGCATAAAATCATCTCAACAAGTTTATTTAATCACTATTTATTCATGATCGTGCTACAATATAAATCCATACGTATGTATTGAAAAGAGGTTTTTGTTAAATGGGACGTCAACGAACTATCGATCGAGATAAAGTGCTCGATGCCGCTGAAAACATCGTACTTAACCAAGGTGCTGCTGCTCTGACGATTGATGCAGTCGCAAAATCCATGGGGATCTCTAAAGGAGGGGTTCAATACTGTTTTGGTAACAAAGATGCCTTAATCGATGCAATGTTTGAACGCTGGGGTTATACCTATGAGCAAATATTTAACCGTGAGATTGAAAAAGACAGCTCCCCAGAAAATCGTATTAATGCCCATCGGCTTGCAACCTATGAACATGACAAAGTCGCGATGGCGAAGGGGGCAGCATTAATGGCAGCTTTACTACAAACCCCTGAATACTTAGAAAGTACCCGTGTTTGGTATCGTGATAGATTGCGCCATATAGACACCTCAACAGAGCATGGCAAACGCGCTCGGCTGATGTTTCTTGCTACCGAGGGCGCCTTTATGTTGCGCTATTTTGGTTTGATGGAAATAGACGAAAACGAGTGGCAAGAGATGTTCCATGATATGTCACGTTTTTTAGGCTAACGTGACAAACCTAGGAACTTATCCTATAAAAAAACAATCGTTCGTTGTATCGATACAGAGATACAAAAAATCGCTATTTTTCATTACGACGAAATAAATGGACGGGAATGATGCCAGAAACGGTAAGCAAATTAGGCGTATTTTTATTTGTGGGTATTTAGCCACTTCTTTGCCTGCAAAATTAAAGGTAAATCTACCATTTTGCCATCCACTTTAAAGGCGTACTGCTCTTGAGATTGTTGTAATACTTTTTTTGACCAAGCCAGCTGCTGCTGTGTTATATCAAACGATCGCTTGATAATAGCAATTTGATTGGGATGAATAGCTAATTTTGCTGTAAAACCAAGAGCTTTAGCATGCAAACACTCTTGCTCTAAAGCAGCCAAATCATCAATATCTGGTGTGACACAGTCAATAGGAGCTAAAAGATTTGCAAGGCGAGAAGCAAGCACCACTTGTGTTCTTGCAAACAACAGTGATTCACGAGACATGTCACACTGCATATCAAGAGAAAAGTCTAAAGAGCCGAATGCAAGGCGCTCAACACCTGAATGTGCGATATCATAAACACGGTGTAACCCCCATGCCGTTTCAATGATAGCAATCATCGATAGTTGCGGATTATCAAAGAGATGTTTTTTAACATCGTTGATCATCGCTACAGATTCAACTTTAGGTATAACAAGGTGAGATAAATAGATGAATAAGTTATTTTTCTTTAGCCAATCAATATCTTGATCATATTCAATACTATTTGGCTGGTTAATTCTAATGGCTATTTTTTGCGTTACCTCCTTTCTTGGATAATGGAGTAACCAATCCATAACTTCCTGCCTAGCAAGAGATTTATGTAAAGGATGGACTGAATCCTCCAAATCTAAAATCAACACGTCTGAGCCACTAATACACGCTTTATCAAAGAATTGAGGGTGATCTCCGGGTACAAATAAATAAGTTACAGAACAATTAGTCATCGTGAACCTTCCTAATCAATCATTTGAATAACATATTATTTTCCCTTACATCTCAATTGAGAATAAAAAAAACAATAATTCTCATTTACTATTTTTTTCGGCAATGCTAACTTTATTACCAATATCTTTCAAGTATTCAAAATTATTTTTCTAGTTAATGATATTCATCATTAATTAATTCGTTCTCATAGCTATAAGAGGCTAATCATGACGAATACCCCTAAACAAACAAATGTTTTAAATATTAATGCTGAATTTTCTCATCATAATAGCCTTAGGCGTTTAATTCATTGCTTGTTTGCAGAAAAACTGATTGATAAAAAACAATTTTATTGGGATTTTGATTATTGTGGATATATTTATCAATCCATAACATCATCATTTAAAATCCTTTTCACCGATGTAGATATATACCCTGCCAATACCGTATTAAGTTATGGAAATATTTATATAATCGATAAAAACAATCAAAAGGAAATTATTCAAACGATAGATGACATGCTTGATATATTAAAAGAAGATTTAAATATAGCGTTTACCCCTAACAATTTAAATAAATTAAAAAATGATATAAAAAACAGTGTCGATAATGACATTAATGCACGCAACTTCCGCATTAATTGGTCACACGATATTAGCCAACAAATGTCTAAATACGGTTTTAATGACTTAACTGATTGGGTCGTTCATAAATACAGTATCCGCGATGCGGCTTTGTTTCTCGACCAATGGGGCTCACTTGAAGGGCATCCCTATTATCCAACATGGAAAAGCCGACCAAACATGAAAGCCAAAGATGTTATGGCTTACTCTCCTGAATTTAATGCTACGGTGAATCTTACTGTCGCAGCTCTACGCCGAGATATGGCCTATATTGAAGCATTGCCGCATGTCGCTAATATTCACCTCTGGTTTCTTCAACAATTTCCACTTACTGGTCAACAATGGTGTGATTGGCTTGGGCAGCAAGGTAGGGATCCTCAACAATGGCTTCCATTACCCATTCATCCCTGGCACTTAAATCATTGGGTAAAAGAGCAAGCAGCAGAACTCATTCAAGATGAAATACTGCTTATTGATGGGCCTCAATTAGAGACCAAACCGACGATGTCCTTTAGGACCATGCTCCCCACAGATGCCACTAATAAGGCATTTGTTAAATTACCCATCGCAGTTTGGATGACAAGTGAAATGCGTAGCTTGCAAGCAAAATCCATCCATATGGGGCCTAGAATTAGTCAGTTAATCGATACCATCTTAAAACAAGAGAAAAACTTTCATGGGAAATTAGAATCTCTACGTGAAGATCTCGGTATCCACTACCGACATGCCATTGAACAAGATGATTCAGCTGGGCGCTTTCTTTCTGTCGTATTTCGTTGCACGAATTCTTATGAAAGAAGTGACAATTTATTGCCTATCACGGTTGCAACACTCTTTACTGCTTTACCAAATCAACAAAAACCGATTTTCACTGAACTCATTGAAAAATCAGGATTAACTCCTCGTGAATGGTTCCGCAGCTATACAAAAGTTATTTTAGAGCCTGTTATATCTATGTATTTGATATATGGCATTGCTCTTGAAGCTCATCAGCAAAATACCCAAGTACTCTTCACATCAGAAGGTATCCCAGAAAAATGTTTAATCCGTGACTATGGTGATGGCCGAGCCTTTTTACCCCTATTGCACCAACAAGGCTATCAATTACAAGCCTACTCTTGGCCCGGTATTTTACCGACCGTTTTTGAAGAGGATATAGAACCTGTACGGAGTTTTTTGATTGACGCTTGTTTTGTAAGCCATTTACATGAACTAGCTGTCCATATTACTCGTTTTTACCGCTTAACTAACCACCAGCTTTGGAGGGAATTAAAAAATATAACTCAATATATTTTTGAATCAGTTAAGCCTCGAATTGATGAAAGTTTTTGGAGGCAAGAATATGAAATATTTATGAATTCACCTTGGCAAACTCGCTCACTACTCACTATGCATATCCAACGATATATTAATTACCGAATACAACATGGTTTAACGAACCCATTTTTATTATTTCAATAAATAAACTTTATCTAACAGAAGGTAATACTAGGTTTGTTCCCTTCCTTGTAAATAAAGCGAATAAAACGACTAATTCAATATGAAAAATAACTTATTAACTATACCATTTAAAGACATAGCAAAACATAAAATTACCTATCACTCTTTATTTTGTGTGGTAATTTCATTCTTTTATCCTAATACCCTTTTTGCTAAATCAGATAATAAGCTCAGCAAAGATAGTATCATCGTATCAGCTAAGGGTAATAATAACCTACAACCTAACCTTTTTTCTTCAAGATCAATACAAGCGGGGCTATTAGGGGATAACGATATTATGGATATTCCCTTTAATATCACTAATTACAATTCAGCTTATTTAGAATCACAACAAGCACAACAAATTTCAGACATTCTTTCTCACGATACTTCGATACAAATTAGTAGCTCTAAAGGTGGACTACTTGACTCACTATATATTCGAGGCTTCCCTATAACGGAAGGTAATATCGGTGAGTTTGCGCTTAATGGTATCTATGGTGTATCCCCTAACTTTCAATTATTAGCAGACTACGCTGAACGTGTTGATATTCTAAAAGGACCAGCATCTCTGTTATATGGTATGTCACCTGAAGGGGGGGTTGGTGGTGTTATCAATGTCGTAACCAAACGTGCCAGTGCGCAGCCTATCACTCGCTTAACCGCCCAATATCTAAGTGACTCCCAGTTAGGTGGTAAATTAGATGTTGGCCGTTTATATGACCTAGGGAATAACCAATATTTTGGTATTCGCGTGAATGGAAGTTACACCAATGGTAATACTGCCGTTGACCATCAAGACCGTCGGCTCGGCGTCGGTGCTATCGCGCTAGATTATTCTAGTGAACGCTTTCGCGCTTCATTGGATCTCATTACTCAAAACCAAAATATGAATGCGACTAATCGTCCATTTTTTTTAGGGGAAAATGGGGTTGTTCCACCTGCGCCTAGTGGGAAAACCAATTTAGCTAGCCCATGGACATGGTGGAAATCCAATGATGATTCCGCCTTATTACATATGGAATATGATGTGCTAAGCAATACCTCATTATTTATGGATATTGGTGGTGCTCGAACCCGTATCGATCGGGTTAATGAACAAACCTACACCGTCCTTAATGATCAAGGGGATATCTCCACATATATCATGAATTTTCAAAGCAAAACCCAGCGTTACTCTGTTGGCACTGGTATCAAAAGTGAATTCATGACAGGAAATACCTCTCATCAACTCGCATTACAGTGGAACCGCTATTTTGATCGTTATAATGTCGGTACAAATGCAGGCACGCCATACAATACCAACTTATATCACCCTACTTATATTGATAAACAAATCCCTGATTACCCAGAAATAACAAAACGCTCCGAAAATACACTTTCAGGGGTTTCATTGGTCGATACAATTGGCTTTTTTAACGATAGCTTTATGGTCACCCCCGGTATTCGCTATCAAAATATAAAATCTGATAGCTTTACTTTAGGGGCTCTTTCAACAACTTATGATGAATCCGCTATTACCCCATTAGTCGGTTTATTGTTTAAACCTACTGATAATATCTCGCTATATGCGAATTATGTTGAAGGTCTCAGCAAAGGAAGTACTGCTCCGGTTAATGCTAAAAATAGCGGCGAAATGATGAAGCCATTTCGTTCTAAGCAATATGAGTTAGGCGTTAAATATGAACAACCCGTCGCAATAACAACACTGAGCCTTTTCCAAATCAGTAAACCAAGCGGGTCATTAGACCCTAACAGCCTGATTTATTCTGCCAACGATGAACAACGTAATCGTGGTATTGAGCTAAGTGTCTCTGGTAAGCCATTTGATTCTCTCCGTTTAACCGGCGGCGTCACTTATATTCAAGCAGAGCTCACCAAAACTGCATCTGGGCAAAATAAAGGAAATGAACCGATTGGCGTTTCCCCTTGGGTCGCAAATTTTGGTGCGGAATATGATATCCCTTCTGTTTCAGGTTTAAGTATCAATGGCAATATCAATTACCATACTCGTCAATACGTTAATAAAGAAAATACTCATTCAATACCTTCATGGACAACCGTCGATATTGGCTCTGCCTATAAGACTAAGATATCGAATACGCCTGTTACGTTGAGACTAAATATCACCAATATTTTAAATGAGCGTTATTGGTCTGGTGTAGCCTCCTACAGCACATTCGCTCAAGGCTCTCCGCGAACCGTACTCGGTTCTATTTCAGTTGATTTCTAAGAGGTGAAATCATGGTGAACCAAACTAACTTAACCCATTTTTTATCGGTACCTTATCAATCTATCAAAACCGTAGCGCCAACAGAATTACCGCCGCTCATGGATGAGCAGGTCAAACGGCTATGTTTTGAAAATAATGAAAGGCTGGTAGAACTGGTTAAGCAGTATGGTTCCCCATTAAACGTGATTTTCCCTCATACCATGCAACAAAATATTCTAAAACTGAATGCTGTTTTTCAAGAACATGGTGTAACAGGGCGCATTATGTATGGCGTGAAAGTTAACCAATCCAATATCCTAGTCAAAATAGCCGTTGAAGAAGGTATTGGCGTTGATGTATCAAGCCTTCATGAATGGCAAGATGCCTATGACTATGGGATTTCACCAGAAAAAATTTGTGCTACTGGTCCTGCGAAGACCAATGAATTTCTTTGGAAACTGATATTACATAACTCACTGATTGTCGTTGATTCTCTTGAAGAATTACAAGATATCCTCAACCTATTATCAGGAACATCATTCATCGCGAGGGTTCTATTTCGCTATCAACCACAAATGAGCCGCTCTAGGTTTGGCATGAAATCTGCTGCATTTATAACGGCACTTCAATTAGCCAAACAGCATGCAGGCTTACTTTGGCAAGGTATCCATTTTCATTTAGGTGGCTATAAAAGCGCTTCACGCGTACAAGCTTTCCGTGAATTACAGCCACTTATAAAATCAGCACTGTCATTGGGGTTTGAAATTAAAACCATTGATATTGGCGGCGGGCTACCGGTTCAATATGTTTCAACGAGGCAATACCAATCATGGATAGATAATCAAACGAGCCAATATTACCAAAATAACCGTATACCAACCGATTTTTACCCTTATGGAGGGGAACAATCAGCCACCCAATGGTTAACTACATTCCTATCATCCCAATACACAGAAAACGAAACCATCTCTCAATACCTTAAGAAAAACCATATCACACTAACGATAGAGCCCGGCAGATGTTTAGTCGATCAAAGTGCAATATCGCTATTTCGAGTTGTGCGCGTTAATCAGCAATTCCAACATCCTATTATTTTTGTTGAAGGCAGTAGCTTTAGTGCCTGTGAAACTTGGTTTAACTCAGAGTTTTTACTCGATCCACTACATGTTTTAGTACCACACTCAAAACAACATAAACAGCGCCCCACCCGAGTATGGATAGCAGGACATAGCTGTTTAGAAAATGATGTGATCACCCATCGCTTAATTTTATTTACTCACCTTCCTCAAGCCGGTGATTTGCTCATTTTCATAAATACAGCCGGATATCAAATGGACTTACTTGAAAATCAATTTCATCGGCACCCTATTCCTTGTCGATTGTATGCACTGGAAAATCATGATGGGCAGTTTATTTTTTTCAAAGATAACAAATAGGAATATTTATGATCAGCAGCAAAGTCACTGATTTGATCGGCAATACACCTGTTTTACGTATCGCTGTTACCCACAAAAAAAGTGCTCTATTTCTAAAAATGGAAAAGAACAATCCAGGGGGAAGTATGAAAGACAGAATGGCTCGAAACATGGTTATTGCTGGCCTTAAATCAGGAAAAATAAAACCTAAAAGCACTATTATCGAATCCTCATCAGGTAATACCGGAATAGGACTCGCGCTGGCAGCAATCGAGTTTGATTTGCATTTTATCGCGGTTGTTGACCACCATGCCGCCCCCGACAAAATTTCTATTATGAAGGCGCTAGGCGCAGATATTCGCTATGTTACAGGTGATTATCAAGAGGATGAAGTGGCTGTTGTTGAACGGCAACGCCTTGCCAGCGAGTTAGCATCTCAACTGCCTAATGCAACCTTTTTGAATCAATCAGATAATGCTGCTAATTCAGGAGGTTATGCAGCTTTAGTCTGTGAGCTTATTGAGCAAATAGGTAAAATTGATGCTTATGTCGGTTGTGTCGGTACAGGTGGCTCTATTACTGGCATCTCTCAAGGGTTAAAGGCTCATAACCCACAAACGATTACCGTCGCTGTAGAGCCTGAAGGCTCAATTATTTTTGGTAACCCAGGCAAACCCTATTATCAATCAGGAACAGGGACGCCAAAAGGGGACACCGTAGGCTTAGTGCTCGATTACAGTTGTATTGACCATAATGCTCAAGTTTCTGACTGCCAAGCTTTTGAAACAACCCGTTTTCTCGCCAACAAATACGGTTTATTAGTAGGAGGGTCAACCGGAGGCATTGTCTATAAAGCCTTAGAATATATAAATACAGATATTCTTAGCGGCAATGTCGTGGTCATTGTTGTTGATGGCGGTGAAAAATACCTGAATACAATATTCAACGAACAATGGTTAAGCGCTCGCAACCTGATTTCAGAGGAGATTTCGCATCAACTCAATCGTTGGCTAACGAATACCATTCCACTAGAGCAAGCTAACTAGAGGAAACCATGATGATAGATAACAAACAGCTCAAGGTTGTTGTCTGTGGGGGAGGCCAAACCGGTCATTTAGCGGTTGCTCTGTTTAGCCATTTCGCTCATGTTAAGGCATCATTACTTACCCAAAATCCTATAACCGTCGAACGCCACCAGCAGCAGAACCAAAAATTATCAGTTCACTATCATGATGGAAAAGTTATTGATTATTCGATTGAATTAATAACTAATTTACCGCAAATCGTCATACCTCATGCCGATATAATTATTCTTACTGTTCCTTCCCATCAACAAGCAAATTGGCTAAATTTTATCTCACCCTACTTATCGACATCCCACACGGTGTTTATTGGCGCCATTCCCGGTATAAATGGCTTTGATTGGCTTGCTGAACAATTTTTTAAAGATAAACCTAATGTCGTAATATGGGGCATGAAAGATGTGCCTCATATTGCATGGGGTTTAGAACTTGGCACAAAAGTTTGTTTCGGTGGTGAGAAATCTGAACTCTTTATTGCGTTTCATCATCGAGAAAATGAAACAAATAAAAACCAACTCCATTGTTGGTTATCGGAAATATACTCGGCTCCTATTACTATTCTTGATAATTACTTAGAAATAACCCTCACTCCCGCAAATCCTATTATGCACAGCTCAGTCATTTATGGGCTGATAGGCCCCTACGCTCAATGGCATCAACGCAATTTTGAATCTCCACTGTGCTGGTGGAATGATTGCCCTGAACTTGGTGCTTATTATTTACAGCGCTGTGATGAGGAGCGACTGGCGATTTGCCAATATTTAACCAAAGAATTGGCAATCTCACTTAATACCGTAAAACCTTTAATTGAAGAATTACGAGAAGCTTATACCGAACAAATCGAGGATGCCAAAACACTATGGTCAATTCTTCGTTCAAACAAGGCCTACCATGGTATTCAATTACCTCTTATAAAGGCTGAAGGCGGTGGCTGGGTCTTCAATAAAAACCATCGCGTTTTTCAGGAAGATATTATTTATGGTTTGTGCTTACTCGTTAATTTAGGGAAGCATCTCAATATCCCTATTCCCTATATGCAAGAGATCTACACTTGGTGTATGGATTATTTAGGGCTAAAACCTGAAATTCATCACCCTATATTTACCAAGATAGACCTCACTCAATATAGGGTGGCTAAACGGTGAAATTGCTTAAAAACCATCTGATTATTGGGTTCTTATTCGGTATTCAAATAATATCAATGGGTGCAATGGAAATGAGTGGGCCATTTTGGCCTATTCATTTGCAAAATAACAGCTCAGATTCACTACTCCCTTTCGCCCTAACAATGGTCTATGTAGCCCCCATGATTGGCATCATGCTAACCAGTACTTTTTGGGGGAAAGTTGGTGACCGGATGGGGAATAAAGCAATGATAATCCGAGCCTTGCTTGGGTTATCAATTACCCAAATTTTACTGTCATTCTGTAATGACCCTTGGTTAATTTTACTATTAAGGTTTATTCAAGGAGCATGTGCGGGGTATATAGCGCCAGCGCAAGCTTACGGAGTGGCGGTAACAGCCCCTAGAAAACGGACTCATCTCTTTGCCCTACTACAAATATCAACCAATATAGGCTCTCTATTAGGGGCGCTGGCTGGCGGGTTAATTTTAGATTATCTCAATTTCTTTTGGATCAATATGATGGCTGGGTGGCTTTGTATGTTAAGTGCCGTGGCTGTTTTTCTATTTTTACCATCAGATAAGCATTCCCCCCTTTTATCCCCCGCCAAAACAGCCCATACAACGAAAAAAAACGGTTCCCCTCAAACTATCGTTAAACAATTGATGTTGCTTACAGGGTTATTATTAATGATCCGGCTTATCACCCTGCCCAGTTTCTCCTTATATATCGAAAAAACCTACTCAACAGACTATTGGGTAATAGGGCTTATTTATGGATTACAAGCGATGGGGGTGATCCTATCGGCTCAATTATGGGCTAAATGGTTTGAACACCAATCCATTGTTGCCTCTTTGACACGCTTAAGATGGATTATCTTTGGCTGCGCGGCTATTGCCATCAGTCTCGCAAACGCTTCAATTATTTGGTTTGCCTTACTCTATTTTATTTGGGGAATTTTACTGGGCGCAACCACTCCCATCTTAACAGCACTGATCTCCTCAGCATCGCCAGCAGAACATCAAGGTTATGTACTTGGTTTATCGCAAAGTATTAATCAATTTGCATCAATCGGGGGGATCTCTCTCGGCAGTATTCTTATTATTTACCCTGGAATCAATATGCTTTTTTATTATATTTCAGTCGGTTATCTAATATGCCTTAGCACGATTATTTTACTAACAAAACATATCATCAATAAGGAACAATATGAAAAAAAAGTATAGGCTACACCAGCAAATGGCTAAATTTTTACTTATTCTTTTTGGGTTATTATTTTCCACAATAATCTCAGCAAAACCGACCGTTGTTACAGATATACTTGGTAGAAAGGTCACCGTAAATACCCCCATAAAAAAAGTCATTTTAGGTGAAGGGCGTATGCTCTACCTTGTCGCCATGCTAGATAAAGATAATCCAGCAAAACGTATTGTTGCGATGGGGAATGATATGCAAACGTCAGATCCTGCAACATGGCGACAATACAGTACTTATTTTCCTCAACTGAACCGTATTCCCACATTTGGCGGCACTGAAAAACGTTCACTCAATATTGAAAAAGCATTAGCGCTACAACCCGATGCTATCATCATGAATATTGAGGCAAAAACAGCAATAGAAGAACAAGGGTATGATAAAGCATTAGAGAAAGCAGGGATCCCTATTGTCTATATTGATTTTCGCTATAACCCATTAAAAAATACGACGCCAACGATGCGCCTATTCGGCACTTTATGGGGTAAAGAAGAAATAGCAGAAAAGTTTATTGAATTTAGAGATAAGCAATTAAAACGAGTGAGTGATGTATTAAGTAACCAAAATCCTAAAAAGCCACGTATTTTTATTGAGCGCATTGGTGGATATACCGATGAATGCTGTCTGACATTTGGCAATGGTAACTTTGGGCGTTTTGTTTCACTCGCCGGAGGTGAAAATATCGGTGAAAAAAATGCGCCTAACACATTTTATATGATGGATCCGGAGCAAGTTATTGCCGCAAATCCTGATAAAGTCGTTGTTACCAGTGCAAACTTTTCATCATTTATGCCTAATGGTGATTGGATTGGTTTAGGGCCAAATGAAAATATGGAAGCGGCAAAAGCGAAGCTAAAAAAATACCTAAAAAAGCCTGCTTATACCGGAAGTAATGCCGTCAAAAACCAACAATTTTATGCAATTTGGCATCAATTTTATAATAGTCCATACGATTTTATTGCAATCCAACAATTAGCACGTTGGTTCCATCCCGAATTATTTCCAGATTTAAATGCAGATGAAACATTTAAGGCGCTTTACGATAAATTTTTACCGATCAGCTATGAACCTGGTTACTTTGTAAGTTTAGGTGATAAATAACCATCTTGATAAGAAGGAGGGGGTATGACTATCAATACCTATCATATTGAACTGAAGCCAATACAATTTCTTTGCTCATCAGAAGAAACGGATCAACGCCACGTCGACTATTTAAGTAAAAAAATAATTGGTGAGGGTATTTGGACAACCCCTATTCCTTGCGAAATAAACTCCGGCATTATTATGGATGGCAACCACCGCTATCAAGTGGCTAAGCGGTTAAATCTGACTTTTCTCCCCTGTATTTTACTAAATTACCAAGATGAACGAGTCAAAGTAAACCATCAAAACTCAGATCAACCTTATAATATACAAACAATTTTTGATGTTATTTTACACCAAAACAAACTCCTTCCTTATAAAGCAACGTGTCATTACTTTTCACCATCATTGCCAATAATTGGTATTGATCTCAGCATGTTAAGATAAAAATAAAAAATCCGATTATGCAGTTAAAAGCATAATCGGATTTAATGTATTTAAATTTTAAATAATTCTAATTTATTCAACCGTCACTGATTTAGCCAAGTTACGTGGTTGGTCAACGTCAGTACCTTTGATCAACGCAACATGGTAAGAGAGCAGTTGTAGAGGAACCGTATAGAAAATCGGCGCAATCAACTCTTCAACATGTGGCAACGGAATAATTTTCATATTCTCACTCGCTTCAAAGCCTGCATCTTGATCTGCAAACACATAAAGCAAGCCACCACGAGCGCGTACTTCTTCGATATTAGATTTCAATTTTTCTAACAGTTCGTTGTTAGGTGCAATGATAATGACAGGCATATCGGCATCAATCAAAGCCAATGGACCATGTTTCAATTCACCCGCCGCATACGCTTCTGCGTGAATATAAGAGATCTCTTTGAGCTTTAATGCACCTTCAACCGCAATAGGGTACTGCTCGCCACGACCCAGGAATAGAGCATGATTTTTATCAGAGAAATCTTCCGCCAGCGCCTCAATCACTTTATCTTGAGATAACATGCTTTCAATGCGCGCAGGCAGTGCATGCAGAGCATTAGCAATACTCTCTTCTAATTCAGGACTTGCGCCTTTAATACGTCCCATATAGGCGACCAGCATCAACAGTACGGTTAATTGCGTGGTGAACGCTTTGGTTGAAGCAACGCCAATCTCTGCACCTGCTTTAGTCATTAGTGCAAAGTCTGATTCACGTACCAATGAAGAGCCAGCCACGTTACATACCGCAAGAGACGTCAAATAGCCTAGCTCTTTCGATAAACGTAATGCTGCTAGCGTATCAGCCGTTTCACCTGACTGTGATAGCGTGATCATCAGGCTGCCTTTGCGATGAGCGGGCTTGCGATAGCGGTATTCAGAGGCAATCTCAACATCACAAGGAATGCCAGCCAAAGATTCAAACCAGTAACGTGCAACCATCCCCGCATTGTAAGATGTACCACAAGCTACAATCTGAATATGCTCAACTTGAGATAATATTTCACTTGCTTTAGGGCCTAACTCACTCAGATCGATGCCATTGTCTTTGCTAAAACGCCCTTCAAGGGTGTTTTTAATCGCCATTGGCTGCTCATAGATCTCTTTTTGCATATAGTGGCGATAAACACCTTTATCACCTGCATCATATTGAACATTAGATTCAATTTGCTCTCGTTCAACAGCCTGACCTTGCTTATCAAAGATACGTACAGTGCGACGAGTGACTTCCGCAATATCGCCTTCTTCAAGATAAATAAAACGACGTGTAACAGGCAATAATGCAAGTTGATCCGATGCGAGGAAGTTTTCACCCACACCTAAACCAATCACTAATGGGCTTCCCGAACGGGCTGCTACCAATAATTCAGGAGTACGACTATCCATGATCACCGTGCCATAAGCACCGCGTAATTGTGGGATAACGCGCTGAACCACTTCAACTAAAGCACCACCTTTTTGTTGTTCATGATGAACAAGGTGTGCGATCACTTCGGTATCAGTATCAGAACTAAAGATATAGCCAAGTTGCTTTAACTCTTCTTTAAGTTCTAAATAGTTTTCAATGATCCCATTATGAACAACGGCAATAAAACCAGAAGTATGTGGGTGAGCATTACGTTCACTCGGAACACCATGGGTTGCCCAACGGGTATGTGCGATCCCCGTTCCACCTGATACAGGGTTTTTCTCCGCTTCTTCCGCCAGCATTTGTACTTTACCAACTTCACGTAAACGCTGAAGATGGCCTTCATGATCAACGACAGCCATACCAGCAGAGTCGTAACCACGATACTCAAGGCGGCGAAGCCCCTCTATCAAAATTTCTGCGATATCACGTTGTGCGACAGCACCTACAATTCCACACATATTAAATTTATTCCTAAACAAAGGGCTCCAACCCTTATGATGTCGCTACCTGATTGTTGTTACAGCTTTTGCTGCTCCCCAAGCCTTGTAGAAAATGGGGTTTATTATATTTTTATCTTATTAACGCTACTATTGGAGAGGCACATTCACCTCTCCTAAAAATGTATTTTATTTTTTCTTCACTGGACGCTGCCAGTTTTTAATATGGACTTGTTTCACACGACTCACGACTAACTCACCTTCATTAACATCACGAGTTACCGTTGTACCAGCACCAATGGTTGCACCATTTGCAACGGAAACAGGAGCAATTAACTGGGTGTCGGAACCAACAAACACATCATCACCAATGATGGTTTTATACTTATTCGCACCGTCATAATTACAGGTGATCGTTCCTGCACCAATATTGACGTTTTCACCAATCTGAGCATCGCCCAAATAGGTTAGATGGCCAGCCTTAGAACCAACACCTAATGAGGCATTCTTCATTTCAACAAAGTTACCTACATGGGCTTTGGCTGCCAATTTAGCACCAGGACGTAAACGAGCAAAAGGACCGACTGTACATTCCGCAGATAATTCAGAGTTTTCTATCACAGAATAGGGGCTGATAACCGAGTTATCACCAATAACACAATTTTTAAGAATACAGCCTGATTGAATATGTACGTTATTACCTAACGTCACATTACCTTCAATAATCACATTCGTATCAATGATAATATCGCGCCCATGTGTCAATGTACCGCGAATATCAAAACGTTCAGGGTCAATTAGCATTACCCCTGCAAGCAGGAGCTTTTCTGCTTGTTCTCTTTGATAAATACGTTCAAGAGCGGCAAGTTGTAAGCGGTTATTCACCCCTTCCATTTCACTCAAACGGCTAGGGTGAACAGTTTCAATCTTGTTCCCCTCTTTATGAGCTAATGCAATAACGTCAGTGATATAGTATTCACCCTGAGCATTATTATTATCCAGTTGGGATAACCAACGTTTAAAGTCTTTACCACTTGCAACCATGATCCCAGTATTGATTTCTTGGATCTTACGTTGCTCTTCAGTTGCGTCTTTTTGTTCAATGATACCGACAACTTCACCGTTTTCACGGATGATACGGCCATAACCAGTTGGGTTATCTAAAATTACCGTTAATAAACCGATACCACCTTCAGGCTTAGCTTCAATTAAGCGTTGCAGCGTATCTTTCGCAATTAATGGCACATCACCATAAAGCATGATGATATCTTCATCATCTTGAAAGTGTGGGGCAGCTTGTTGCATTGCGTGCCCTGTACCGAGTTGCTCTGCTTGTAATACCCAATTGAGGTTTTGTTCACCCAATTTTTCTTTCAGTAAATCGCCACCATGTCCATAAACAAGGTGAATGTCTGATGCCCCAACAGATTTAGCTGTATCAATAACATGCTGAACCATTGGTTTACCTGCTAATAAATGCAGGACTTTAGGCAGTTCTGAATACATTCGAGTGCCCTTTCCAGCAGCAAGAATGACGACACTTTTTCTTTGCACAGTCATAATTTCCTGAAACTCCAACTTTGGGATAAAAGTAAACCTATTTCCTACATAAATTACTACATATTTCGCACAAATAAAAAAGCCAGTCAGGTATTAACCGACTGGCTTTTCTTTATACTGCCTTCATTACATCAGCTTTTTAGTTAACTCGATAACTCGAAGTTTCGCTATTGCTTTCGCAAGTTCTGCCGATGCCTGAGCATAATCAACATCACCGTGAGCTTTACGGACATGTTCTTCCGCTCTGCGTTTAGATTCCAGCGCACGCGCTTCATCTAAATCTTTACCACGGATAGCTGTATCAGCCAGTACGATAACGCCATTTGGTTGCACTTCTAAAATACCGCCAGAGAGGTAAATTAGCTCTTCTTCACCAAATTGCTTAGTAATACGTACCATGCCCGGTTTTATGGCAGTCAGCAGTGGGGTGTGCTGTGGATAAATTCCCAGTTCACCTTCACTACCTGTCACCTGAATTTTTTGTACCAGCCCTTCAAACATCTGTTTTTCAGCGCTGACAACTGTCAGGTGGTATGTCATTGCAGCTACCATATCAACCTCCCGTCAGCCTGATTAAAGCTTCTTAGCTTTTTCCACAGCTTCTTCAATGGTACCAACCATGTAGAACGCTTGTTCTGGCAGGTGGTCGTAATCGCCGTTCAGAATGCCTTTGAAGCCACGGATAGTGTCTTTCAGGGAAACGAACTTACCTGGTGAACCAGTAAAGACTTCTGCAACGAAGAATGGTTGAGACAGGAAGCGCTGGATCTTACGAGCACGAGCAACAACCAGTTTGTCTTCTTCAGACAATTCATCCATACCCAGAATTGCAATGATATCTTTCAGTTCTTGGTAACGCTGAAGGATAGACTGAACGCCACGTGCAACATCATAGTGCTCTTGACCAACGATGAGTGGGTCAAGCTGACGGCTAGTTGAATCCAGAGGGTCAACCGCAGGGTAAATACCCAGAGAAGCGATTTGACGGCTCAGAACCACTGTTGCGTCCAAGTGAGCAAAGGTTGTTGCTGGTGATGGGTCAGTCAAGTCATCCGCAGGTACGTAAACAGCCTGTACAGAGGTGATAGAACCTGTCTTAGTAGAAGTGATACGTTCTTGAAGAACACCCATCTCTTCTGCCAATGTTGGCTGATAACCTACTGCTGATGGCATACGACCTAACAGAGCCGATACTTCTGTACCTGCCAGTGTATAACGATAGATGTTATCCACGAACAACAGAACATCACGGCCTTCGTCACGGAATTTCTCAGCCATAGTCAAACCAGTCAATGCTACGCGTAGACGGTTTCCTGGTGGCTCATTCATCTGACCATAAACCAGTGATACTTTGTCAAGAACGTTTGAATCTGTCATTTCATGATAGAAGTCGTTACCTTCACGGGTACGCTCACCAACACCTGCGAATACTGAGTAACCTGAGTGCTCAATCGCGATGTTACGGATAAGTTCCATCATGTTTACCGTTTTACCAACACCCGCACCACCGAACAGACCAACTTTACCACCTTTCGCGAATGGACAGATCAAGTCCATGACTTTGATACCTGTCTCTAGCAGTTCAGTTGAGCTCGATAGCTCTTCGTAGCTTGGTGCAGCGCGGTGAATAGACCAACGCTCTTCTTCGCCGATATCACCTTTCATATCAATAGGGTCACCCAGAACGTTCATGATACGTCCGAGTGTTGCTTTACCTACTGGTACTTCAATTGGGTGTTCTAAATTTTTAACTTCTAAACCACGGCTTAGGCCATCTGATGTACCCATTGCGATACAACGAACAACACCACCGCCTAACTGTTGCTGAACTTCCAGCACCAGTTTTTCTTTACCGTTAACAACCTCAAGCGCATCGTACACTTTTGGTACTGCATCTTGAGGGAACTCGACGTCCACAACGGCGCCGATTACCTGGATAATCTTTCCAGTAGCCATCTTGAATCCTCTACGTAATTCGTAAACCTAGCTGTTAAACCGCGGCAGCACCCGAAACAATTTCGGTAAGCTCCTGAGTAATGCTGGCCTGACGAGCTTTGTTGTAAACCAACTGCAACTCTTTGATCAGGTTTCCACCATTATCGGTAGCAGCTTTCATTGCTACCATTCGTGCGGCCTGCTCACTAGCCAGGTTTTCAACGACGCCCTGATAAACCTGCGACTCGATATAACGACGCAGCAGGGTATCCAGCAACGCCTTAGGATCGGGTTCATATAAATAATCCCAAGATTTTTTCTTCAATGACTCGTCATTACTTTCAGGTAATGGCAGAAGTTGAAGAATAGTTGGCTCCTGAGACATTGTATTGATGAACTTATTGGTCACCACATACAGTTTATCCAAACGCCCTTCATCATAGGCTTGTAGCATAGTGTTAACTGGGCCAATCAAGTCTGAAAGCGTTGGGTTATCCCCCATTCCTGTCACCTGTGTGACAACATTGCCACCAACAGAGCCAAAGAATGATACTGCTTTAGAACCGATCAAAGCCAAGTCAACTTGAACGCCTTTTTCAGACCACGTCTTCATGTCTGACAACAGCTTTTTGAACAGGTTAATGTTCAAGCCACCGCACAAACCACGGTCTGTAGAAACAACCAGATACCCAACACGCTTAACTTCACGCTCTTCAAGGTATGGATGTTTATATTCCAGATTCCCTAACGCAAGGTGACCAATCACACTGCGCATAGTCTCTGCATAAGGACGGCTGGCCGCCATGCGTTCCTGCGATTTACGCATTTTGGACGCAGCGACCATTTCCATCGCTTTAGTGATCTTCTGCGTGTTTTGCACGCTGGCGATCTTGGAACGTATCTCTTTTGCGCCGGCCATTTCTGCTTCTCCTTTTAACCAGACGGCCCATTTAAATTTACGGGCCGAATAGTATTACCAGGACTGAGTTGCTTTAAATGATTCGAGCAGTTTTTTCAACTTGCCTTCGATATCATCGTTATAGTTACCCGCCTGGCCGATTTCATTCATAAGGTCAGCATGCTCGCGCAATGCATAAGAAACTAATGCAGCTTCAAACGCACCAATTTTCGCTAACTCAACATCTTCCAGATATCCACGTTCTGCAGCAAACAGAGACAGTGCCTGCTCTGCAACTGACATCGGTGCATATTGTTTCTGTTTCAGCAGTTCAGTTACTTTCTGACCATGATTCAACTGCTTACGCGTTGCATCATCAAGGTCTGAAGCAAACTGAGAGAATGCTGCCAGTTCACGATACTGAGCAAGTGCTGTACGGATACCACCAGAGAGTTTCTTGATGATTTTCGTCTGAGCAGCACCACCAACACGCGATACAGAAATACCCGGGTTAACCGCTGGACGAATACCAGAGTTAAACAGGTTAGATTCTAGGAAGATCTGACCATCTGTAATCGAAATTACGTTAGTCGGAACGAATGCAGAAACGTCACCAGCCTGAGTTTCAATGATAGGCAATGCTGTCAATGAACCTGTTTTACCTTTAACTTCACCTTTTGTGAAGTTTTCAACGTATTCAGCGTTAACGCGAGCAGCACGCTCCAGCAAACGTGAATGCAGATAGAAAACGTCACCAGGGTAAGCTTCACGTCCAGGTGGACGACGTAGCAATAGTGAAATCTGACGATACGCGACAGCCTGCTTAGACAGGTCATCGTAAACGATCAGTGCATCTTCACCACGGTCACGGAAATACTCACCCATCGCACAACCAGAGTATGGTGCTAAGTATTGCAGTGCAGCTGATTCAGATGCAGTTGCAACGACAACGATGGTGTTAGCTAATGCGCCGTGTTCTTCCAGTTTACGAACAACGTTAGAAATCGTTGATGCTTTCTGACCGATAGCAACGTAAACACATTTGATGCCAGAATCACGTTGGTTGATGATTGCATCGATTGCCAAAGCAGTTTTACCTGTTTGACGGTCACCGATGATAAGCTCACGCTGACCACGACCGATTGGAATCATCGCATCGACTGATTTATAACCAGTTTGTACAGGTTGATCAACAGATTGACGGTCGATAACACCTGGAGCAATCACTTCTACTGGTGAGAAGCCATCGTGCTCAACAGGACCTTTACCATCAATAGGTTCACCCAGTGTATTCACAACACGTCCTAGCAGGCCACGACCCACTGGAACTTCAAGAATACGACCAGTACATTTAACTTTCATGCCCTCAGCTAAGTCAGCATAAGGACCCATAACAACCGCACCAACGGAGTCGCGCTCCAAGTTCAATGCGATTGCGTAACGGTTACCAGGCAGAGCGATCATTTCACCCTGCATGACTTCGGCTAAACCGTGAATACGAATGATACCGTCACTAACGGATACAATCGTACCTTCATTGTGAGCTTCACTCACAACATCGAACTGAGCAATACGCTGTTTGATCAGTTCGCTGATTTCGGTGGAATTCAGTTGCATATGCTCCAGTCCCCTTAAGACTGCAAGACGTCAGTTAAACGCTCTAAGCGACCGCGGACACTCCCGTCAATAACGAGGTCTCCAGCACGAATAATCACTCCGGCAATAACAGACTTATCAATTTTGCAATTCAGCTTAACTTTGCGTGACAGACGTTTTTCCATCGCTGCAGAAATTTTGGCTAACTGCTGTTCATTCAATTCGTTAGCAGAGATAACATCAACTTCAATCGTTGATTCCAGGGTATCGCGCAATTGGATAAATTGAGCTAACACTTCTGGTAGCGTACTCAAACGCCCGTTTTCAGCCATAATACGAATCAGATTTTGAACATGCTCGTCAATTTCATCTCCACAAACAGAGATAAACGTTTTTGCTAACCTATCAGGGGCAATAGACCCAGAAAGTAGCTCACCAACCTGTTCATTGCGCGTCACCTCAGAGGTGAAGGCCAGCATATTTTGCCATTTTTCAACAGATTGATTTTCCACAGCAAAGTCAAAAGCTGCTTTGGCGTAGGGGCGAGCTACAGTAGCGATTTCAGACATGCCCCTCCCTCCTTACAGTTCAGCGACTAGTTTATCAACGATGTCGCTGTTAGCAGCTTCATCCACGGAACGTTCGATGATCTTCTCGGCACCTGCGACAGCAAGCATCGCAACCTGTTTACGTAGCTCTTCACGTGCACGTTTACGCTCAGCATCAATTTCTGCTTGGGCTTGTGCGACGATTTTTGTACGTTCTGCTTCAGCTTCTGCTTTTGCTTCTTCAATCATCTGATTGCGTTGTTTATTCGCTTGTTCGATGATGACCTGAGCTTCAGCTTTCGCTTTTTTCAGTCGGTCGGTTGCGTCGGTTTGCGCCAGTTCCAGGTTCTTTTTAGCACGTTCTGCGGAAGATAAACCGTCAGCAATTTCTTTTTGACGTTTTTCAATGGCCGCCATAATCGGTGGCCATACATACTTCATACAGAACCAAACAAACAGGACAAACGCGATAGCCTGGCCGAGGATTGTTGCATTTAGATTCACAGACAATACCTCTTATTCAATTATCACTTGATATTCAAAATAGTTAGCGGTTTAGGGCTAACTAGCAAACATCACATATAGGCCCAGACCAACTGCAATCATCGGAATAGCGTCGACTAGACCCATTACGATAAAGAACTGAGTACGCAGCAGAGGGATTAAATCTGGCTGACGAGCAGCTCCTTCTAAAAATTTACCACCTAGGATGCCGATACCGATAGCAGCACCGATTGCCGCTAATCCCATCATTACAGCGGCAGCCAAGATACCAAGTTCCATGATAGTCTCCAGTTTGTTTCAGTTTAATCAATAATTGATAGTTAAATTAATGCTCTTCAGATGCCATCGACAGATAGACAATCGTTAGAACCATAAAAATAAAGGCTTGTAACGTAATAATCAGTATGTGGAAGATAGCCCAAGGTAGGCTTAACAACCACTGTGACCACCACGGAAGCAGAGCCGCGATAAGAATAAAGATCAATTCACCCGCATACATATTACCAAACAGTCGTAGACCGAGTGATATAGGTTTTGATAGCAGGCTTACCCCTTCAAGAATTAAGTTGATAGGAATAAAAACTGGATGATTAAATGGCTGAAGAGTTAACTCTTTAGTAAATCCACCAATTCCTTTCATCTTAATGCTGTAGAAGAGGATTAGGATAAACACGCCAATCGCCATAGACATAGTGATACTGACATCTGCTGTTGGAACAATACGCAGAGCAGGTAAACCTAAATAGTGCTCACCAATGTATGGAATAAAGTCGATAGGGAGTAAATCCAGAAGGTTCATCAAAAATACCCAGACGAACACAGTTAATGCCAAAGGAGCAATAACTTTGCTCTTGCCGTGATACATATCACGAACGGTATTATTAACAAAACCAATGATCAGTTCTATTGCAGTCTGTAACTTACCGGGTACGCCACTAGTCGCTTTAACTGCAACTTTTCTAAATAGCCACAGGAACAGAGCCCCGAGAACTATCGAGAAAAAAAGCGAGTCAATGTTCAACGTCCAAAATGTTGGACTAGCGTGGGGATCGACCAACTCAAAGGTACGTAGATCCAACTGAAGGTTTTTCAGATGGTGACCTATGTACTCATTTGTAGTCATCACTTCTCCTGATGCAGACATGATGCCTCTTACCCTTTTGTAGTTTAAAATTACTTACCGTTTAAAAACGGCTGGTGCAACAATCTGAACAATTAGCACAGCTAAATAGGCCAAACCCAGTGGTGTTAATGACGCTTTAAACACACCAAAAGCAACAACTAGTACGATAATAGTTGTAACAACCTTTAGCCCTGCTCCTAATGCAAAGAACCAGGCAATGCGGACAGGTTCATCCTCTTCTTTTGCTTTCTGAAAGTGGACTAGCAGCATAAATACGATATTTGGTAACCAGCATGCTAAACCACCCGCAAGAGCAGAGGCCCCCCATTCTATACTATTTGCACAGAAAGCCCCACTGAGGATCACAAAAGTTATTAACTGAAAAGACAACTGCTTTACAGCATATTTGTTGTCGTAAAGGGATACAGACATAACTTTTTGTACTCCCAGCTATTCTCAGCCTCAGAAACGCTAAGTGTTGTATAAAACTGTCTTTGCTTAAATGTGTCAAGAGACAAAAACGAGCAAATTATACGGGCAGGCGAAATGAATTCAATCAGTAAGTAGCGAAAAGGTGAATAAATATTTAATTTTTTCGAGATAGCGCAGAAATGTGGCAATAATAATTAATAAATAGTTAATGACTTGACAACTAAAAACATTTTTCTGTGATGAGTGTCACAATATTTACTGTTCAGATTATTAGCGGACTCCCGCGTTCTCACTAAGAAAAAAAAGATTTGAGCCATAAATCAAATAATTAAAAGCGATATTTTTTAAACAAAAAAAAGCCATAATAAATCAAATATTTCATTATTAATTAACTAAGACACAAACTGGATTTATCTAAAATATCCATTTAGAGATATTTTTTAATCTCTAATGTTCATTTTTGCTAGTTATTCGTTATTACCGTGTAAATATCACGTAAAACCCGAATTGAGAGAATAAGGTAAAAATAAAAATAGCAGTAACATTGTAAATGCTACTGCTAAAGCTCTAAAAGATAAAAATTTATTGATGAAAAGCAACTTTATTTTAAAGATAAAATCACTAAATGACGTTGTTCATCAAGTTCAGGCACTTTCAATTCAACGATGGTATCAATTGAAAAATTATCAGGTAAGTCAGTCAGTTCCTCTTCACGCACCGCTCCCTTCAATGCATAGAACTTCCCAGAAGCATTTGGCAGATGATGGCACCAGCTCAACATATCACTTAAGGAAGCAAATGCGCGGCTAATTACGCCATCAAACCCTGCTTCAGGCTGATACTCTTCAACACGTGATTGAATCGGCTCAATATTATTTAACCCTAGCTCATGTTGGACTTGTTTGAGGAAGCGAATTCGCTTCCCTAAACTATCAAGCAAAACAAAATGCGAATCAGGTCGAACAATCGCTAACGGTACTCCAGGCAACCCCGGCCCCGTTCCAACATCAATAAATGATGTGCCCTTAAGCTGACCGTTCACCACTATGCTATCCATAATATGGCGGATTAACATTTGTTGAGGGTCACGAACAGAGGTCAGGTTATAAGCCTTATTCCATTTCGCCAGTAGTTCGACATATCCCACTAGCTGCTGCTTTTGTTGATCGGTTAATTCAATGTTCGCGAGAGCCGATAAGCGCGTTAGTTGTGCTAATAAACTCATTATTAAGCGCTCCTACGCAACATGCCTTGCTTTTTTAACCAAACAAGCAAGATGGAAATTGCTGCTGGAGTAATTCCCGAAATACGCGAAGCTTGACCAATTGAAGTTGGCTTATGATCATTTAGCTTAGCCATCACTTCATTTGATAACCCTTTGACTTGCTTATAATCAAGATCAACAGGCAATAAGGTGTTTTCATTGCGTAGTTGGCGCTCAATCTCTTCTTGCTGACGAGCGATATAACCTTCATATTTCACTTGAATTTCAACTTGATCCGCAGCTTGAGGATCGGTGATCCCCGGTGCAAAACGGCTTAGTGAAATTAATGTTTGGTAATCCATTTCAGGGCGACGTAATAAGTCTTCCCCGTTCGCTTCTTTAGAAAGCGGAACTGACAGTATCTGATTGATTTCATCATGACCTTCAGATTTTGGATGAACCCAAATATCTTTTAGGCGTTGACGCTCTTTCTCAATCAACTCAACTTTGTTGTTAAAGTGAGCCCAACGGACATCATCGACTAATCCTAACTCACGGCCTTTTTCTGTTAAGCGCAAGTCAGCATTGTCCTCACGTAACATTAATCGATATTCTGCACGAGAAGTAAACATACGGTAAGGCTCTTTTGTTCCTAGGGTGCAAAGGTCATCCACCAGCACTCCCATGTAAGCTTGGTCACGACGAGGGAACCAACCTTCTAAATCAAAAGCATATTGAGCCGCATTTAAGCCAGCTAGCAACCCTTGCGCACCAGCTTCTTCATAACCTGTAGTTCCGTTAATTTGACCAGCAAAGAACAAACCATTAATAAACTTACTTTCAAGTGTTTGTTTTAGGTCTCTAGGGTCAAAGAAATCATACTCAATAGCGTAACCCGGACGTACGATCCTTGCATTTTCCATCCCTTTCATTGAGTGGACAATTTGCATCTGTACATCAAATGGTAGGCTGGTGGAGATCCCATTAGGGTATATTTCATTGCTCGTTAACCCTTCAGGCTCTAAAAAGATCTGGTGAGCGTCACGATCGGCAAAGCGCATGACCTTATCTTCGATCGATGGGCAATAACGAGGACCGATCCCTTCAATGATCCCAGCATACATTGGGCTACGATCAAGGTTATTTCTAATCACATCATGGGTTTTTTCATTCGTATGAGTGATATAGCAAGGCATCTGTTGTGGATGTTGATCCTGTGATCCTAAAAAGGAGAATACAGGCATTGGATCATCACCAAGCTGTTGAGCTAATTGGCTAAAATCTATTGTTCTAGCATCAATTCTTGGTGGTGTACCCGTTTTTAAACGATTAACACGTAAAGGTAATTCTCTTAGGCGCTGTGACAGTGAAACAGATGGGGGATCCCCTGCTCGTCCACCACTGTAATTTTCTAAACCAATGTGGATTTTTCCATCAAGGAAAGTACCGACTGTCAACACAACTGCTTTGGCTTTAAATTTCAGCCCCATACGGGTTACCGCACCAGTAACCGTGTTATTTTCCACAATTAAGTCTTCCACGGGTTGTTGGAAGATCATGAGATTTGGTTGATTTTCTAAAGCCGTTCTTACCGCTTGGCGATAAAGGACGCGGTCTGCTTGTGCTCGAGTTGCACGAACAGCTGGCCCTTTACTGGCATTGAGGGTTCTAAATTGAATACCCGCTTTGTCTGTCGCGATAGCCATTAGGCCACCAAGGGCATCAATTTCTTTTACCAGATGCCCCTTACCGATCCCACCGATGGCTGGGTTGCAAGACATCTGGCCCAATGTATCAATATTGTGAGTCAGTAATAGGGTTTGACGCCCCATACGTGCAGCTGCCATTGCTGCTTCAGTACCGGCATGACCACCACCAATTACGATGACGTCAAATTGCTCTGGATAAAACATGTGTGAACCTTAACGTTAGAAAAATGCTGAGTGTTGCATTCGAGGAGAGAATTCTACTCAAGTTTTAAGGATAGACCAAGCTAAGTTGATCCGAGCCTTATTATATAAAGATCTTTTTATTTAAAGATCTCTTTATTAGATCTTTTATTAGGATCATCGATATCTGTGGATAACTGACTTTTCACTTTAAAGATCATAAAAGTGTAAAGGATCATATACTGTGAATGATCCGTGATCCTTTTGCGTATAAGCTGGGATCTAAAAGGGGGGTTATGCACAGGCACCCGACCCTTTAAAACTTATACTATGGATAACTACGGGTTAATACCGCGATCTTACCAGAGTTATCCACATCTGTTCGTTGTTATTTTGAACAAACTAGAGTTCGTTTGCCCAAATTTTAACCCATTCCCCTGCTGGATCTTCCGGTATTTCGTGTTGCTGTACATCGATTTCTAGTGGCTCACCGATCCTTTTCGCCCCATGATCGACTAATAGGCGACTTAATTTATGGATCGCGCCACAGAAAGTGTCATATTCAGAACTACCGATACCTACACTACCAAACAGCACCTGACTAAGATCAGGGGATTGGCTTTCAATTTGTTCAGCTAGAGGTTGAATATTTTCAGGAAGATCGCCTGCCCCATGAGTGGAACTCACCACCAGCCATAAACCTTCACGTGGAAGTGAGTCAAGATCAGGCCCATGCTGCACTTCTGTTTCATAACCAAGTTCTTCTAAGATCTCAGCCATATGTTCTGCAACATACTCAGCACTGCCCATTGTGCTGCCACTTATTAGGGTTACTTTTGTCATGGTGATTCCCGATAGCAATATTAGGGCGTTATTGTACGCTGTGAATGAGCTGGGATCTACCTGTGGATAATGTGGTTATATAAATTTTTTCTATGGGGTGATTGTTCTCATGATCGGGTTCTGTAGCGAGATCAGCGTTTCTGTCGATTGAATTTCATCGATAGTTTGAATTTTGTTGATAAGTACGTCTTGGAGGGCATCAATAGATCGGCACATCACCTTAATAAAAATACTGTACTGCCCAGTCGTATAGTAGACCTCAACTACTTCTTCTAGGGCATCTAATTTTTTGAGGGCGGTGTGATAATCTTTAGCACTTTTCAAAATAATGCCAATAAAGCAGCACACATCAAAACCGAGTTGTTTCGGGCTGATATCAATACGTGTTCCTGTAATGATCCCTGCCTGCTTCATTTTTTCTACACGGACGTGAATAGTACCTGGGCTAACGGAGAATTTTTTAGCAAGTTCAGCATAAGCTGTACGTGCATTGCGCATTAATTCGTGAAGTATGTCACGATCGAGATTATCGATTTGATAATTTTCAGGCATTATTACCTCCTTAATTTAACGAATTCTCATTTTTATACCCATTTTTTTAGATAAAATAAATGAGAAAGTGTTTTTTTAATGAAGTATATTGAATTCCACCCCTGTTTTGTTGCTTAATCTACACATCGGCTAACGCAGCTAACAAATTATGGGTAAATAAAATGGACAAATCATTCATCGAACAACAGCAGCAAATCAGCTTTGTTAAATCTTATTTTTCACGTTTACTTGAAAAAGAGCTTGGCTTAATTGAAGTTCAAGGTCCTATCTTAAGCCGTTTAGGTGATGGAACTCAGGATAACTTGTCAGGCCATGAAAAAGCAGTTCAAGTAAAAGTAAAATCAATTCCTGACGCAACCTTTGAAGTGGTTCACTCCTTGGCTAAATGGAAACGTAAGACATTAGGCCGTTTCGATTTTAAACAAGGCCAAGGCCTTTACACTCATATGAAAGCGTTACGTCCGGACGAAGATCGCTTAACACCAATCCACTCTGTTTACGTTGATCAGTGGGATTGGGAAAAAGTGATGGCAGATGAGGAGCGTACACTTCCTTATCTGAAGCAGACAGTGGGTAAAATCTATCAGGCAATAAAACAAACAGAAGCCGCAATTAGCAGCGAATTTGGGCTGGCACCGTTCCTGCCAGACCAAATTCACTTTATCCACAGTGAAGAACTGCTACAGCGCTATCCTGATTTAGATGCAAAAGGCCGTGAACGTGCGATTGCTAAAGAATTAGGCGCTGTTTTCCTTATCGGTATCGGTGGGAAGCTATCAAACGGTGAAGCGCATGATGTGCGTGCACCAGACTACGATGACTGGACAACTGAAAACGAAGATGGCTTTAAAGGCTTAAACGGTGACATCATTGTGTGGAACCCAGTGCTGCAAGACGCATTTGAAATCTCGTCAATGGGGATCCGTGTTAGCCCTGAGTGCCTGACTCGTCAGCTAAGCTTAACAGGCGATGAAAAGCGCATGGAGCTAGAATGGCACCAAGCATTAGTCGAAGGCAAAATGCCACAGACTATCGGCGGCGGTATTGGTCAGTCACGTTTAGTGATGTTACTGCTCCAACGTCAGCACATTGGCCAAGTTCAATGTGGTGTTTGGTCTCCAGAAACTCGTGAATCTGTTGCGGGTATGCTGTAGTTAGCGACTAAAGCGGCGCAATAACCTGCTTTTTAATCCGGTATCAAAGCGCCAGATATGATCAAATATCTTCATGATGCCGGGTTTCCCATAATTTGAAACAGATACCGCATGGAAGCGGTATTTCCCTACCTGCTGAAGGGATCTTATCTTTTTGATTAATTCGTCAGGCAAACGTTGAGAAACAAAATCGGAAATCACCACCGCGTCAGCATCTGACCATGTCGGGGTTTCGAGTTTTTTGACCGTTTCTTGCAAACAGTTAGCTAAATCTGTTCCTCCACGAAATGTTTGGTGTAAAAAACGAATACACTGCTCTAAACCATCCACGGAGAGTAAATCATAATGGACGAGTTCAGTAGAAAATAACATGATGTGACATGAACGGTTATCCGCCAGCGCAATTTTTAATAATGCGAGGCAAAATGCTTTTGCACATCGCTCATTTATTCCCCCCATAGAGCCTGAAGTGTCAATACAGACAATAAAAGGCCCTCTAGGTTGCTCTTCATGATGATGGTGAGTTACGGGGCGCAATACTCGTCTTTCTTGCCAACTTTCCCCTTGGAGACGATAAGTGATTAACTGCTTTTCAAGCAGTTTTCGATAGAACTCAAACTCAATTTCTTCAAGCCCTAACATCGCTAATTCGGTAGGTAATAGTCGTAATACGTCATCACTTTGGCTTAATCCATCAACTTGCTCTGGTATTGTTTCAGGGACTTTCTCGAAGATAGTCATTGGCTCTAGCAGCACGCTATCTTCAGGCAGGGTGCGAGCAGATTGGCTGCGGCCTAATAATTGAGCTATCTTTTCCAATTCTGGTTGTTGGCGTAAAAAATCACTATATTGATTCAATAACTTATCATTATAGGCTGATGCTGTATTTAGCCCTTTACTTAAATCCCATAACCGGCCAGCAGCCCGCTCATTTTCACCTAAAATCTCTTCAAGATTACCGCTTAACGCGAGCCGTTGTTGTAGTTCAGCGAGTAACTGCTCTTTTTCTTGCTCTAATAACTCTTTATGTAAAGTTGTCACCTGCAATATCAAACTGATCCGCCAGCGTTGGATAAATAAACTTTGCCTAGCGCTTTTATTCTCTATTTTACCTGAACTTAATTTGCAGGCTTCGGCATAAAAAGGAGAGTCTATGGCTTTTAGTGTTTCAATAATCTCGGGTAATTGATTAAAAAATAACTCAGTCGCTTGACCAAGAGACTGTTGATAAAGTTGAAACTCCTCAGCGAGTTGAGCAGGCACTAAGGCATCTTGCAGCTTTTGTTTAAGATCTTTTTTCCATTCCGATAAATCTTTTAACAGGGCTTTTTTAAGTCGAGGGTGTTTTTCAAAGAAAACGGCGAGTTGAGGTGTGGCAAGAAGAGAGATAATAATCTCTTCTATAAGCTGGCTTTCATTAACGGAAAGCAATAAGTCTAGCGTGGCTAAACTCAGCATAGTTAATCCGCCATTTTTCCTGTTATTTGATTACGTAACTGAGTGAGCTTTTCAGTTAACTTCATAAAGCTTCCTTCGATTCCTGCCAGCCAGCTTGATTCAATAAATAAATTGGGCTGTTGTTGTTCAAATTGATAACGCGCCGATTGAATATCTTGTTGGATCTTATCAAGCTTTTCTAACCATTGTGTGTTATCCGTTTTATCGACGGTGGTGGTGGATTCTTGTAAATAAAGAGTGGAAGCTTGGTGACTCACATCTAATAGCTGAATCTGATTTAAGTTATTAATTTCAGCAGCAATTTCTTGTGCAAAACCAATACCATTGAGGTGAGCTGATAGAGTAGTACCTTTCGTTAGAAAATGAGTCAGTAACTTTTTATCCGTGGTAATAAACGTTACTTTTATATCATGTAACTGTAGTGGCTTATGCAAAAATAGTGTTAAACGCCCCTCTTTGATATTTTCTGGAAGAGTGTACGTTGGCTTACGAGCAAACATTGGCGTATTTTTATTGACCTTAAAAGCATTTTGATTGTTTTGATCTTGGGTTGATGAGGTCCACTCTTGGTAGAGCATTTCTATTTCACGAGAGAGTTTTCTCTGTTGCCAGCCATCTTCTTCTAATATGGACTTGAGTAATTGAGGTAAGGCATTCATCGATTGCATGTCATGCCATAAACAATCTTTTAATAGGATGATATCAAGGGGTGAAATGGTATTTCGCCCATTAAAAAACGCACTGGCTTGTAATAAATAGACCGCTTTTTTCCAGCGTCTATCCGAGACATAAAGGTGTTTATCGGTGGCATCCAGTTGCTGGCGGAGTTGATAAATAAGTTCAAAACAGTGATCGGGCAGCGTAATTTTAGGGATTTGCTGTTGCCACTCTTTATATTCATCATCACTGATTTTTAAGTGTTCAGGAACCAGTGACTCATCTTGGGGGGATTTACCTGTCAGCAACGCTCGGAAGTTTTGTTTTTCTTGTACTTTATCGAGCCAAATACGGATAAGCATTCGGTCAAATAGCGCTTCCAAGCTATTGTCAGCATCAGGAAGCTCGTTAGATGCGGTGACTAATAAACGCATAGGAATAGCACTTTCACCATCTCCATTACGGAATTTCCGTTCATTGATAGCGGTGAGTAGGGTATTTAAGATAGCGGGGCCAGCTTTCCAAATTTCATCAAGAAAAACCACCTCAGCATCAGGTAAATAGCCTTTTGTTAGTCGTTGATAGCGCCCTTCATCTTTTAAAGCTTGGATGGATAATGGCCCAAAAATTTCCTCTGGTGTGGAAAAACGGGTCATTAAATATTCGAACGCATTCGCGTGGCGAAACGCATACTTCATGCGGCGTGCAATTAAGCTTTTAGCGATACCTGGAGGCCCTAGAAGAAAGACACTTTCACCACTTAATGTGGCCAATAAACATAAACGAATTGCTTGCTGGCGTTCATACAAACCACTTTCAAGGTAATTGCTAAGTTGGGCGATTCTTTCCGCTAACTGCATATTCGTTCCTTTTATTATTTATGTCATTTATTGCTAGGTTATCCATCGAGGTGCCAATTTTGCAACGAATTTTGTCATTTTTCTTTGATTTAGACTTACTATCAACAAAAACGATTCAGCTATAACTAATTCAATACTTTCATCTTTTCTTCTCTTTTGGGCGTTAACGAAACGTTTCGATGGCGATCACAAATCTTAGCCAACAACATTGTGTTGTTCATTTTCTTATCTATGATTAGATTTAGCGAAACGTTTCGCTCATAAGGAAACGGCGGGAACAATGAAAAAAGGTATTTTGCTTAATTCCAATATTACATCCGTGATAGCAAAGTTAGGTCATACCGACCATATCACAATTGCTGATGCTGGGTTACCTATACCACAGCAGGTTGAACGTATTGATTTAGCTATTACACAAGGTTTGCCCGATTTGATGTCGGTATTGAGTGTCATTACTCAAGAGATGCAGATTGAAAAGGCAATTTTGGCTGGCGAGATCACGACCGTCAATCCTGAAATGGAACGCGCAATATTGGCACATTTGCAGGCATTAGAGCTTGCCCAAGGAAAACCAATAACAGTGGAATATTGTAGTCATGAAAGCTTTAAAAAAATGACTCATGACAGCAAAGCGGTGATTAGAACAGGGGAGTGTTCACCTTTTGCTAATGTGATCCTTTGTTCTGGTGTGACGTTTTGAGGTGTGTATGCAGCCTTTATTAGAGCTTATTGGCATTGAAAAGTCTTTTCCCGGAGTAAAAGCACTAAACGGTGCTGCACTTAAAGTTTACCCAGGAAAAGTGATGGCGCTAGTCGGTGAAAATGGTGCGGGTAAATCCACCATGATGAAAGTGCTTACAGGTATCTATAGTAAAGATGCTGGCGCTATCCGTTATTTAGGGAAAGAAGTGGTCTTTCATGGCCCTAAAAATTCACAAGAAGCAGGGATTGGTATTATCCATCAAGAACTTAATTTGATCCCTGAACTGACAATTGCTGAAAATATTTTTCTTGGTCGCGAATTTGTTAATAAATTCGGCAAAATCGACTGGAAAACCATGTTCAGTGAATCCGATAAGCTACTAAAACGCTTGAACTTGGATTATGACAGCCATCAATTGATCGCTGAGCTTTCTATTGGCGAACAGCAAATGGTTGAGATAGCGAAAGTGTTAAGTTTTGAATCGCAAGTCATCATCATGGACGAACCAACGGATGCCCTCACAGATACGGAAACAGCATCACTCTTTAGAGTTATTGAAGAGCTTAAAGCGCAAGGGCGTGGAATTGTTTATATCTCTCATCGCTTAAAAGAGATTTTTGAAATCTGTGATGATGTAACCGTGTTTCGTGATGGACAATTTATCGGTGAAAAACCCGTCAAAGAATTAGAAGAAGAAACCCTGATTGAAATGATGGTGGGCCGTAAATTAGAAGACCAATACCCACGTATTCATGTTCCGGTGGGAGAGGTTCGCTTACAGGTTGAAAATGTATCAGGCCCTGGTGTCGATAATGCCAGCTTTTCATTGAGAAGCGGTGAAATTCTAGGCGTTTCTGGTTTGATGGGAGCAGGGCGTACTGAATTAATGAAGATCATTTACGGCGCTGCGACAAAAAAATCAGGTGAAGTACGCCTTGATGGCAAAAGTATTTCATTAAAAACGCCACAAGATGGTTTAAATAACGGCATTGTCTATATCTCGGAAGATCGTAAACGTGACGGTTTAGTACTAGGTATGTCCGTCAAAGAGAACATGTCGTTGACAGCACTTCGTTACTTTAGTCGTGCTGGCGGCAATCTTAAACATAAAGAAGAACAACAGACGGTCGGTGACTTTATTCGCTTATTTAATATCAAAACCCCTTCCATGGATCAGATTATTGGCAACCTATCGGGAGGAAATCAGCAAAAAGTCGCGATTGCGCGTGGTTTGATGACAAGGCCTAAAGTCCTGATTTTAGATGAACCAACTCGAGGTGTGGATGTTGGGGCTAAAAAAGAGATCTATCAATTAATTAACCAATTTAAAAAAGAAGGGCTGAGCATCATCTTAGTTTCTTCTGAAATGCCAGAAGTGATTGGGATGAGTGACCGCATTCTCGTTATGCATGAAGGGCATATTAGCGGTGAGTTTTCAGCTAAACAGGCCACTCAAGAAGTCTTAATGGCTGCCGCTGTTGGCAAAAGCTACGGCTCAGTTCAGGAGTTATCAGAATGACATCGAATACCACAACCTCAAAACGTTGGTTCAGTAAAGCATGGCTAATGGAGCAAAAATCACTGATTGCATTATTAGTGTTAATTGCCATTGTTTCATCCCTTAGCCCGAATTTTTTCACCCTTAATAACCTGTTTAATATCCTGCAACAGACATCGGTTAACGCCATCATGGCTGTGGGGATGACGTTGGTGATCTTAACCTCCGGTATTGACCTATCTGTTGGTTCATTACTGGCTTTAACAGGGGCTGTTGCGGCATCGATGGTGGGGGCTGATGTGAATGCCTTCGTCGCCGTTGCGGGAGCATTAGCCCTTGGGGCTGCTATTGGTGCTTGTACGGGGGTGATTGTCGCCAAAGGTAAAGTTCAAGCCTTTATTGCGACATTAGTCATGATGTTGTTATTGCGGGGGGTGACACGTGTGTATACCGATGGTAGCCCGATCAATACAGGTTTCAGTGATAATGCGGATCTTTTCGGCTGGTTTGGTATTGGTCGTCCCTTCGGGATCCCGACCCCTGTTTGGTTGATGATCATTGTGTTTGCCGCGGCATGGTATCTATTACACCACACCCGTTTGGGTCGATATATCTACGCATTGGGTGGAAATGAAGCCGCGACGCGCTTATCTGGCATTAATGTCGACAGAATTAAAATTATTGTCTATGCCCTGTGTGGATTATTAGCGGCATTGGCGAGTGTTATTGAAGTTGCTCGACTGTCGTCAGCGCAACCAATGGCTGGTAATGGTTATGAGCTTGACGCAATTGCCGCTGTTGTTCTTGGCGGTACAAGTCTGGCTGGTGGTAAAGGACGCATTGTTGGAACTTTGATTGGTGCTCTTATCTTAGGTTTTCTCAATAATGGCTTAAACTTACTAGGTATATCATCAAACTATCAAATGATTGTAAAAGCGGTTGTCATCTTACTTGCCGTACTCGTTGATAATAAAAAGTAACTTATACCCTACAGGAATACGATTATGAAAATGAAAAAACTCGCAACCTTGCTATCAGCCGTCGCTTTAAGTGCTACTGTGAGTGTTAATGCGATGGCGAAAGAAAGTATCGCTCTGGTTATTTCCACACTGAACAACCCGTTCTTTGTGACAATGAAAGATAGTGCTCAAAAAGAAGCCGATAAATTAGGTTACGAACTAATAGTACTCGACTCTCAAGATAACCCTGCTAAAGAGCTAGCTAACGTTCAAGATTTAACTGTTCGTGGCACTAAACTCATGTTGATTAACCCGACCGATTCAGATGCGGTTGGGAATGCCATTATCATGGCCAATAAAGCAAAAATTCCTGTTATCACCCTAGACCGCGCAGCTAACAAAGGTGATGTAGTCAGTCATGTCGCTTCTGATAACCGAATGGGCGGTAAGATGGCGGCAGATTTTATCGCTGAAAAAACAGGTAACGACGCCAAAGTGATCCAACTCGAAGGGATCACAGGAACTTCCGCTGCTCGTGAACGCGGTGAAGGTTTTAATACCGGTGCAAAAGAGCATAAATTTAATGTATTAGCCAGCCAGCCTGCTGATTTCGATAGAACAAAAGGCTTAAACGTGATGCAAAACCTACTGACAGCGCATCCTACTGTGCAAGCGGTATTTGCTCAAAATGATGAAATGGCATTAGGGGCGCTAAGAGCGTTACAAACCGCAGGACGTGATGATGTATTAGTTGTCGGGTTCGATGGAACCAATGATGGTATTAAAGCGGTTGAAGGGGGCAAACTAGGCGCAACAATTGCACAGCGCCCTGATCAAATTGGCATTGTAGGTGTACAAATCGCCGATAAAGTTTTGAAAGGTGAAAAGGTCGAGCCAACAGTACCTGTAGAACTAGAACTGGTTGTTAAAAAGTAATAAAGATTAACCGCCGTTATCCTTAACGGCGGTTTGCTCTATTTGCGAATAAAATAAAAAAGGCAAAAGGAAATAAATGTTATGGGCGCAGCTAAACTTGTGGTTTTAGGTAGTATCAATGCTGATCATATTCTAAACATCGGGCAATTTCCGCAACCGGGAGAAACGGTTAGAGGTAATCACTATCAGGTTGCTTTTGGTGGTAAAGGTGCGAATCAGGCGGTTGCTGCTGGACGAAGTGGTGCTGACATAACATTTATTGCTTGCGTCGGTAACGATAGCATTGGGCAAAGCATCAAAACGCAGCTCAAAAATGATCATATTGATGTTGAATGTATTGATGTCGTTGATAATGAAACAACGGGTGTTGCACTGATTTTTGTAAACCAACAAGGTGAAAACGTAATTGGTATCCATGCTGGAGCCAATGCGCATTTAACTAAAGAAAGAGTGAACCACTATCAGCAAAAAATCATTGATGCAGATGCCGTACTGATGCAATTAGAATCCCCTATTGAAGCGGTTCAGTTAGCAGCGGAAATTGCACAAAAAAACAGTACAAAAGTCATCTTAAACCCTGCACCTGCCCAAGCTCTTCCTGACTCGTTACTTGCTTTAGTCGATATTATTACGCCAAATGAAACAGAAGCGGAGCATTTGACTGGAATTACCGTCAAAGATGATCAGAGCGCACAAGCGGCAGCTCAAGTATTGCATGATAAAGGTATCAGTAAAGTCATGATTACGTTAGGGGCGAGAGGCGTTTGGTATAGTGAAAAAGGTTCAACAGGTAAAATTATCGCTGGATTTAAAGTGAAAGCCGTCGATACAATTGCGGCAGGGGATACCTTTAATGGCGCTTATGTTACCGCTTTACTTGAAGGGAAAAGTGATGCTGAGGCTATTGTTTTCGCTCATGCAGCGGCTGCAATTGCGGTAACTCGACCCGGTGCACAACCCTCTGTACCATGGCGCAATGAAATCGATGCATTTTTAACTCAACAGGAATAGCTTGTGGCAACAATGAAAGATGTTGCGCGCCTTGCTGGCGTGTCGACATCCACCGTTTCTCATGTCATCAACCAAAATCGCTATGTCAGCGAAAGTGTGACATTACGAGTCAAAAATGCGATTGAGCAGCTAAATTATGCTCCATCGGCGTTAGCTCGTAGCTTAAAAATGAATCGTACTAATACGATAGGTATGTTACTGACAACCAGTAATAACCCTTTTTATGCAGAAGTGGTTCGTGGGGTTGAGCGCAGTTGTTATGAACGTGGTTATAGTTTGATCCTCTGTAATACTGAAGGCGACCTTCAGCGGATGAATCATAGTTTAGAAACACTATTACAGAAACGCGTTGATGGTTTACTGATGATGTGTACAGAAGTTCAGGGGCCATCAAAAGAGGTTCTTTCCCGTTATCCCGCAGTGCCTACCGTGATGATGGATTGGTCTCCCTTTGAGTCTGATGGCGATATTATTCAAGATAACTCTTTTCTTGGCGGGGAGATTGCCGCACGTTATTTAATTGATGCGGGGTTCACCCAAATTGCTTGCATCGCAGGCCCCCAAGACAAATCACCAGCACGTGCGCGTTTCCAAGGTTTCATGCAGGCGATGAAGCAAGCATCGCTGAATATTCCTGATGAATATATTATTTTTAGTGATTTTGAATTTGCTGGTGGCTTTAATTCAATGAATAAACTGTTGGCGCTTGCTAACCCACCTAAAGCTATTTTTGCCGGGAATGATGCCATGGCCGTTGGCGCTTATCAGGCGATATTTCGTAAAGGGCTGAAAGTACCTGATGATATCTCAATCATTGGCTACGATGATATCGACTTATCACCTTATATGATCCCGCCATTAACGACGATTCATCAACCAAAAGATGAATTGGGTAAATTGGCTGTCGACCAGCTTATTTTTCGAATGGATAACCCTGAAGCCGACGCTAACGTTTTGGTGTTGACGCCCAAACTGGTTGAGCGCCAATCCGTTAAACGAAATTAGTTCTTATCTGATGGTTTAGACTTATTTTTTATTAAGTTTTGACCATCACTTCTCTTCAACAACAAGAAGACAAATGCAGAAAGTAATGTAATGGCACCGATAGTTATAAAGGTGTAATGGAAATTATCTACAGTATTCCCATGTGGTAAGCCTTCATAGAAGCTCAATATTGCCGCACTGACTGCAATACCAAAACTGATCGATAGCTGTTGAGTCACCGCTAACATACTATTCCCCGCACTGGCATTATTATCTGTTAAATCAGCTAAGCAAATCGTATTCATCGCAGTAAATTGCGTTGACATAACCATCCCAAGCACAAATAGAGGTATCACCAGTAAATAGATAGACATAGTCGGAGTCTGGAGAGAAAACTGAGCTATCATAAAACTAATAATGACCGTCACGGTAAACAGTGTTTTTCGATAACCAAAGCGAGTCAGTATCCGAGTTACTGCTGATTTTGCGATAATTGACCCTATAGCCATTGGAGCCATCATCATACCGGCGATAACCGCTTCGTAGCCAAAACCAACCTGCAACATTAATGGCATCAAAAATGGAATACTTCCTGTCCCTAATCGAGTGGCAATATTACCGCTAATACCAATACTAAAAGTACGGGTTTTAAATAAATTTAGTGGAATGATGGCATGTTTTATACGTCGAGCATGAAAAACATAAAGAAATAGGCATACAAAACCACCGAGTACGATGGATGCTGGAATGTAACCGGGCAAGGACTTGTCGCCAAAGAGATCCAGACTGACTGATAACATGACAAGACCAAAGCCAAAGAGAATAAACCCAAGAACATCAAACTTACGTTTTGGCATTTTAAAATCAGGCATTGATTTTAAGGCGTACAAGATCCCTAAAATACCAATCGGAATATTGATAATAAAGATCCAATGCCATGTGGCATAAGTCACTAATACACCGCCTAGTAAAGGGCCTAAGATAGGACCTACTAATCCAGGGATAGTAACAAAGTTTAATATTGGGAGTAATTCACTGCGTGGATAGGCACGGATCAATGCAAGGCGCGCAACAGGCATCATCATTGCCCCACCAATACCTTGGATAACGCGGGATGTGACTAAGAATGTCAATGACGGTGATAGTGCACAAAGAAGGGAACCAAAGGAAAACAGTGAAACAGCGATAATAAAAATGCGACGAGTGCCGAACCTATCTGCAAACCATCCACTCACAGGAATTAATAATGCAACTGTTAATGTATAACTGACAATCGCAGATTGCATGGCGAGTGGTGAATGGTGGAGGCTTTTGGCGATATCAGGTAGCGCCGTGTTCAAAATGGTTGCATCAAGGGCTTGCATGAAAAATGCCATTGCGGCTATCCATGGAAGGCCTGACATGCTTTTAGCTGTTTTTAACATCGGTAACCTATTAAATAAAAAGTTAAAGCAAACATGGAAAGTTATCGTGTTAGGTTTGTTTTCCAGTAATAGTTAATAACTTATAGCAGAGATCAAACGCTTTGGCGCTATTACCTTTTATTATGGCATTTGCCAGTTGCTGATGAATGTCTACTTCAATAACGTCATTTTCTGTAATCGCATCAAAATAGAATTGATAGACAGAACGGAATAAATTGGCAAAGGAGATCAAAAATGGATTGGCACAAGCTTCATAAATCGTTAGATGAAAACGGTGATCAACATCTATCCAACGTTGCCTATCAAATTGCTTTTCTAATAATTGCATTTCATTGGCGAGTGCTTTGAGTAAATTATTTTGCTTGTCTGTGGCATGTTTTGCGGCAAGGTAGCAAGCTTGCGGTTCAATCGCGAGTCTTACAACATGAAAATGCCTAATAACGACCGTTTGTTCATCACTGCTTATCCACCATTTAAGCAGATCTTGATCCAAAAAATTCCAGTGGGATGAAGGCATAACTCTTGTGCCAATGCGAGGACGCGCAAGTAACATCCCTTTTGCTGCTAACATCTTAACCGCTTCTCTAATCGCTGTGCGGCTGGCTTGGAATTTATCAGATAACTCTATTTCACTGGGAAGAATAGAGCTTGGTAAATAAGTGCCTTTCAAAATCTCTTGGCCTAGCTGTTCGGCAATAAGATAAGAAAGGTTTTTTTGCGAAGCAGTTTGCTGCTCACTAAATTCCATAATTAGTCCCAATACATAACCTTGAGCAATTATATTACGTGAGTTGGGGGATAATTGCTGCTGAAATAATCAATTCTACCGTTGTTTTAGTTGATTTATCACCGTTTTGATGAAAAAAAGCGCGAACGAAAAGAAAATGCAAAATAAGGGTTGCTAGAATTTTCTGACTCCCTATAATGCGCATCCGTTGTCACAA